>DASZSS010000419.1:0-6438 GCA_035548535.1 Steroidobacteraceae bacterium
AGGACACGACGCCGCCGGTGACGAAAACGAAACGCGTCAAGGTGGTGAGCCTTTGCTGTGTGTTAGCAGGATTACCCGTCGATCGAGACAGACGATTGAGCGGCCACCGCGGGACGCATAAATCGACGGGCCGACAGAGTAGCAAATCGGCCGGAGCGTCGGAAGAGAGGTGCGCTCCGGCGTGACGCTCGGCGCACGACGAATGGCGGCAACATGCTGATATCGCGTGCGATCGGTGTCGGACGACGTCGACCGCCGCGGCCGCGCCCGGCGCAAGCTCGACACCGTACTCGCGCTGGGCCGCGCCATACCCGTCCGGCACCGCGTCCGGCGCGAGCGTGACGACGCACTCGCCCGGCGCAAGCCCGCCGCGCCGCACGCGCCCTTTGGCGTCTGTGAGGCGACATAGAGCGCCGCGTTGGTGCGTTCTGCGCCCCAGGACGTGACGCGAAGGACGATGGCAGGCTCGCTGGCGATCAGCCGGGATCGTCAGAGGCATCTTAGAGGTCGGGCGCGCAGGCGTGTGCCGCAACGATCCGGTGTGCAGGCAATCAGCCTGCGTTCCGGTGCCAATGCAGGCGCGCGCGAGATTGCGTCGTGGAACTCGCCTGGATGGAGTGATCGACCCAGCGATCGGCGACCGCAACGAGCTGCTCGTCATTGAAGACCAGTGGGATCGCGGCCCGCTCGGCGAGCGGCACATGCGAGGATTGCAGCAGCGACTTCACGGTCGCCGTTCGGCCGCCGCGTCGCGGGCGGAGGCGCTCGCCGCCCCGGCGCTGCCGGATGGTCAGCACCGTGGGCAACGCGTCGAGGTCGATCGGGCCGTGCGGGTCCGGCGTGATCTCCAGCGCGCCGCGCGTGTCCGCCAGCGGAATCCGCGGCTGCGCGCGCCAATCCCACCCGATCGCGTCGGCATCCGACGAGGTGGCGCGCGCGGGGCGCACGCTGTCCAGCGTGAGCTGATCGGCGTGCCGGCACACTCGCGTCGCGTTCCACGACACGACGGGGTTAGCGTCCGCGCGCGCGTCGATGAGCGTTGTCGTGATTTCCCGAAGCCGTTTCGTGTCGGGCACCGTGTATCCCGCGCGCGCGATCCAGAACCGCACGGCATTGCGCCGCCGATCGGGGGCAAGCGCGCGCAGACGTTGCACGGAGAGCGATGCACCGTTCGACGCACGCTCGACATCGGCGAGTGCGAGCGCGTCCAGCAGTCCTTGCGCTTCGGCCGCGTGTCGCGCGCTGCGCGAGGCGGCATGCGCAGCAGCCGGCCAGCGCTCGCGAAGCACGGGCAGCACGCGATGCCGGAGATAGTTTCGATCGAACTGCTCGTTCGCGTTCGTGTCGTCGTCGACCCAGGTGAGCTCGTTCGCTCGCGCCCAGGCTTCGAGCTCGGCACGCGAGCGGCTCAGCAGTGGCCGCACGAGCGTGCCGCGCGCGAAGGGCGCGACTTCGGGCATGCCGGCCAGCCCGGCCACTCCCGCGCCGCGCATCAGTTGCAGCAGGACGGTTTCGAGCTGGTCGTCCTCGTGGTGCGCGGTGAGCAGCACTTCGCCTGGTGCCAGCTCGGCGGCCAGCGCTTCGTAGCGCGCGTGGCGAGCGGCGGCTTCGAGCGAGTCCCCACGCCCGCGCGCGACCTTGATGCGCATCGTGGTGAGCGGAACACCGAAGCGCTTCGCCAGCGTCGCGCAGTGCTCGCTCCATTGATCGGCGTTCGCATGCAGCCCGTGATGGACATGCACGGCGCGCAGTCGTGTGCGCTTACGAAGCCGCGCGGCGAGCGCCGCGAGCAGCACCACGGAGTCCACGCCGCCGCTCAGGGCAACGCAAAGCGACACGGAGGGGAACGCCGGCAGCAGCGCCGCCAGCCGTCGCTGGAGCCACTCAGGCGAGAAGGAATCCCGGCGAGCCATTCAACGCAACGGCGACAGATCGCACATCGACGTACTCCAGCGCGCCGCGCGGCCGACAGCGACCGCCGCGCGTCAGGGAGCCTTTTCGGCGGTTTCCGAAAAAATTCCGAAGGACGAGATCTTCGCCTGCCGCTGCGCGCGCAGCTCATCGGGCGAGAGTTTCTCGAGCGCGGTCAAGTGGCGCAGGATCGCGGACTTCAAGCGCTCGGACATCAGCACGTGGTCGCGATGCGCGCCGCCGAGCGGCTCCTCGATGACCTCATCGACGAGCCCGAGCTGGGAGAGGCGCTGCGCGGTGAGGCCCATGGCCTCCGCCGCCGCTTCCTTCTTGTCCGCGCTCTTCCAGAGAATGGACGCGCAACCCTCCGGGGAAATGACGGAATACACGCTGTACTGGAGCATGAGCAGCCGATCGCACACGCCGATCGCGATGGCGCCGCCCGATCCGCCCTCGCCCGTCACCACGCTGACGATCGGGATGCGCAACACCGACATCTCGAACAGGTTCCGCGCAATCGCTTCGCTCTGGCCGCGCTCTTCCGCGCCCACGCCCGGATACGCGCCCTGCGTGTCGATGAACGTGACGAGTGGCAGCCCGAAGCGTTCCGCGAGCCGCATGAGGCGCAGCGCCTTGCGATACCCCTCCGGCTTCGGCATCCCGTAGTTGCGGCGCACGCGCTCCTTGGTGTCGCGACCCTTCTGGTGCCCGATCAGCATGATCGGCTTGTCGCCGATGCGCGCGAGCCCGCCCACGATGGCCAGGTCGTCCGAGAACATGCGGTCGCCGTGCAGCTCGTGGAACTCGCTGCAGATCAGGTTCGCGTAGTCGAGCGTGTACGGCCGCTGCGGATGGCGCGCGAGCTGCGTGATCTGCCACGGCGTGAGGTTCGCGAAGATGCTGGTCGTGAGCTGCCGGCTCTTGGCCTGCAGGCGGCCAATCTCGTCCTGAATGTTGACTTCCGAGTCGGAGCTGACGTGCTTCAGCTCCTCGATTTTCGCTTCGAGCTCGGCGATCGGCTGCTCGAAATCAAGGAATGCGACGGCCAACGGGGGATTGCCTCCAGCGGGGCTTTCTCAACGGCAGCGGGAGGTTACGGGGGCCGGGGAGTCTCTGCAACATAGTTGTCACCCCGAGAGGGCCGCCGGATGCTGGGCGGGCGCGCCGTAGATGACGCGCAGGCCCTTGTCGCCGGCGAAGGACTCGAGCTGCTCGATCAGCTCGCGCGTCGGCTTGACGTTCCACTCCGGGCCGAGGGCCAGTGCGCCCATGGCGCCGCTGCCGCGGTACTCCACGGTGATCGCGCACGGCCCACCGCGCCACGGCTTGAGGATCTCGGCGAAGCGCGTGCCCGAATTCGGGTCGCTCGTCGGCCAGCGCACGACCAGGCGCCGCGCGGCCTCCTCGCGCGCCTTCTCGAGCGCCTTGATGCGCTTCGCGGAGAGCCGCCAGCCGTCACTGAACTCATCGAAGCGCAGCATGCCCTCGACGATGACGAGCGAGTTTTTCGCGACGAGGTCGCGGTGCTGCTGGTACACCTCGTCGAACAGGGTCACTTCGAGCCATGCCGTGCCGTCGTCCAGCATCAGGATGGTCCGCGGCCCGCGCTTGCGCACGTCGTTGATCTCGCCGGCGACGGTGACCGGCTTGCCGGCGCCGAAGCCGCGGTAGCCGCCGCCCTCGCCGCCGCCGATCGGGCGCTCGCTCACGAGATCGCCGAGCCGATGCGTCACGAACCGCGCAAGTCCCGATTCGAACGCGTCCATCGGATGCCCGGTCAGATACAGGCCCAGGGTCTCGCGCTCGCCGTCGCGGCGGACGCGCTCGCTCCACTCCGGCAGCAGCGCCGCCTTCTGCAACGGCGCGGGTGCCGCGGGCGAGCCGAGCCCGAAGAGATCGTTCTGTCCGGCGTCGACCGCCTTGGAGCTCTGGTCGCCGAGCTGCATCGCCGTGGGCAGGGTCTGCATGAGCGTCGCGCGATTCGAGCCGAGGCAATCGAGACTGCCCGAGCGGATGAGCGCCTCGAGCACGCGGCGATTGAGCTTGGTGAGATCGAGCCGGCGGCAGAGGTCCTCGAGGCTCGTGAACTTGCCGCGCGCCTCGCGCTCGGCGATCAGCGCTTCGACGGCGCCCTGCCCGACGCCGCGCACGGCGCCGAGCCCGTAGCGGATCGTCTTGTCGTCGTCGACCGTGAACTGGTATTGCGAGACGTTCACGTCCGGCGGCTTCACTTCGAGGCCGCACGAGTCGCGGCAATCGCGGATCAGCGTGACCACCTTGTCCGTGTGATCCATATCCGCCGACAGCACCGCGGCCATGAAGGCGGCCGGATAGTGGGCCTTCAGATACGCCGTCTGATACGTGAGCAGCGCGTACGCGGCGGAGTGCGACTTGTTGAAGCCGTAGCCCGCGAACTTCTCCATCAGGTCGAAGATGAACTCCGCCTGCTTCTGATCGACGTTCCGGCGCGTCGCCCCCTCGATGAAGATGGTGCGCTGCTTCGCCATCTCCTCGGGCTTCTTCTTGCCCATCGCACGGCGCAGCAGGTCGGCGCCGCCGAGCGTGTAGCCGGCGAGCACCTGCGCGATCTGCATCACCTGCTCCTGGTACAGGATGACGCCGTACGTCGCCTGCAGAACGGGCTTCAGGTCCGGGTGCAGGTAGTCGATGGGGCCGTCGATGCGCCCGTGCTTGCGGTTGATGAAGTCGTCCACCATGCCCGACTGCAGCGGGCCCGGGCGGAACAGCGCGACGAGCGCGACGATGTCCTCGAAGCAGTCCGGCTGCAGGCGCCGGATCAGGTCCTTCATGCCGCGGGATTCGAGCTGGAACACCGCGGTCGTCTTGCAGGCCTTCAGCAGCGCGTAGGTGCGCTCGTCCTGCATCGGAATCTTGCTGATGTCGAAGGGCGGCTCGCCGCGCGCCGCGCGAATGCGGTTGATGGTCTTCACCGCCCAGTCGATGATCGTGAGCGTGCGCAGGCCGAGGAAGTCGAACTTCACGAGCCCGGCCGCTTCGACGTCGTCTTTGTCGAACTGCGTGACGACGCTCGTCGAGCCTTCTTCGCAGTAGAGCGGCGTGAAGTCGGTGAGCACCGAGGGCGCGATGACGACGCCGCCCGCGTGCATGCCGGCGTTGCGCGTCAGGCCTTCCAGCGAGCGCGCCATGTCGATGAGGTACTTGACCTCCTCCTCGGTGTCGTAGAGGCGCTTCAGCTCCGGCTCTTTCGCGAGCGCATCGTCGAGCGTGATGCCGAGCTCGAACGGAATCAGCTTCGCGATGCGGTCCACGTAGCCGTAGGTCATGCCGAGCACGCGCCCGACGTCGCGCACGACGGCCTTCGCGGCCATCGTGCCGTACGTGATGATCTGTGAGACGCGCTCGCGGCCGTACTTCTCGGCGACGTAGCGGATGACGCGGTCGCGGCCTTCCATGCAGAAGTCGACGTCGAAGTCCGGCATCGACACGCGCTCGGGATTCAGGAAGCGCTCGAACAGCAGATCGTGCGCGAGCGGGTCGAGGTCCGTGATACCGAGGCAGTACGCGACCAGCGAGCCGGCGCCCGAGCCGCGGCCCGGTCCGACCGGCACGCCGTTCTCGCGCGCCCAGCGGATGAAGTCCGCGACGATGAGGAAGTAGCCCGCGAAGCCCATCTGCACGATGACGTTCAGCTCCACCTCGAGGCGCTTGCGGTACCGCTCGGGATCGCTGACGTTCAGCGCCGCAAGACGCGCGGCGAGCCCGCGCTCGGATTCGGCGCGCACGAACGTCTCGGGCGTATGCCCCTCCGGCACCGGATACCGCGGCAGGCGGCTTTCCCCGAGCTTCAGCACGAGGCTGCAGCGGCGCGCGATCTCGCAGGAGTTGGCGAGCGCTTCGGGCACATCCGCGAACAGCTCCGCCATCTCTTCGGGCGTGCGGACGTATTGCTGCGGCGTGTACTTGCGCGGCCGACCCTTGTCGGCGAGCAGCGTACCGTCGTGGATGCACACGCGTGCCTCGTGCGCCTCGAAGTCGTCGGCCTTCAGAAAGCGGACATCGTTCGTCGCGACGACGGGCACGCCGCGCTTCGAGGCGAGCGAGACCGCGGAGGCGATGTAGGGCTCTTCCCCGGGCCGGCCCACGCGCTGCAGCTCGATGAAGAAGCGCTCGGGGCCGAAGAGCTCGAGCCAGCGCGCGAGCGCCTGCTCGGCGTCCCCTTCCTTGCCGTTGGCGAGGCAGCGGCCGATGTCCCCTTCCAGGCCGCCCGAGAGCGCGATCAGCCCACGCACGTTCTCCGGCGTAAGCCAGCGCCGATCGATCATCGGCGCGCTGCGCTGCTGGCCTTCGAGGTACGCGCGCGTGACGAGACGCGTGACATTCGCGTAACCCTCGGTCGATTGACAGAGCAGCCCGATACGCGTCGGTTGCGCGCGCTCGCCATGCTCGCGCACGAGCAAGTCGACGCCGATGAGCGGCTTCACGCCCGCCGCGAGCGCCGCCTTGTAGAACTTCACCATCGCGAACAGGTTGTTCTGATCGGTGACG
>DASZSS010000420.1:0-14293 GCA_035548535.1 Steroidobacteraceae bacterium
GCCGGGCGCACCCAGAAGAATGATTCGCATGATGGTGAGACCGGCCCCTACGGTTCTATGCGCGAAACGGCCGTGAACGTTACCGGCCGCCTCCCGCGAGGTCAACGCTCGGCGGTTGCGCTATTCTCCCGCGCTTCCCGACAACCACCCGCCGCGAAGCTCATGAAAAAGACGGTCTCGAAGACGGCACGCAAGTCCGGCACACGCGCTCCCGCCCCGGTCCGCAAGAACGCGTTCTATGCGCAATCGGGCGGGGTCACGGCGGTGATCAACGCGTCCGCGTGCGGCGTCATCGAGACCGCGCGGCGCTTTCCGAAGCACATCGGCAAGGTCTACGCGGGGCGCGACGGCATCGTCGGCGCGCTCACCGAAGACCTCATCGACGTGAGCCGCGAGAGCCCCGCGACCATTCGCGCGCTGCGCTACACGCCCGCCGGCGCATTCGGCTCCGCCCGCTTCAAGCTCAAGGGCCTCGACAAGAACCGTGCGGAGTACGAGCGGCTGATCGAGGTCTTCCGCGCGCACGACATCGGCTATTTCTTCTACAACGGCGGCAACGACTCGATGGACACGGCGCTGAAGGTGTCCCAGATCGGCGAGCAGATGGGCTATCCGATCACGTGCGTCGGCGTCCCGAAGACGGTCGACAACGATCTGCCGCACACCGACTGCTGCCCGGGGTTCGGCTCGGTCGCCAAGTACATCGCCGTATCGACGCGCGAAGCGGCGCTCGATGTCGCCTCCATGGCGCGCACCTCGACGAAGGTCTTCGTGCTCGAAGTCATGGGGCGGCACGCCGGCTGGATCGCCGCCGCGGGCGGCCTCGCGGGCGCGAAGCCCGGCGATCCGCCGCACGTCATCCTGTTTCCCGAGATCCCCTTCGACAAGGAGAGATTTCTCGCGAAGGTGAAGGAGGCCGTCACGCAGAACGGCTATTGCGTCATCGTGGTGTCGGAGGGCGCCGCGTATCCCGACGGCAAGTTCCTCGCCGAGGCGGGCACCACCGACGCCTTCGGGCATGCGCAGCTCGGCGGGGTGGGCCCGGTCGTCGCGAACATGGTGCGCGAGGCGCACGGCTACAAGTTTCACTGGGCCGTCGCGGACTATCTGCAGCGGGCCGCCCGGCACATCGCCTCGAAGGTGGACGTGGAGCAGGCGTACGCCGTGGGCAAAGCTGCGGTCGAGCTGGCCGTGCAGGGGGTGAACGCGGTGATGCCGACCATCGTGCGCAAGTCGTCGAGCCCCTACCGCTGGACCGTCGGTCGCGTGCCGCTCGATCAGGTCGCCAACCAGGAAAAGAAAGTCCCGCGCGAGTACATCACCGAGGACGGCTTCGGCATCACGGCGGCCTGCCGCCGCTACCTCGAGCCGCTGATCAGCGGCGAGGACTACCCGCCGTACGTGCGCGGGCTACCGGACTACGCCAAGGTCAAGGGCGTGCCCGTGAAGCGCAAGCTCACGACGGATTTCAAGGTCTGAGCGCGGCAAATGCTATAGTGCGCCGCCTTTTTGGCGGCCCGGAGAGGCGGGGCATTGCGCCCGGGCGCGCCGAAAAAACCAAATCAATCATGATTCGTGGGAGGAAGAATCCCGATGGAAGCCAGTAACTGGCTGTGGCTCGCAATCGCGGCCGGGCTGATCGCGGTCGCGTATGGCGTCGTCTCGATGATGTCGATCCTGCGTCTGCCCGCGGGCAATCAGCGCATGCAAGAGATCGCGGCTGCCGTACAGGCCGGCGCGAAGGCTTACCTCAATCGGCAGTACACCACGATCTCGTTGGTCGGCGTGGTGCTGTTCGTCGTGATCGGCTTCGCCATCGGATGGCCCACGGCGGGCGGCTTTGCCGTCGGCGCCATTCTCTCGGGTCTGACCGGCTTCATCGGCATGAACATCTCCGTGCGCGCCAACGTGCGCACGGCGCAGGCGGCCACGCAGGGGCTGAACTCCGCGCTGGGCGTCGCGTTCCGGGGCGGAGCCGTGACCGGCATGCTGGTCGTCGGCCTGGGTCTGCTCGGCGTGTCCGGCTACTACGTCGCGCTCCGGGCCCTCCTGCCCGGGCCCGATGCCGCGGATCATGCGCTGCACGCGCTCGTCGGTCTCGCGTTCGGCGGCTCCCTCATCTCGATCTTCGCGCGTCTCGGCGGCGGCATCTTCACGAAGGGTGCGGACGTCGGCGCGGACCTCGTCGGTAAGGTCGAAGCCGGAATTCCCGAGGACGATCCGCGCAACCCCGCGGTGATCGCGGACAACGTCGGCGACAACGTGGGCGACTGCGCGGGCATGGCGGCCGACCTGTTCGAGACGTACGCGGTGACCATCGTCGCGACGATGCTGCTCGGCGGGCTGCTGTACGCGAATCAGTCGGACGGCACGGCGCTCGCGGCCATCGTGTATCCGCTCGCGCTCGGCGCGGCTTCGATCATCTCCTCGATCATCGGCACCTTCTTCGTGAGGGCGAGCTCGGGCGGCAAGATCATGAACGCGCTGTACAAGGGCGTGATCGTCTCGGGCGTCGTGTCCGCGATCGCGTTCTGGTTCATCACGAAGGCGCTCATGCCGGCGCAGGCCGCTGCAATGTTCGGCTGCGCCCTCATCGGCCTCGGGCTGACCGCGGCGATGATCGTGATCACCGAGTACTACACGGCCACCGAGTACAGCCCGGTGCGCAAGGTGGCGAGCGCTTCGCAGACGGGTCATGCGACGAACATCATCGCGGGCCTCGGCGTATCGATGAAGGCAACGGCACTGCCGGTCATCGCGGTGTGCCTCGCGATCTGGGGCTCGTATCACCTCGGTCAGCAGTACAACGTCGGCCTCTACGGCATCGCCGTCGCGGCGACCTCGATGCTGTCGCTCACCGGCATGATCGTCGCGCTCGACGCGTACGGCCCGATCACGGACAACGCGGGCGGCATCGCGGAGATGGCCGGGCTGCCGAAGGAAGTCCGCAACATCACGGACCCGCTGGATGCCGTCGGCAACACGACGAAAGCGGTGACGAAGGGCTACGCGATCGGCTCCGCGGCGCTTGCCGCGCTGGTGCTGTTCGCGGACTACACGCACAACCTCGAAACTGCCGGTCACGTCCTCGAGTTCGTGCTCTCGGATCCGGCGGTGATCATCGGCTTGTTCGTCGGCGGCCTGGTGCCCTACCTCTTCGGCGCCATGGCGATGGAAGCGGTGGGACGCGCGGCGGGCTCGGTCGTGACCGAGGTGCGCCGTCAGTTCCGCGAGATCAAGGGCATCATGGAGGGCACGGCCAAGCCGGACTATTCGCGGGCGGTCGACATGCTCACGCGCGCGGCGATCAAGGAGATGATCCTTCCGTCGTTGCTGCCGATCCTCGTGCCGATCGTGCTGGTCGTGGCACTCAACTGGATGTTCGGGTCGGGCGCGGGCATCAAGGCGCTCGGCGGCTTGCTCATCGGCACGATCGTGACGGGCATTTTCGTCGCGGTCTCGATGACGACGGGCGGCGGCGCCTGGGACAACGCCAAGAAGTACATCGAGGAAGGCAACTTCGGCGGCAAGGGCTCGGATGCGCACAAGGCCGCGGTGACGGGCGACACGGTCGGCGATCCCTACAAGGACACGGCCGGGCCGGCGATCAACCCGCTCATCAAGATCATCAACATCGTGGCGCTGCTGCTGGTGCCGCTGCTGTAACGGAAGCTCGCAACGCCTGCGGCGCGTCGTTCGCTGCCAGGCTGACAACGAGGCCGACAATGAAACGGGCGCCCATGTGGCGCCCGTTTCGCTTTCTCCGGGAGACGCGGTGCGCGCTCAGTGCTTGCGATCGTCGTCCTTGCGCAGCTCGTCCTTCACGCCGCCCACGGTGTTCTGCACCTTGCCCACGACCTGATCGGCCTGGCCTTTGCGTTTCAGCTTCTCATCGCCCGTGACCTTGCCGGCGGCTTCCTTGAGCTTGCCGCCCAGGTTCTTCGTCGCACCTTCCACTCGATCTCGATCGGCCATGACGTTCTCCATCCCACAACGTGTGCGAGAGGAATGAACGAACGCAGATCAATGTTCCGCCGCGGGCGGAATTCGCGAGGGTCCGCGCAAACAGCGTGGACTAAGCGTGCCCGCCGTTGCGGGATTGGACGAGCACCGCGCTGACGAGCTTGTTGAGTCGCTCGCAGTACTGCGCGATCGGCTCCTGCGCGCCGGCCTGCTTACGTTGCAGCTCCGTGCGAATCTCGTTGAGCCGGCGCTCGATGCGGCCGTCCACCACGATGCTGCGCGTCAGCAACGCGCTCACGCATGCGGTGATCTCGGCATCGAGCTCGCGCGCATTGGTGCCCGCGATCTCGAGGCCCGCCAACTCGTTCGGGCAACCGGCTTCAAGATGCTCACGCCACAAGCGACTCAGCTGGACAGGCTGCATAGGCGCACCGCTTCCCTTGACCTGTATCGGACCCATAGGGGGCTCGGCTCTGTCGTCGGGGGCACCTGTTTACCACGCCGCGGGCCGACATGCACCGTCACCGTGCGCGCGGAATGTGTCGGCATCTTGCGGCAAACGGCCGCGATTGACGCTTCTCTCCCACGAACAGGCCAGCCTCCGCCTAAGTCGCTGATTTGCAAGCGCGGGGCCGGAGTCCGGGTTGTTGCCTTTTCCGATCCGCGGTGCCGCCCCCGCGCGACGGCTTGAGTCGGCGCGGATTTGGCTCAGACTGCGCGCCGGCATGGCGGTGAAATTCAGGCCTCAACTCTCCAAGGAGACGACTCGATGACTACCAAGACTGCAATCCTCGCGGCGGCGATCGGCGGGTTGGTCGCATGCGCAGGTCCGGCGGCCTTCGCGGGCGACGACGCGAAGCAGGGCGCCACCGAGAAGTGCTACGGCGTGGCCAAGGCCGGCAAGAACGACTGCGCCGGACCGGCGCACTCGTGCCAGGGCCTGAGCAAGAAGGACGGCGACGGCAAGGAGTGGGTGAAGTTGCCGAAGGGCACGTGTGAGCGTCTCGTCGGCGGCTCGCTGACCGCGAAGTCCTGAGGCCGCTCAGCGATGCGCGCGCGGCGCATGGCACGTGGAGCTCGAGGTCGTGCGATCTGAGCCCGCGCCCGCCGGAGTCCATGAGGCCCGCCGCGCGGGCATCGGGCTGCGCGCGATCCATCATTCCGAGATCGTCGCGCGCCGCCCCGAGGTCGGCTGGTTCGAAGCGCACAGCGAGAACTATTTCGCGCGCGGCGGGACCCTGCCGCGCGTGCTGCGCGCCGTTCGCGAGCGCTATCCGCTCAGCCTGCACGGCGTCGGTCTCTCGATAGGCTCCACGGATCCACTCGATCGCGCGCATCTCGCGGAGATCGCGCGACTGGTGCGCGACTTCGACCCGATGCTCGTATCGGAGCATCTGTGCTGGGGAGCGGTTGGCGGTCGCTTCACGAACGATCTGTTGCCGCTCCCCTACACCGAAGAAGCTCTGCGGCACATGATCGATCGGGTGCGGCACGTGCAGGATTTTCTCGGCCGCCAGATTCTCATCGAGAATGTCTCGAGCTACCTGCAGTTCGCGAGCTCGACGCTCACCGAGTGGGACTTTGTCGCGGCGCTCGCGCGCGAGTCCGGCTGTGGGCTGCTGCTCGATGTGAACAACGTGTACGTCAGCGCGGCGAATCACGGTTTCGATCCGCTCACGTATCTGAATGGCATCCCACGCCATGCGGTGCGCGAGATTCACCTCGCGGGCCATAGCCGCCGCACGGTAGATGGGCGCGAAGTGCTCATCGATACCCATGACGGCCCGGTCTGCGATGCCGTGTGGTCGCTCTATGCCGCCGCCCTCGAGCGTTTCGGGCCGGTACCGACGCTCATCGAATGGGACTCGAATATTCCGCCGCTGGAGGTTCTGGTGGGCGAAGCGCACAAGGCGGACCGAATGCGAGACAGGCTTCGTGCTCACGCTGCGTGAGCTGCAGTTGCAATTCGCGGCCGCGCTGTTCGACGGCGCGGACGCCACCGTCGTGCCGCACATCGTGGCGAACGGCATCGATCCGGCGCAGCGGATCGACATCTACCGGAACAACCTGCACGAAGGATTCATTCAGGCGCTCGCGGTGGCGTTCCCGGTCATCGAGCGCCTCGTCGGCACCGACTACTTTCGTCAGCTCGCGCGCGAATTCCAGCGCGCGCATCCGTCGCGCGCGGGGGATTTGCATCACATCGGCAGGCCTTTCGAGGGCTTTCTCCGTGCGCGCTTCGCGGGCACGCAGTACGCATACCTTCCGGATGTCGCGGCGCTCGAATGGGCCGTCGAGGAAGCGCTGATCGCGCCGGATGCGGAGCCGCTCGACCCGGACGTGTTTCGTGAGCTCGATCCCGCTGACTACGAGGAGCTGCGCTTCGAGCTGCATCCTGCGTCCAGACTCGTGCAGTCGCCGTATCCGATCGTGCGCATCTGGCAGGTGAACCAGCCTGGAGCGGAGAGCGACGAGCTCATCGATCTGGACGCCGGAGGCGCACGCGCGCTCGTCTTACGCGCGATGGAGGGCGTCGAGCTGCACGAGATCCCGGCCGCCGATTTCGCCGCGCTCGCGGCGTTCGCGCGCGGCGCGCCGCTCGGCCTCGCACTCGATGAGGCGCAGCGGGCCGACGCGAGCTTCGATCTCGGCGCGGCGCTCGTCCGCTTCATGAGGCTGAAGCTGCTCGTGGGACTCACCAAGCAAGGACCGTGACATGAAGCTCCTGCTCACGCTGGCGCAGTGGCACGCGACGCTCGCGCGCTGGCTCGGCAAGTTACAACCGCTCGCGTTGCTCGCCGCCCGGCTCTACGTCACCGATATCTTCTGGCGCTCCGGATGGCTGAAGCTCACGAGCTGGGAGAGCACGCTGGACCTCTTCCGCGACGAATATCACGTGCCGCTGCTGCCGCCCGATGTTGCGGCGGTGCTCGGAACGTTCGGCGAGCTGTTCTTTCCGGCACTGCTCGTGATCGGATGGCTCGGTCGCGTCGGCGCGATCGGCACATTCGTCGTCAACGCGATGGCCGTGATTTCCTATTCGAACGTGCTGCTCGCCGAGGGCTACGAGGCGGCGCTGGGCAACCACATCTTGTGGGGCACGCTGCTGCTCGCGCTCACCGTCTTCGGTCCCGGCAAGATCTCGCTCGACGCCTGGCTAGATAAACTTCTGCATCATCACCAGATCGAGCCAGCCGCCGTGCCGGCGGCCGACTTCGCGAAACGTCCCGGCGACCTCGAAACCTAGCTTCGCGTGCAGGTGCAAGGAGGCCTTCGCTTGCGAGTCGATGACGCCGATCATCACGTGCATTCCCATGGCGTGAGCATGCGGCCACAGCGCTTCGATGAGCGCCCCGCCGATGTGGCGGCCACGCAGATCGGCGCGCACGTGCACGGAGTGCTCGACGGTGTGGCGATAGCCCCAGCGCGTCCGCCACGGCCCGAAGGTGGAGAAGCCCGCGACCGCGCCGTCCAGCTCGGCGACGAGCACCGGGAAGCCCGCGCGCGTGCGCTCCGCGAACCACGCTTGCCGCTCCTCGAGCGTCGTTTCCCTCTCGTCGTAGATGGCGTTCGTCGTCGCGATGACGTCGTTGTAGATCGCGAGAATCTGCGGCAGGTCCGCGGCGGTCGCGGCGCGAATGTCCATGCGGAAGTCCCTTGAATGCGCGTCTGTCGCCTATAGTGCCGGGGTGCTACGTCCGCCGTCACGTCTCGCCCGCACGGACGGGCCCATGCGAAATGATCCAAGGGCGAACTGCGGGCCGGCGCCCGAGGTCACGTTCCCCGCGTCCACCCACGGGCTCGCGCGCCATTTGATCTGGATGCTGAAAAGGCGCTTGATCTTCCTCGAAGGCGGCTTCACTCATGAGCTCGGCTCCGGCGACTGCATCGCTCTCGGCTCCCCGGCCCCATGCACGTACCGGCCGCCCCGGGCCCAAGCCCTGCTCTGAACGTTGTGATCCGCCGATAGGAGGTTTCGATGAACAGCCCGAGCGAGAAGACCGTGGTGCAGAAGACAGACGATGAGTGGAAGCGCGAGCTCACGCCGGAGCAATACCGCATCCTGCGCCAGCACGGAACGGAGCGCGCCGGCACGAGCCCGCTGAACGACGAGCATCGCAAGGGAACGTTCTACTGCGCGGGATGTGGCACGCCGCTATTCGATTCGAGCACCAAGTACGACAGCGGCAGCGGCTGGCCGAGCTTCTATGCGCCCAAGCCCGGCGCGGTGGGCACCAGCGTGGATACGAGCCACTTCATGCGGCGCACGGAGGTGCACTGCGCGAAGTGCGGCGGTCATCTCGGGCACGTGTTCGATGACGGCCCGCAACCGACCGGACAGCGCTATTGCATGAACGGTGCGGCGCTCGAGTTCGAGCCCGAGGAGAAGTGAGCGGCGGCGTGCGAGGCGGACGCCACGATCAGCAAGCCCAGGACGGAGAGACCGACGAAGAATCGCCAACTGCGCCGCCCTCGGCGGTGCATGGAAAAGGACGCCATGACCTTTGCAAGCTCCAACTCGATCTAGTTATGTCACCCGCCGCAGCTTCACACACACCTTATGACGCAACCGCGGGCGCATTCTGACGAATGGACCGGGCGAAATCTGTGAAGTCGTAAGTCTTTCGTCGGTGCGGAAATGGACAGCGGCGATATGTAAACGCAGCGCGCGTCAGGCGGCGAGCGACATCGGCACCGGCTTGCCGATCGCGTAGCCCTGCACGTAGTCGACACCCATGCGTCGCGCGGCCTCGAGCGCGGCGGCATCTTCCACCTGCTCGGCGATCACCTTGAAATTCAGGGTGCGCGCGAGCTTGATCATCGCCGTGACCATCGCCTGATTGACCGAGTCGCGTGCGAGGTTGCGCATGAACGAGCCGTCGATCTTCAGGTAATCCATCGGCAGGTTCTTCAGGTTCGAGAACGAGCCGACGCCCGAGCCGAAGTCGTCGAGCGCGAACTTGCAGCCCATGCCGTGGAGCACGCCGACGAAGCGCCGCGCGTGATCCATGTTCGCGACCACGGCGCTCTCGGTGATCTCGAAGCACACCTGCGCGGGCGTGACGCCCGTGCTGTCGAGGCACTCCACCACGAACTCGAGGAACTGCGTGTCCCCGAGCGTTTGCCCGGAGATGTTGATCGCGACGCTCCGCGTCGCCGGAATCGGAATCGCGCCGCGACCGAGCGCCGCGAGCGTGGTCTGCACGACCCAGCGGTCGACGAGTCCCATGAGGCGATAGCGCTCCGCCGCGCGCACGAAGTCGGACGGCGGCACCTCGTGCCCCTCCTCGTCGCGCAGTCGCACGAGCACTTCCATCGCCGGCCCTCCGCCATCGTCGCCGAATGCCGGCACGATCGGCTGGTGATAGAGCTGAAACCGATTCTCCTTGAGCGCGGTCTGCAGACGCTGCAGCCACTGGATCTCGCCGCTGTGGCGCGCGAGCGCTTCGTCGCGGGCCGAGTACACCGCGACGCGGCCCGTGCCCTGCTTCTTCGCGACGTAGCACGCGGAATCCGCCGCGGCGAGCAACTCTTCGAGCGTACCGCTCTCGCGTGAGATCTCGACGAGACCCACCGAGGTGCCGATGTTGAAGATGCGGTCCTTCCACACGAATCGGTAGTCGGCCACCGCGCGGCACACGTCGTCCGCGATCTGGCGCGCCTTCTCGAGCGGGCAGCCGATGAGCAGCATGCCGAACTCGTCGCCGCCGAGGCGCGCGACGGTGTCGCTGTCGCGCACGGCGTCGCGCAGCAGCTTCGCCACCTCGCGCAGCATGCTGTCGCCGGCGAGGTGCCCGCTCGTGTCGTTCACGACCTTGAAGCGATCGAGATCGATATAGCAGAGCACGTGCTGGCCATCGCCACGATGCCCGCTCTCGACGGCTTCCTCGAGCCGCCGCTCGAACTCGCGACGATTCACGAGCCCGGTGAGCGCATCGTGCGTCGCTTGATAGGACATCTGCCGCGCCAGGCCGCGCAGCTCCGTCACATCGTGCAGCAGGATCACGGCGCCGGTCACTTCCCTGTCGGCATCGCGGATCGGCGAGGCGGAGAGCTCGATCGAGCGCTCGCTGCCATTGGTCTTCGAGAGCAGCAGCGCGCGGCGGCTGAGATTCACGGGCGCGCCGGTCGTGAGCGCCTGCTTCACCGGATCGCTGAGCAGTCGCCGATCGGTTTCATCCACGAGGCCGATGACTTCTTCGAGCAGCTTGCCGATGGCGTTGCCGGCCTCCACGCCGATGAGATTCTCCGCAGCGGCGTTCGCATAGCTGATGCGCCCCTCGCGATCGGTGGCGATGATCGCTTCGGCGAGCGAGTCGAGCGCGTACAGATGCATGGGCGAAACGGCGCTCGCCGCGGCCGCCTGTGCCGGCAGCGCGCGCAGCGCCGGCACGGTCTGCGTCGGCACGATCTCGACGCCGGTGATGAGCAGCGCGGGCTCGCCCTCGTAATCGATCACGGTCGACGTGATTTCGAGGCGGCTGATCTGGCCCTGCAGTCCGACCATCTCGATCTCGTAGCGCTCGGCGGTGGCTTCGCCCGCGAGGCGGCGCCGGATGTTGTCCGCGACGAGGTCCGAATATTCGGGCGGCACGAGATCGGCGAGCCGGCGGCCGCTGAGCTCGACGCGATCCACGCCGACGAGGCTCGCGAACTGCCGGTTCGCGTGCAGGATGACGTCACGATGCACGAGCACCGCTTCGTGAATGCGATCGGCGAGCTCGCCGAAGAGCTTCGGGCTCGCGTGGCTGCGCTCCTGCGTCGGCGCGGCCGACACGCGCGTGATCAGGTGATTCACCGTCGTCGCGAGCGCCGAGATCTCCGGGTGATCGGTGTAGGCATCGACGCGGCCCATGATGCGTCCGCCGACGGCGATGCGCTGTAGCTGCTGCGAGAGCTGACCCACCGCGTGCAGCTCGCGCCGCTGCAGCCAGTACATCACGAACAGGAGGGCGGCGACGAGGCCAAGCAGAAGGCAGACGAGCCCCAGGATCGACATTCTTTTTCTCAGTGCCCCGTTGGGAAGCGCCGTCTCATCGGCCGCCTTGGTTCATCTTGTCGCGGCCGCAACAGCGCTGTGGCGTCAAGCATAACGCACCACCGGGAACGCCCTGACCGTGTTTCACCATATCTCGTCGCACAACCGCTTGGCAGATTCATGCAAAAACCTTAACTTCTCGGGCCCTTGCGGAAGGCACAATAAGTCCTATCGGTATTGTGTCCGGAGCCCGCGAACGATGTCGTTGAATGAAGCCCGCGAACAGATGATCGAGCAACAGGTACGCGCGTGGGAGGTACTCGATGCGCGCGTGCTCGAGCTGTTGCGCATCGTGCCACGCGAGCAGTTCGTGCCGGAAAGTCATCGCTTCCTCGCGTTCGCCGACGTCGAAGTGCCGCTGCCGCACGGACAGCACATGCTCCGTCCGAATGTCGTGGGCCGTCTCCTGCAGTCGCTCGAACTCACCGGCAGCGAGCGCGTGCTCGAGATCGGCGCCGGCACGGGCTTCGTGACCGCCTGTCTCGCGGCAGCGAGCGCGCACGTCAAGAGCGTCGAGATCTTTGCGGACCTCGCCGACCAAGCGCGTGCCAATCTCGCCGCCGTCGGCGCCCGGAATGTGGAGGTGCTCACTGCGGATGCCTTGCAAGCCGGGGTCCAGCTCGAGCCGTCGGGTACGGGGGCGCGCTATCACGCCATCGCGGTGACCGGCTCGCTGCCGGTGTACGACGAGCGCTTCCAGCGCTTGCTCGAAGTGGGCGGGCGGCTGTTCGTCATCGTGGGCGACGCCCCGGTCATGGAGGCCCGGCTGGTGCGGCGAGTCGCCGAGGATGCCTGGAGCACCGAAAGCCTGTTCGAGACCGTCGTAGACCCTCTCATTAACGCCCGGCGACCGCCCCGGTTCGCCTTCTGACCGTTCCGACGATGGTGAGCGAGATCACAGCCTCGCAACTGCAGGCGCGGCGCGTCGCGGGGACCGCACCGACGGTACTCGACGTCCGGGAAGCGTGGGAGCTGCAGCTAGCCAGCATTCCCGGTGTTCTGCACATTCCGATGAACGAAGTTCCGACACGGCTCGCCGAGCTCGACCCGAATGCCGAGATCGTCGTCATGTGCAAAGGCGGGGGTCGCAGCATGCAGGTGGCCCAATTCCTCGCACGCAACGGGTTCCGGTCCGTCGCCAATCTCACCGGCGGCATTCTGGCGTGGTCGCGAGAGGTCGATTCGTCGGTCCCGCAGTACTGATGCGCGACGGTCCGGGGTGGGTTTCTGGCACGCGCGCATCGTTCGGCCCGGCGCCGGCGCCTTGTTGGCGGCGAGGACCGACTGATACAGTGATATACAACACTGCGTAAATAACACTACGCCGTTAAAGGAAAATCATGAAACGTGCGATTAGCGTCGCCCTCTTTTGTATGTCCGTCGTCGGCACGGCTTCGGCTGCGGACCTGCTGAGCGTGTACCAGGACGCGCTCGCGAACGATCCGGCCATCCGCGAGGCCGATGCGCTCCGCAAGGCAAGCCGGGAAGCGCGTCCGCAAGCGTGGGCGGCGCTGCTGCCACAGATCCAGGGCACCGCCAACTACACCCGCGGCAAGACCGATCAGACCCAGCCGTTCGGTCAGAACGATCCCGCCACGGGCGACGTCGTCCTGTTTCCGCGTACGACGGCGCTCCACCCCGACACGAGGGGCTGGACGATCAACTTGCGCCAGAACCTGTTCTCGTGGAGCAACCTTGCCACGTTCCGCGCGGCGGGCTATCAGGTCGCGCAAGCCGAAGCCGACTACCGAGCCGCGGAGCAGGACCTGATCTCGCGCGTCGCCGCGCGGTACTTCGGCGTCCTGGCGGCGCAGGACACGGTCGAGGCGAATCAGGCCGCCCTCGACGCCTTCAACCGCCAGCTCGATCAGGCGAACAAGCGCTTCGAGGTGGGCCTCATCGCCATCACGGACGTGCAGGACACCAAGGCGGCGCGCGACCAGGCCGCGGCGGCGGTCATCGCCGCGAAACGCTCGCTCGCGACCGCCGAAGAGCAGCTGCGCGAGGTGACGGGGAAGAAGTACGACCAGCTCGCGCGTCCCGGTGACACGATGCCGCTGAAGACGCCCGAGCCGAACGTCGAGCAGCAGTGGGTCGACATCTCGCTGGACCAGAACGCCGCGCTCATCTCGAGCCGGCTGCAGGCCGAGCAGGCGCGCGAGAACGTACAGGTCGCTTTCGGTGGGCATCTTCCGCAGATCGATGCGGTGGTGACCCGAGGTCACACGCAGGGCAGCGGTGACGCGGCGTTCACGGACGTGACTGGGCAGTTCTCGCCGTTTGCGCCCTTCCCCACCGAGTCTCACGACAAGACCTTTGGCCTGCAGATCACGGTGCCGATCTTCAGCGGCGGCGCCACGCAATCCCGCGTGCGCCAGTCGCAGTACCAGTGGATCGCGGCGAAAGAGCGCGTCACGCGCACCTCGCGCGCGACCGAGCGTGCGGCGCGCGACGCCTATCTCGGCGTCATCAGCAACATGGCGCGCGTGGAGGCGCTGAGGCAGGCGCTCGAGTCGAGCCAGACGTCCCTGAAGGCAACCGAAGCCGGGTATGAAGTGGGCACGCGCACGTCGGTCGATGTGCTCGATGCTCGCCGGCTGCTCGTGCAGGCGCAGACGAACTATGCCCAGTCGCGCTATGACTACCTGCAGACGGTGATCGCGCTCCGCCAGGCCGCCGGGAACCTGGACGAGAAGACGCTGGAAGAGATGAACAGCCTGCTGACGGTGACGACGCCGACGGCGCCCACGGACCCGAACGCGCCGGTGACCGTACCCCCAGCCCAGCAACAACCGCAGCCGCAGCGCTGATTACTGTCGCAAGAGTGGATCGATGAGGCCGAGGAGCTTTTCCAGAGCTCCTCGGTTGCCTTCCACCGCCGCCCGCCCCGCCGTGCCCATCCGGGCGCGCTCCGCGGGATTCGCGAGCAGCTCCGCGACCCGCTGACCCAGCTCGGCGGCATCCTTGACCACCAGCGCCGCCCCCGCGTCGATGAGGACGCGCGCGATGTCTGCGGCATTGTGATTGTGCGGACCTGTGAGTACCGGGACGCCCAGCGCGGCCGGCTCCAGGAGATTGTGACCGCCGACGGGCACCAGGCTTCCGCCGACGAACGCCACGTCGCTCATCGCGTAGAAGTCGAGCAGCTCACCCAGCGTGTCGACGAGCAACACCTCGAGATCGCGCGTACGCGCGGCAGGCGAGGAGCGCCGGATGATGCGCACGTTCTGCTTCTCCAGCCATGCGCCCACCTCGGCAAATCGCTGGCGATGACGCGGAACGAGCACCAGC
>DASZSS010000421.1:0-1544 GCA_035548535.1 Steroidobacteraceae bacterium
CGCGAGTCTGTCGCACGAGTTGCAGGCGCAAGCCGCCACTGCCGAGCTCACAGCCTCGAAGCAGGTGCGTGTCGGCGTCGTCGGCGATTTCGAGTTCGCGAACCTCTTCGCCTCCGGCAGCACCGGAACTGCCGAGGATGCCGTGGTCGCGCGCATGAACATCGTGGATGGCATCTTCACCTCGCAACTCGGTGTGAAGGTCTCGCTCGCGTCCACTCAGATCCTGCGCGACGCCAACGAGCCCTTCACGAAGACCGTTCCGGCGGACCTGCTGTCGGAGCTGCGTTCGTATCGGGCCGGCTCACCGGCACAGCTCGCGCTCGGCTTGACGCACTTGATGACGGGTCGCGATCTCAGCGGCGACACGGTCGGGATCGCGTACATCGGTTCGGTGTGCGATGGCGCGAATGCGGCGAGTCTGTCGGAAGGACGCCGCTCGACGACGCAGTCCGCCCTCATCGCGGCGCATGAGATCGGGCACAACTTCGGCGCTCCGCACGATGGCGAGACGGGCGCCTGCCAGAGCACGCCGCAGACGTTTCTGATGGCGCCACGCCTGAACGGCAGCGATCAGTTTTCGGCGTGCAGCGTTGCGCAGATGCAGCCGTACATCAACAACTCGCGCTGCTTGACCGCTTACATGCCGCCGGACGCCGGCCTCGAGATCGGCATGCCGTCGGTGCAGGCGCAGACGGGAACCGCATTCGTCGCCTCCTTCCTCGTGCGTGCATTCGGGGATGACGCGTCCAATGCGGTGAGTGTCACGGCGACTCTGCCGACCTCCGTGACGATCGCCTCGGTGACTGCGAACGGGGGCACGTGCACGTCGGGAGCGGGGACCGCGACGTGCATGCTCGGCACGCTGGCGGCGGGCGATACGCGGCAGGTGGACCTGAATCTCACCGCGACTGAGAGCGGCTCGGTGACCGTGAACCTGCAGCTCGATTCAGCGAACGATTCGAACTCCAGCAACGATGCGGGAGCGATCACGATTTCGGCGTCGGGCAACCCGGTGGCGAGCCCGAATCCGCCGCCGACGGGCGGCTCCACGAATGGAGGCGGTGGCGGAGGTGGAGGCCGCATGGACTTCACCGCATTGGCGCTGCTGATGGCGACTCTGGGGTTGAGGTGCTGGCCGGGTTTCGCGCGTTTCCGGCGCGTTGCTGCGCGTCGCGTCGCGGTCCGGGACGAGCGTGCACGTGCGGTGCGATCGACCTGACGGCGCACGTTGACTCGCCTGCCCTGGCCTGTCGCTCGAGCCGTCTTCGATGGTGAACGGAAGCCCAATTATTGATGTTGGGTGAGTAGTAGGGGCGCTCTTGTGGCGCTACTGCCAAGAGGCTCGCGCTCGCGGCTGGGTTTGGCCAAACAGATTCGCGGCTCGGCCCTTACGAAATCGTGCTCGCGGCGGGCTCGTCAAATCGGTCGCAGGCAACGTTCGCGGCGATGTCGCCGTGATCGGGCAGGTCGGAGCTGAGCTCCTCCTGGCGGGGTCCGCTCTTTACAGCCGCGCCGACAGCGCGCTACGCAAACACGACCAGCAA
>DASZSS010000422.1:0-7033 GCA_035548535.1 Steroidobacteraceae bacterium
CGTCGCGGACGTGGCGACGACGGCAAGGCCGATCTCGTCGGCCGCGTCGAAGGCCGCCTGATAGCCGGTCTTGCCCATGCGCATGTGGCGCACGATGTTCTCGATCTCGACGATCGCATCGTCGACCAGCACGCCCGCGACCAGAGAGAGCGCGAGCAGGCTGATGCCGTTCAGCGTGAAATCCATCCAGTACATGAAGGCGAACGTCGGGATGGCCGAGAGGGGAATGGCCAGCGCCGCGATCGTCGTCGCGCGCCAGTCGCGCAGGAACAGCCACACGACCAGCACCGCGAGAATCGCGCCTTCGATCAGCGTCGTGAGCGCGGCGTCGTACTGCAGCTTCGTGTTGTCGACGGTCGTGAAGACCTGGTCGATCTTCACTTGCGGGAACTGCTTGCCGATCTCGCCGAGCTCGCGCTGAACGTCCGCGAGCACCGTGACGTCGGAGGAGCCCTTCGAGCGGAACACGCCGAAGGTCGTGGCGGGCCGGCCGTTCAGCCGCGACAGCGAGCGGATTTCCGAGACGCCGTCGCGGACCACGGCGATGTCCGAGAGACGCGCGAAGCGCCCGCCCGGCAGCATGATCTGCGTGTCCGCGAGCTCCTGAGCCGTCTTCGCGCCGCCGAGCACGCGGATGCCTTGCTCGCCGCCGCCGACCTGAGCGCGCCCGCCGGGCGCATCCAGGTTCAGCGCGCGCAGCTGCGCGTTGACGTTCACGGCCGTGAGACCGAGCGCCTGCATGCGCGCCGGATCGAGCTCGATGCGGATCTCGCGATTCACGCCACCGCCGCGCGTGACCTGCGCGACGCCGTTGAGTGTGAGCAGCCGCTTCGTGATGGTGTTGTCGACGAACCAGGACAGCTCTTCCTCGGTCATCGAGGTCGTGCTGACGGCGTAGTAGACGATCGCGCCGCCGTCGACGTCGATGCGCTGTACGACGGGCTCCTGAATGCCCTCGGGCAGGTCGCTGCGAATCTTCGCGACCGCATCGCGCACGTCCGTCACCGCGCGATCGACCGGCGTGCCGATCTGGAACTCGATGCCGATGTTCGCCTGGCCCTCGAGCGCGGTGGACTGGATGTGCTTCACGCCGCCGATGTTCGCGACGGCGCCTTCCACCTTCTGGATGATCTGCGTCTCGATCTCCGGTGGCGCCGCGCCCGGCTGGGAGACGCCGACGACCACGTACGGAAACGAGATGTCCGGGTTCTGATTGATGGGCAGTCGGATGAACGACACGACACCCATGAAGAACAGCACCACGAACAGCACCACCGGCGTGACCGGATGGCGGATGGCCCACGCGGATAGATTTCTCATGTGGCTGCGGCTTGCTTCGTGTCGGCGACGCGCACTTTCTCGCCGACGCGCAGGAATGCGCCGGCCGTCGAGACGACGCGCTCATCGCCGTTCAGGCCCGCGCCGATGACGAGCCCTTCGGGAATCGTGTCGGCGATGCGCACCGCGCGCCGCACCGTCCTGTTCTGCTCGTCCAGAATGAGCACGTACGTGCCTTGCGAGTCCGACAGCACTGCGGTCTGCGGCAGGATTGGACGCTGAGCCGCACCCACGATGACCTCGGCGCGCGCGAACGCGCCCGGACGGATCTTCGTGTCCGGCGCGAGCGCGATACGAATCTCGCCGAGACGCGTCTGCGGATCGATGATGGCGCCGAGCAAGCGCACCTTGCCTGCGAACGGCTCGTCGATGCCGGTGAGATAGACCTGCGCGCTCTGGTTTACCGACAGCGCGGCGAGATCGCGCTCGGCGACCTGGCCGCGCATTTCCATCTCGCCGTCGCGCGCGAGCCGGAAGAGCGGCTCGCCGCCGGGGCTCGCCGTCTGGCCGACTTCGGCGTTGCGCGTGAGCACGATGCCATCCGCCGGCGCGACGATCTCCGTCTTGCCGAGACGGGCCTTCGCCTCGTTCAACTGAGCGGCCGCGACCTTGACGCGCGCTTCGTCGGTCACCGCGGCCGCCCGCCGGCGCGCGATCTCTTCGGCCGACAGCGCGCCCGCGGCCTCGACGCCTTGTGCGCGCCGATATTCCGCCGCCGACAGGTTCGCTTGCGCGCGCGCCTCCTCGAGCGACGCTTCGAGCCGCTTGATCTGCGGGAGCAGGACGGACTGATCGAGCCGCACGAGCAACTGGCCGCGCTTCACGTGATCGCCCACCTCGACGAACACGCCGGTGATGCGGCCGCTCTCGCCTTCAGGGCTGATGGGCATGTCGTAGCGCGCGTGGATGGTCCCGGTGAAGGTGACCGTCGACTGGACCGCCTTCAGGCGCGGCGTCATGACGCTCACCAGCGGAAGCTGAGTGTCCTGCAGCCTCCCGGCCGCGAGCGGCGTCGGCTGCAGGAAGTGGCGCGCGACGAGCAGAGCGATGATGACCAGCAGCGCAACGAACCCGCCGAAGATCCACCGCTGCAGATTCGGACGGACCGGCTCCGCGGTGCTGGTGGGCTCCGCGGGTCCGGTTGGATGAGGCAGCCGATCGCGACCGATGTAGGTCACCGAAGGGGAGTCGGGCTGGGGATGTTCAGGGTGCGCGGCCACGATGGAAGTCCTCGAGAGGAGGCCGGTAAAGGCGCTTCGGAAGTGTAGCCCGGACAGGGCTTTGGCAACGCGAGAACACGGCGGGGAGACCACTGGTTGCGATGGGTGGTGCCGCTCAGGCGGTACTGCATCGAGCTTGAGCGTGCCTCGCGCGGCGTGAGCTCGGGCGCTCGTCGAGGCATGCGGCCCACCACGGGCTCAGGAGCCGAGCGCAGGCGTGTCCAGAATTTTCAGCTCGCGGCGCAGTCGATCGCGGTCTTCGATGTGCGAAGCCTGGATGCGCTCGAACTGACGGAGGATGTCCTCCGCGGTCGCGGTGTCGTGGCCCGATTGCCGGATGCGCTCCAGCAGATCTCGCTGGTTCTGAAGCCGGTGCTCGCCCTCCGTGACGTGCCGTTCGGCGAGTGCCAAATGCGCGGCGATGAGGGCGCGGTCCATGCCTCAGGATCATACGCGCGTCGCTGGGCGGGTGCGGGCGATGTGAAGTGGAAGTCCGTCGGTATGCTTGTGTGGGTCAAGGTGAAGCAGCGGGGTCGTCGCCAGTTGCCCAGGATCGCCTCACTGAATAAAATGCCATCAATGATTAATGGAGGGCCGCATGGCGAGCATGACCATTCGGGACATTGATGAAAAGTTGAAGCGGCGGCTGCGCATTCAGGCGGCGCGGCACGGCCGTTCGATGGAAGATGAAGCGCGCGACATCCTACGCACCGCGCTGTCTATCGAGCCGACACGCACCGGCGGACTCGTCGAAGCCATTCGCGCTCGCATTGAGCCTTTCGGCGGCGTGGAACTCAAAATCGCGCCCCGCGAAGGCATGCGCGAGCCGGTTGACCTCGACAAATGATCGTTCTCGACACGAACGTCTTGTCGGAGGTGCTGCGTGCCAAGCCGGAGCCTCGGGTTGTGGAATGGCTGAACGATCAGCCGCGCACCTCGGTATTCACGACGACAATCACGCGCGGTGAAATCCTCTACGGCATCCGAGTGATGCCTGCAGGCAAACGCCGCGACGGACTCTGGGACGCAGCGACGAAGATCTTCGACGTCGATTTCGACGGTCAGGTTCTCAGCTTCGATAGCGCTGCCGCCGATGAGTTTGCGGAGATCAGCGCCGCGAGGCGCGCAGCGGGGCGGCCAATCGCGCAGTTCGACGCGCAGATCGCTGCCATCACGCGGTCGCGTGGAGCGCAGCTCGCCACACGAAACGTCAGCGACTTTGAAAAGTGTGGCTGCGACGTAATCAATCCTTGGGGCAAGTAAAGGGAGCGCTCCTTCGTTCGAAGCTCGGTCTCACCATCTTGCCGAACGCGGCAGAGCTGAACCGCAGGCAATTCGCCCTCGGCCTCGACGGGCGCTCAGCCGCAAGTGCGACTCGAGCCCCATGGCCCGCGCGATCTACTCGGAAAAATTCGCTTGGAACCCGATGAAACTGGCGGCGGTTTGTCGCGCCGTTAGACGACGGTGCGATATCGAGGCAGGAAGAACCGAGGTCGACGAGAATTGCAACTCGCGACATTTCCCGACTCCCTAAAACAAAACCCCTGGGCTCGGCACCTCCGCTATTCGCTCGGGGAGGCACGTACTGCCAGGGGCGTTACGGCCGAGATACTAGCACAAGTGGTGCCGGCTGCGCGGATTGCCCTGTCCGGCGGTGTGCGGGTCAAGGTGAAGTCGGGCTTGGGCGCACCGAGACGGAACGCCCCTTGATGTCCAGCCGCCTCTGCAGGCGCAACTGCGTCATCGCGCGAACGACGGTCTCTTCGGCGAGACCGAGGTACGAACCAAGCTCTGCGCGTGTCATCGGAAGCGTGATGCGCTCGCCTGAAAAGCCCAATGCACGGGCGCGGCGGGTGAAATCGTCCACGAATGCCGCCACGCGCTCGAGAGCCGGGAGTCCGGGCCACAGCTGCGAGGACTGGTCGAGTTGCGCGGCCGTCTTCGCGAGTAGACGTTGGAGCAGCACATTGCTGCCGACTGACTTGACTGACGCGCAAGGCCACGCGAGCCGACAGGCCATTACCGTTTCCGCGGCAGTTGCCGTATACGTGTAGTGGTCCCGTGCCCAACCCTCGATGCCGACCAGCTCGCCTGGCACACGAAAGCCAACGATACGCTCCCCTCCGTCCGACATCGTCTCGCGCAGCGAGAGGCAGCCGCGCACGACTATATACACGGCGTTGAATGGCTCACCTTGTCTGAGCAAGAACCCTCCCTTCGCGAGGGAGGCCTGGCGCCGCACGATCACATCGGAGCGCTCGGTGAGCGGCTGACCCCAGCACCGGCGCGCTTCCAGGCAATCGACGCAATCAACATCGACACGACGGTGCGCGTTGTGCGATGTCCGACGTCTTTTCATATGCGGAAGGTTACCGGCGCAACTGCGTCGCGGGCCCCAGTAGTTTTTCGTAAGGACGTGGGATAGCTCCTCAGCAACACGCGCGTTGCGGTTGACATACCGCAACCGCCGCGCCCGCTCGCGTTCGTAGCATGTGCTCGTCACATCGCAAGAAGGATATCTGTGTATGCGAGCAGCCAAATCAGCCACCGCGGCCGTTGCGATCGCGTTGAGCAGCATTGCCGGCACGGCGCAGGCGGACGGTTGGATACTCCGGGTCGGTGGGCACTACGTCGAGCCGAAGACCAACAATCATTCGATCGTCAACGTAGATCCGTCAGAGAGTCTCACGTTCGACATTAACTATCAGCACTCGCCCCATTGGGGTGTCGAGTTGCTGGCGGCGCTGCCGTTCCAGCACGACATCGATCTGAATGCCGATGGGAGCCGCGTGGCCAAAGTGAAGCAGCTACCGCCTACGCTGACCGTGCAGTACAACTTTCGTCCGGATGCGAAGGTCCGGCCTTACCTCGGGCTGGGTGCCAATGCCACGCTCTTCTTCGACGAGCGGACGCGCGGGGCGCTCGCCGGCACGGACTTGCGGCTGCGCAACTCGGTTGGCGCCGCCGCGCAAGTCGGTCTCGATGTCGACGTGAGCAAGAACTGGTTCCTCACCTTCGACGCACGCTGGATCGACATCGACACGCGAGCGAAGCTCTCGGGCACCGATCTCGGCATGGTGCACATCGAGCCGGTGACGTATGGGTTGTCGTTCGGCCACCGCTTCGGCGGGCGCTGATCAGGTGACTGGCGTCGGGCGCCGCGTGGGCGCGCCTGACGCACCAGACCCTCCGACACGTGTTGTGGTTGTTTTCGGAAGCGTGGCAGCTTCGCAAGCGCGCACGGCCTCCTCGACGAGCCTAGACGCTGAGAGTTCGGCGCCATCATCGGGCGCTGGTCACTCGGATACTCAGTCACCGAGGTTGCCGTAGAATGCATCCGGGGTAGGGGCCGCTGTTCGGAAGCGAGCAGCTCAATGCACCGCACCCCCGGAGTCGGACCCAGCGTTCTCACAACTGCAGCCGGTCGTTGTCGGCGCCAGTGTGTCCTGCTGAAAGCTCGCCGGCCACGTCTGGATGCTGTTGTAATCCAAACCTGCGAAAGGCGTTGCCTCGCCCGCAGCCGGGACGCGGACAAGCGCTACTCCTGAGGAGCGCACCACCGTTTTAGCGAATTTTCGCTTGTTGAGGCTGAGTTCTGGAAGACTCGCATCCTCGACCGCGAGCGCGATGCCGAGCGATCTATCGCTCGCCTCGACCCTCACCGACCCGCTCGTACGAAAAACTGTCGCGACATCAAGGACAGCGGACCACGGGCCCGTCAATCGCGTCTGATCGGTGAACAGGAGGTATTCGTCCACGAAGGTGTCGCGGTCCGAATCAATCGCTATCGCTACCCGGCCAAGTATGTCTACCCCTACTAGGGCTCGTGCATTCTGGTACAACTTCGGATCAGCACTTAGGAGAGCTCTGCGCACGTCGGGCGCAAAGTCCTCTGCACGCGAGCACTGTGGGTTGGCCGGTTGCGCGTCTGCTGCCGGAGTGCTGTCAGCGAACGCAACGAGTAAGAGGAGGAAGAAGGCAGAACGAAATCCGGTCACTTGGATGCGACGCATGACGGTGTTCCCTCCCTGATTGCACGAGATCGTCCGGCGGGCTCGTCCACGTGTCAACGATAGCGCCGGGTTGGGATTGCCGCATTTTCGGATAGATGGTATGCGGCGCGGTGCAGACACACGAGCACGAGGCGGAGGTAGGACCGATCGCGCCCGACCGAGGCGAGTTTTGATGTTCTGCTGGTCGATGACTTGAGCCGCCTAGCGCGCGAAGTGGTGCCGGCTGAGGGGATCGAACCCCCGACCCCATCATTACGAATGATGTGCTCTACCAGCTGAGCTAAGCCGGCACCGATCGAGAACGAAACAGCGTCGCAGCGGCCCGCGAACCCCTTCGGGGTCGGCCGGCCGCAGCGGGCGCGGATTCTACATTTTTTTTCGCAGCCGGATCACCAGATCGATGCCGGCCACTTCCATCCCCGGCGGTGGGGGCGGCAAGCGGGCGAACTCCACGTCCGGGAC
>DASZSS010000423.1:0-9359 GCA_035548535.1 Steroidobacteraceae bacterium
GGGCATGCCGGCGGTCGGCATGGATCCGCTCGAAGCGGGCGAGCGCGTGCTGAATGGCGTCGTGAACAACGACCTCTTCATCCTGTCGCACCCGGAGTTCAAGGCCGGCATGCAGGAGCGGTTCGACGCGATCATGGCGTCGACGCCCTCGATCGAAACGCCGATCCCGGAAGCGCGCATCGCTTACGAGCGCGTCGTCATCCGCTGCGGCATTTACGAGCGGGAGATCGCGCATCGGAAGGTGAAGCGCAAGAGTTATCGGGAAGTTTGATGTGTTGGCGCGCGGGCGGAGCCGCCGCCCGCGCGGAGTTTTCCGGCGATAAGGCGCGCGCCCGAGAATTTCAGCGTTCCGGTGTTGCCAAGGTGTCAGGGGCTGCAGCCAGGGCTCCGAGGCTGCAGCGGCAAGACTTCAGAGGCTGCGGCGCCAAGCCTTCTGAAGCTGCAGCGCGCGGGTTTCAGACGGTGCGCGCCAAGAGCTTTCAGAGGCCGCGGCGCCCAGCAGCTTCAAGGCTTCTGCAGCGCCAGCGTCATCCCGAATGCATGCGAGGAGCCCGGCGGCACGATGAACACGCCGGGCTTCTCGCGAATGTCCCCCGCGAAGCCCGCCGGGTCGGTCACGCCCTGCCACGGCTCGATGCAGATGAACGGGGCTCCAGGTCGCGTCCACACGCCGAGATAGCTCGCCTCCGGGAAACGCAGCTCGATGCGCGGCCCGGCTTCCGCGCCGTACACGACGGAGTGGCTCATGAGCCGGTCGAAAATCAGCACGTCGTTCGCGAACAGCTCGTCCTTCAGCAAGAGGCGCCGCCCCATGACGGGCGTCGGGTACTGCTCCCGCGCGAGCAGCCCGTCCGCGTTGATGCGCCGGACGGGCGCGCGCTCGGCCGCGGCGAACTCGATGAAGTGCGCGGCGCGCGGCTGATCGTACGGCAGGGGCCAGCGCAAGCCCGGGTGGAATCCGAGACTCGCAGGCATCTCCTCGGTCCCGGCATTCCGGACGGACGCCATCAGCGAGAGGGCCGCGTCTCGAATCTCGAAGCGCACGTCCAACTCGAAGTCGAACGGATACACGGCGCGGGTCGATTCGTCCGCGCGCAGCCGGAACAGCGCCGAGGAGGGCGTCGTCTCGATCACCTCGAAGCGCTTGTTGCGCGCGAATCCGTGACGCGACAGCGTGTAGCGCTGCGAGCCGTAGCGATAGCTGCCCCCTGCGAGCGTTCCCACGATCGGAAACAGAACGGGTGCGCGACCCGCCCAGATGCTCGCGTCGCCGTACCACAGCAGGTCGCGGTCTTCTTCATCACGCAGCACGGAGAGCTGCGCGCCCATCGGATCGATCTCTGCGCACAGTCCGGCGGAGCGGATCGCAACATTGGACGTATTCGAGATCATCAGGGTACGGCGTCTATCCTGCCGCGGCTCAGCGATATTTCAAGCCCGTGCCGGTATTGAAAACGATCACCGTGTCGCTCGGGCGCACGAAGCCGTCTTCACGCAGCTTGGCCAGCGCCGCCCAGGCGGCGCCGCCTTCCGGACATACGTCGATGCCCGTACGGGAGGCCAGGGCGCGTGTCGCGCGCTCCGTCTCGTCGTCCGGGATCGTCACCGCGGTGCCGTTCGTCTCGCGCAAGACTCGCAGGCACAAGAAGCCGCCGAGCGGCGAGGGCACCCGCAGCCCGTACGCCCGCGTGTGCGGATTCGGGAACGGTTCCGTCCTTTCCGCTTGCTCGTGAAACGCTTTGGCCACGGGCGCGCAGCCTGATGCTTGTACGGACACGAAGCGCGGCCGCTTGCCGGGCGCCACCCAGCCGAGCCGCTCCATCTCCGCGAATGCTTTCCACATGCCGATGAGGCCGGTACCGCCGCCCGTCGGATACAGCACGACGTCCGGGACCTCACCGTTCATCTGCTCGACCAGCTCGTAGGCCATCGTCTTCTTGCCTTCTATTCGATACGGCTCGCGCAATGTCGAGACGTCGAATGCGTTCTGCGGACCGTGCTCGCGCAGGAACTTGCCCGCATCCGCAATCGTGCCCGCCACGCGATGGAGCGTTGCGCCGTACAGCTCGCACTCGCTGAAGAACGGCGCCGGCGTGTCCTCGGGCATGGCCACGGTCACGGGTAGTCCGCTGCGCGCACCGTACGCCGCGAGCGCGCCGGCCGCATTGCCTGCGGATGGCGCGGACAGCGCCCGCGCACCGAGATGCTTGGCCATCGAGATGGCGACCGCCATACCGCGCGCTTTGAATGAGCCCGTCGGGTTGCGGGCCTCATCCTTCACCCAGACGTTCGACTCGACTCGCAGCAAGGGCGTGAAGCCTTCGCTGAGCGTGACGGCATGCACGTCCTCGAGGGGAAGCACCTCGCGATAGCGCCAAATCGATGCCGCCCGGCTCGCGAGGTCGGCCATCTTGAGTCGGACGCGCGAGAGATCGTAGTCCACGCGTAACGGCATGCCGCAGGCCGTGCAGACCGTGAGGAGCTGATGTGGATCGTGAGCCTTGCCGCACGCAAAGCAGCTTACGCCAGAGAGGTAGCGGGAGAGGCGAGGTGAGCTCATCGTGTTCACGCATCCAGCAAGACCGTCGAGCCGCGACAGTACCGGAAACGTGAAGGTTTGGGTAAGGGCGCCGCGTCGAGGTCGGCGCGGTCCAGCGCCGAACGACTCGCCATAGACGCGCTTTGTCGATCAACGTTGCTCGTTCGCATCGTCGCGCGTCTGCCAGCTGCGGTTGTGCGACTGAAGGGAGCCACGCGGAAGTTCTGGCGGCTGCGCGGGTTGTGGCTGGGCGAGCGCAGGACTGCGCGGCGCCCGCGTGCGTGCCGCGCAGTCTCGCGTACACCGATCAGGTCGATACGCGGCGCTCCGAGCTCGTGCCTCGGCGTGAGCGGCCGCGCGGCTGCTGCATTCCTTCCTCCTCCTCTTCACTCGCCTCCTGCGGCATGAGCTGCGGATTGATCTCGCTTTCCGCGAGCTCCGTCAGCTCCTCGTCGTAGCGCTTGCCTTCCTTCAGCGCGCGCTCCATCGCCTTGACGGCCGTGCGTTCGCCCGCAGTCTGCGCAAGCGAGCGCGCCGTGCCCCAGGCGGCGATGCAGTAGTGCTCCGTCTTCTGAACGGCACCGATCAGGACCGCGTCGAGCGCCGGTCCCGGCTGGATCTCCTGCGTGTGCTCGCGCGCGGAGTTGATTAGCCCTTCCGCGGCGCTGTTCTTACGGCGCCCGGGGCTCTCCTCCAGCTCCTCGAGCGCGGCCGCGACTTCTTCCAGCACGCGCTCGCCTTCCTCCTGCCGACGCTCGACCATCTCCTGCAGCTGCTCCGATTGCACCGCTTTCGTCAGCCGCGGCAACGCGCGCGAGAGTTGGTTTTCGGCGCTGTGAATTTCCTGCAGTTCGAGCACGAGGAGCTCGTTGCAGTCCGGGGATCGCTTTCCTGATCGGCTCCGCGATTTGCGCTTGGCGGCCATGAGATTCTCCGATGAGTAATGAGTTGAACGATGAGCACGAACAACGGGCGTCAGCGAACGTCGTTCCTGCGCCGCCCGCCCAAACGGCGCAGCGCTCTCGCTCGAGGAGCTCACCCACACCGGTGGCCGCCGTCGCGAATGGGCATTGCGATTGCTGCGCGCGTCGTTCCGATGGCTCGCGCAGTCGAACATTTTCGGAGTCGCCGGCGGAAGTATCCGCAAGCGCTCCCGCGTCAGCCGGCGCGCGACAGCACGGCGGCGCTGCTAGCAGATCCCTATCGCTTCGTATCGACGCGCTGCGCCGACTTCGGTTCCGACGTCTTCGAAGCACGCATCATGATGCGGAAGACCATCTGCATGCGCGGGGCGGACGCGGCGGAGCTGCTCTACGACGACGCGCGATGCCGCCGGCGCGGTGCCGCGCCGGAGCCGGTGAAGGCTACGCTGTTCGGCAAAGGCGGCGTGCAAGGACTCGATGGCGCCGCGCACCGCTCGCGCAAGCACATGCTCCTTCTGTTGTGCTCGCCCGAGCGCGCTCGGAGACTCGCGGCAACATTCAGCGCGGAGCTGCGAACGTCAGCGTCACGTTGGGCAAACCGCGAGATCGTGCTGTACGACGCGCTGCATCCGGTGCTCGTCCGTGCGGTCTGCCGCTGGGCGGAGGTGCCGTTGCAGAACGACGAGGTGAGCGCCCGGGCCGCGGATATCGTCGCGATGTTCGACAAGCCGGCGAGCTCCTTCGCGTCGCATCTGCGCACGCGATTTGCGCGTCGCCGATTGGAGCGATGGGCGGCAGACATCGTCAAACGAGTGCGCACCGCTCGACTGGGCGTCAACGAAGGTTCGGCACTCAACACCATCGCCTGGCACGCGGACGACGGCTACAAGTTGCTCCGTCCGCGCATCGCCGCGGTCGAGCTGCTGAATCTGATTCGTCCCACGGTGGCGGTATCGGTGTACATCGTGCACGCCATGCATGCCCTGCATCGCCACCCGCAATGGAACGCGCTGCTCGCCGAAGCGGATTGGGGAGGCGACACGCTCGACCGCTTCGTGCAGGAGGTGCGGCGTCACTATCCGTTCTTCCCTGCCATCGCGGCGCGCGTTCGCAAGGACTTCGTCTGGCGCGGCATGCGTTTTCCGCGTGGCCGGCGGCTGCTGCTGGATGTTTACGGCACCAATCACGACGAGCGGGTGTGGGCCGATCCGGAGGAGTTCCGCCCGGACCGCTTTCTCGAGCAGCGCCCGACTCCGTACGACTTCATCCCGCAGGGAGGCGCCGATCCGCGCACGGGGCATCGGTGCCCGGGCGAAGCGATCGCCATCGAGCTGATGAAGGCCGCGCTGCGCTTTCTGCATCGAGACGTGCGGTACTCGCTGCCGCCTCAAGACTGGACACTCGACTACTCACGCCTGCCTGCGCTGCCGTGCGACCGCGTGCGATTGCGGGACGTGCAGTTCCGGGATTCCCGACGCAAGCCGCTCGACCGATAGCGCCGACGCTCGTTTCATGACGTGCGTATCGCTTTCGAGGACCGGTGCGTTGAAGCGCGCGATGCAATCGGCATCTGCAGGCACGACCGCGTCACAGTAGCCCGGCAATTGCTCTGAAGGCCGGGCCAATCTGTGCTAAACAACGCTCATGAAGAGCGCCGCAACTCAATCGACGTTTTCGCTATCGATCGCCGCGATGGGCGTGGTGTTCGGCGATATCGGAACGAGTCCTCTCTACGCGCTGCGGGCGTGCTTTTCGGATGTCGTTGGCGTGCCCGTCACGGTGCCGAGCGTGCTCGGTGTGCTGTCGCTCATTTTCTGGTCACTGCTGCTCGTCATTTCCGTCAAGTACGTCGGGATCATCTTGCGCGCGGATAACGACGGCGAGGGCGGTGTGCTCGCGCTGACGACGCGGGTGCTGAACGAGCGGCCGATTCGCAATCCCGCAACCATCGCCACGCTGGGTCTCATCGGCTGCGCACTGTTCTACGGCGACGGGGTCATCACGCCGGCGGTGACGGTGCTGGGCGCGATCGAGGGTGTGAGCATCGCGACGCCGGCGTTCGAGCACGCGGTGCTGCCGTTGGCCGTTGCGGCCCTGGTCGGACTGTTCGCGCTCCAGCGGCGCGGGACGGGCGCCATCGGCCGCATGTTCGGGCCATTGATGTGCACATGGTTCATCGTGCTCGCGGTGCTCGGAGTAGCGAGTATCGTCGAGCATCCGTACGTCCTCACGGCCATCAATCCGATCTACGCGCTCAGGTTCTTCGACGAGCACGCGGCGGTCGCTTTCGCGGTGTTCGGCGCGGTCTTCCTCACCGTGACCGGCGGCGAAGCGCTGTACTCCGATCTCGGCCACTTCGGGCGCAAGCCGATCGCGACGGCCTGGTTCGCACTCGTCTGGCCTTGCCTCGTGCTGAACTACTTCGGGCAGGGCGCGTTGCTGCTCGCGACGCCGAGTGCCATCGAGAACCCTTTCTATCTGCTCGCGCCCGACTGGGCGCTCGCGCCGATGGTGGTGCTCGCGACCGCGGCGAGCATCATTGCATCGCAGGCTGTGATCTCGGGCGTGTTCGCCATCACGCAGCAATGCCAGCAGCTCGGATACGTGCCGCGCATGCGCATTCTTCACTCGTCTGCTGCCGCCGTGGGACAGGTATACGTGCCGGTCGTGAACTGGCTCATCTGCGTCGCGACCGTGGGACTTGCCATTGGTTTCGGTTCCTCGGCGCGCATTGCGCACGCATACGGCGTCGGCGTGTCGAGCACGATGCTCATCGACACGATTCTGATTTTGATACTGCTGTGGGGAGCGCCTGAACGCGCGGTCCGCGCGCGGGTCGCGGTGCTGTTCGTCTTGCTCGTCATCGATAGTGCTTTCGTGCTGTCGAATCTGGACAAAGTGCCGACCGGGGGTTGGTTCGCCGTGCTCCTCGGCTTCAGCGTGTTCGGCTTGATGCGGACTTGGCAGCTTGGACGGCTCATCGTCACGGACAAGATGCGTCGCGAGGAGCGTCCGGTGGCGCGCTTCCTCGAGAAGCTCGAGCGCGAGCCGCCGCTGCGTGCGCCGGGGGTCGCCGTCTTTCCGACGAGCAATCTCACCGGCATTCCGCGCACGCTCGTGCGTAATCTCAAGATGAACGGCGTTCTGCACGAGCACACCATCATCTTTTCGGTAGTCACCGAGCGGGTCCCGCGCGTACGCGAGACGAATCGCATCAAGGTGACGACGTTGCGCCCAGGGCTTTACCGAGTGGTGGCGCGCATGGGCTTCATGGAGTTTCCGGAAGTACCGAAGCTCTTGCGCGCGGCTCAGCAGTGGCTGCCCGTCCGCACCGACGACGCCGTGTATTTCCTGGGCCGGGACGACATCGTCATCGGCACGCCTCGCGGCATGCAGCGCTGGCGCAAAAAGCTCTTCTTGTTCCTGGCGCGCAACTCGCAGTACGCGGCGTCGAGCTTCGGCATCCCGCCATCGCGCGTGATGGAAGTGGGCGGGCAGGTGGAAATCTAGCGCATCGTCCCGCGGCCCGCGCCTTTGCGCGGGCTCCACCGCGGCGCTCCGCGGCACACGCCGTGCTGCACCTCCGTTGCAATTCACAGCAGAAAACGGAGTGCCTCATGAACGGGAAACGACGCCCCCTGGCGGTGGTGACCGGCGGCTCGCACGGCATCGGCTTCGAGCTCACCAAACAGTGCCTCGAGAACGGCTTCGACGTAGTCGTCGCGGCGGACCGCGATGTCAAGGAAGCGCTCAGCGCACTCGACGGCTTGGGCGGAGGCGCGGTGTCGGGCGTCGAGGTGGACCTCGCCAAGCGCGAGGGCGTGGACAAGCTCTGCGCGGCGCTCGGCGAGCGCCAGGTGGATGCGCTGCTCGCGAACGCGGGGCACGGGCTTGGCAAGGCATTTCTCGATCAGTCGTTCGACGACATCGCCCACGTCATCGACACGAACATCACCGGCACGCTGTACCTGATCCATCGCGTCGGCAACGGCATGCGCGCTCGCCACTCCGGCCGCATCCTCATCACGGGCTCGATCGCGGGCTTCATGCCCGGCCCGTTCCAGGCGGTCTACAACGGTACGAAAGCCTTCATCGACTCCTTCTCATGGGCGTTGCGCGACGAGCTGAAGGACAGCGGCGTGACCGTGACGTGCCTCATGCCGGGCGTCACGGATACCGAGTTCTTCGAGCGCGCCGACCTCATGGACACGAAGGTCGGCACGCAGAAGAACAAGGCCGATCCGGCGAAAGTGGCGCGTATCGGCTTCAAGGCGATGATGGACGGTGAGGGCGACGTCGTCGCGGGCTTGAAGAACAAGCTGCAGACGGCGGTGGCGAGCGTGACGCCGTCCGCCGTGTTGGCCGAGCAGCATCGCAAGATGGCAGAGCCGGGTACCGCGGGCTCGAAGCAGTAGGAGGCCGTGCTCGAGCAGTTCTACGTGCCGGCAGGCCGCTGTCCGGCACATGAAGATTGCGTCACGCCCGCGGAAACGCGCGGGCGCGGGATTGAGAATTGCTCGTGCTGATCGCGAAAGCAGGGTGCCGCCGGCCGTGTCTTCGACGGCTGGCGGAGCGACCTCCCTGCTGTCACGAAAGTGGCGCCCATGGCGCGCGCGATCGATTCGTCCACGGTGTCCGTGGGCGCGGGCTCGCTGCCGGAGCAAGCTCGTGGTCTCGAGGCCGGCTCTGCCGCCACAGGCGGTCGCGAGCACAACCGGGTGCTGGCGATCGACGCCGTACGCGGCGCGGCCATGCTCTTCGTCGGCATCAGTCACACGCGTTACTACGTCGGCGCGGATCATCACATCGCGTCCCTTCTGAGGTGGATCGGCTACCTTGCCGCGCCCGCATTTCTGCTGGTGAGCGGGATCGCGTGCGGGTACCAGTACAGCCAGTCCACGTCGCGCGAGACGGTCGCGCGCATCGTAGACCGCGGGCTGTTTGTGCTGATCGTCGGTCACATCCTCGTGTGCTTGTCGCTTTGGTTCGAGGTAAAGGGCAACGTCTTTGAGCACATCGTCATCACGGACACCATCGGGCTGTGCATTTGCTTGAGCCCGCTGGCGCGTCACCTGTCCGCGCGACAGCTCATCGTCCAAGGCATCGCCGTGTTTCTCGTGACGTGCCTCGTGGCCGTCTTCTGGCAGCCTTCCAGCGCGCCGGGCAAGTTGTTCGCGGCGCTGCTGTTCAGCATCGACGCGGAGGACCTGCGGGCGCGCGGCTGGGTGACGCCGACCGTGGCCTATTTCGGCTTCTTTCTGATCGGGATGGGAATCGGGCGGCTCATCGGGGAGTGCCGCGCGGGCGACAGGTGGCGCCTCGAAGGTCTAGCGAACCGTCTTGTGTTCGTTGGCACTGTTGCCGTGGCTGCGGCCGTTACGGTGAATATGCTCCGCCATTTCGCGAAGCCGTCCCTGCTCGAGGCAATTACTTCGGGCGGACAGTGGGCGAGCGCGTTGTTGAAGGCGACGGACGTGCAGCAGCAAATGCCGCCGATGCCTGCCTACGCCGCTTACTACTGCGGAATCGCGATCGCCGGACTGGGCGGAGTCATGAGGCTGGTGCAGCGCGCGCCGATACCTCTTGTCGCAGGACCGGTGCAGGTTGCTGCCGTGGTGGGGCGTGCGTCCTTCATCTCTTACGTGGTCGTTCAGTGGCTGGTCGATTTCCTGCCGCACTGGATCGGGCTCGGCGCACTGCTCACGCCGGTGAGCGCGCTTTTGTATCTGGCGCTCGTCATGGTGGTGGTGTTTCTGATTGCGAGCGTGTGGGATCGGATGCGCGCGAACCGGTACCTGACGTTCGGGCTGGTCTCCGCGAGGTGAGCGGGGCTCGCGAGACGAGCTGCTGTCCGCCGTCGATGTCGAACGTGGCGCCGGTCAGCGCGGTGTTGCTCA
>DASZSS010000424.1:0-2706 GCA_035548535.1 Steroidobacteraceae bacterium
CGCGAATCTCATTCATCACGACTATCCGGATCACGACTATGACGACCTGATGAGCGCCGTCGACGCGGCGGTGGCGCGCGGCTTCATCGATCCGCAGAACCTCTTCGTGACGGGCGGCTCGGGCGGCGGCGTGCTCACGGCGTGGATCGTCGGGCGCACGGACCGCTTTCGCGCGGCGGTGACGCAAAAGCCGGTCATCAACTGGACGAGCTTCGCGCTCACGACGGACATGTACACCTACGCGCCGAAGTACTGGTTCGCGAAAGCGCCGTGGGAAGACGAGTCCGCGTACTGGAAACGCTCGCCGCTCTCGCTGGTGGGCTCCGTGAAGACGCCGACGATGGTGATCGTCGGTGAGCAGGACATGCGAACGCCGCCCTCGGATGCGGAGCAGTACTACCAGGCATTGCAGCTGCGCAATGTACCGACGGCGCTGATCAAGGTGCCCGGCGCGTCGCACGGCGGCCTGACCGCGCGGCCCTCGCAATCCGCGGCGAAGGCGAGCGCCATTCTCGCGTGGTTCGAGAAGTACCGGCAGCGCTAGGAGCGCTCGGGCTACGACGCCGGCTCGATGCGCAGGAGCGCACCGTCGTCCTCGTCCGTCAGCACGTAGAGCAGACCGTCGGGCCCTTGTCGCACGTCGCGAATGCGTTGGTGGAGCTCGGTGAGCAGCGCCTCGCAGCGCAGCTCCTCGAGATTGTCGTTGAGCACGATGCGCTCGAGGTCCCCGGTGCGCGGCACTTCGCCGCGCCGGACGCTGCCCACGAACAGGTTGCCCTTCCACGCGGCGTGCAAGCGCCGATGGCGGGCGCCGCAGGCAGCATCCCCGCGGAGACCGGCCCTCGCCGGCTTTCATTTCGGCTTGCGTGCGCAGGGCTCGCGCGCGAGCGTCGGCCCCTGACGACGCTTGCGCGCGTCAGGCATCCAGCCGGCGCTTGGCGACGTAGAGCCGTTCGAGAGTCCGCGCTCCGGCGCGCGGGCACCGTCGTATCCAACTGACAGGGAATCGACCCATGCTCACATCACGGCTCCTGGCGCTGGCCGCCGCTCTCCTCTCGACCACTGCGTTCGCCGCGCTCCCGAACGGGACGCGCGCCCCGGATTTCACGACTCAGGCGTCGCTCGGCGGCAAGGAGTTCTCGTTCTCCCTGGCCGAAGCCCTGAAGCAGGGGCCGGTAGTGCTGTATTTCTATCCGGCCGCCTTCACCAAGGGCTGCACGATCGAGGCGCACAACTTCGCGGAGGCGACCGACAAGTTCAAGGCGCTCGGCGCCACGGTCATCGGTGTCTCGCACGACTCGATCGAGACGCTCAACAAGTTCTCCGTGAGCGAGTGCCGCAGCAAGTTCGCCGTCGCCTCGGATGCGGATCAGAAGATCATGAAGGCCTACGACGCGGTGCTCTGGATCAAGCCCGATTGGGCGAAGCGAACCTCCTACGTGATCGCGCCGACGGGCGAGATCCTTTATTCGTACACCGCGCTGAACCCGGACAAGCACGTCGCGAACACAATGGCCGTCGTGCAGAAGTGGGCCGAGGAGCACAAAGCCAAGTCGTGAAGCCACGGCGGCGTGCGCCCGCCCGAGGCGCAGCGCACGCCGCCGTTCGAAGGCGCGGGCGTCGGGCGAAGCGTGGCGCGCAGCGGCTGATGGGGCCGGAGCCGCTACCCTATAATCCGCGCCGTGATCCTCCCGCCCCCCACGGTTTCCCCGTCCCAACTGACTGCGGCCAGCTACATCCTGATGGCGGCAGGGCTGGTGCTCGTTCTCCATTTGCATCTGCTCTCGGCGGTGCTCGTCGGGCTGCTCGTGTATTCCTTGGTCGGCGCGCTGGCGCCGGGCTTGCAGCGCCACCTGCCCGGCACGGGCGCGCACTGGGTGGTGGTGGCGGTGCTCGCGGCTCTCGTCGTGGGCGTGGTCACGCTCGTGATCCTGGCCGGCATCGCATTCCTCAATAGCCAGAGCGGCAATCCGACCAAGATCCTCGAGCGGTTGATGCCGGTCATCGAACGCGCGCGCCTCAAGCTGCCGTCCATCGTCACGCAGAATCTGCCGGAGAACGTCGAAGAGACGCGCGCGACCATTCTGGCGTGGATGCGCGAGCACGCCGCGCAGCTACAGCTCGCCGGCAAGCATGCGGTGCGCATCGTCGTGCAGTTGCTGGTCGGCATCGTCTTGGGCGCGATGCTCGCGATTCATCGCGCACGCATGCAGCCGCGACGGGGACCGCTCGCCGAGCTGCTGAACATGCGCTGCGCGAATCTGGTCACCGCGTTTCACGATGTGGTATTCGCGCAGGTCAAGATCTCCGCGTTGAATACGTTGCTGACCGGCATTTTTCTGCTGGTCGCGCTGCCGCTGTTCGGCGTGCACATGCCGCTCGCGAAGGCACTGGTCGTGCTCACGTTCATCGCGGGACTGCTGCCCGTGATCGGCAATCTCATCTCGAATACCGTCATCTTCGTCGTGGGGCTGTCGCTGTCAGTAGGCGTGGCGATCACGGCGCTCGCCTATCTCATCCTCATCCACAAGCTCGAGTACTTCCTGAACGCGCGCATCATCGGCACGCAGATACGGGCGCGCGCGTGGGAGCTGCTGATCGCCATGCTGGTCATGGAAGCCATCTTCGGCGCACCGGGGCTGATCGCGGCGCCCATCTACTACGCCTACATGAAGCGCGAGCTCGAAGCGGCCCGCTTGATCTAGC
>DASZSS010000425.1:0-37607 GCA_035548535.1 Steroidobacteraceae bacterium
CTCCGGCGCCGGCCGGCGCGACCACCGCGAGTCCCAGCTCGAACGCCGGGCCGGCGTCACAGGGCGCACAGCAACCGCCGCACTGACACGCAGAGCGAAAGGTAGCTGAAGCCGAAACAGGTTGGCATCGGGTCCATCGAAGCGGCTGATCGCGCCCGCGGCGACAAGCGTCACGTCCTGCGTAGTCGGCGCGGCCGTATCACCGAGTCGAGCGACGTGAGCCGCTCGCTGTCGCAGGATCGGCGCCGACGCGCCAAGCGGAAAGCGAAGCGCGGGCAGGGCCACCACGGCGATTGAGCCCCGCGCTCAGTGCCACCGGCCGGCGGCTATGAGACTGTGCGCAACGCCTGCTCGAGATCCTCGATGAGATCGTCAGCGTCCTCGATGCCGACGGAGAGGCGGATGAGCCCATCGCCGATCCCGGCGCGCAAGCGCTCTTCGCGCGACAGGCCGGCATGCGAGGTCACGGCCGGCCGGGTGATCAACGAGCGAATGCCGCCGAGACTCGGCGCAACGGCCGGGAGCGTCACGTTCTGCATGAACCGATCCGCGTCCTCGGCGGAGCCGCGCAGCTCGAAGCTGAGCACTCCGCCGAAGCCTGCGAAGAGCTTGCGGGCGCGCGCGTGCCGCGGATGGCTCTCCAGACCGGCGTAGTTCACCTTCGCGACGGCACGGTGGCCTTCCAGAAAGCGAGCGATGCGCAGCGTGCTCTCGTTCTGATGACGAACGCGCAGCGCAAGCGTCATCAGCCCGCGGTTCAGAAGGAACGCGGCGTGCGGGTCCATGCAGCCGCCCAGATGATTCATGCGATGCGTGATCCGCTGGATCCACTGCGCGCTGCCGATGACGGCACCGCCGACGATGTCCGCATGACCGTTCAGATATTTCGACGCGCTGTGCAGCGACAGATCGAAGCCGGCCTCGATCGGGCGGAAATTCACGGGCGTCGCGAACGTGTTGTCGATGAGCGAGACGAGATGGTTGGCGCGCGCGAACGCCACGATGGATTCGAGGTCGCCGACCTCGAGCAGGGGGTTCGTCATCGCTTCCACGTAGATGGCCTTGGTGTTCGGCCGCAGCCGCGCGCGCCACGAGCTCGCATCGTCCGCATCGATGAGATCGACCTCGATGCCGAGCTTCGGGAAATCGTGCGTGAGCAGGTCCTGCGTGCCACCGTAGAGCGTGCTCTGCGCGAGCAGGTGATCGCCGGCCCGCAGCACCGTCAGGAGCGTGGTCGAGATCGCGGCCATGCCGCTCGCGGTGATCAGCGCCGCTTCCGCGCCTTCGAGCGCGGCCAGCTTCGCGTGCAGCGCCTTGTGATTCGGTGTGTTGTTGAGGCGGATGTAGCCGAGGTCGTGATAGCTCGCTTCGCCCGCGTACTCGAACATCGCGGACTGGAAGATCGGCATTTCGACCGCGCCCGCGATGCGTGGCTGTCCCGCGTGAATCAGGCGAGTATCGATGCGCTGGTGTCCCATGCTCGCGGCTCCGCTCGCTGTAGGTGCGAGACAGGATAGGGCATCTGGGTAGCAGGGCGTCAGATACGGGGCCGATGCCCCGAGCTGCAACTGTACTGCTCGGCGGCCAGTACACCGCCGGGTCGAACTTCACGTACGGCCGGCAGGTGTCCAGTCTCGTGCGTAGTGCAGCTCAATCTCCACCCCTGTCAGCTCGCGAATCGCCGTCGCCCAATGCGGCTGCCTCCTGAATGGCGCGTGCCGGCGGAGGGCTGCGGAGAGCCTCACGCCTCCCGCAGCTCGATCCATGTCGGCGCGTGATCGCTCGCTTTCTCCCAACCGCGCACGTGTCGATCGACACCGGCGCCCGCGAGGCGCGCCGCGGCCGGCGCATTCAGCAGCAGATGATCGATACGGAGTCCCGCATCGCGCTCGTACGCATTCCGGAAATAGTCCCAGAAGGTGTAGATCGTGGCTTCGGGATGCAGCGTGCGCAGCGAGTCCACCCAGCCTTGCTGCATGAGGCGCCCGAACGCCTCGCGCGTCTCGACGCGGAAGAGCGCATCGTCGACCCAGCGCTCGGGCTTGTACACGTCGCGCTCGGTGGGAATGACGTTGAAGTCGCCGGCGAGCACGACCGGCGTCGGGCTCGCGAACAGCTCGCGCGCATGCACGATCAAGCGCTCGAGCCACCGCAGCTTGTAATCGAACTTCGGCCCGGGCGCCGGGTTGCCGTTCGGCAGGTAGAGGCAGCCGACGATCACGCCCTTCACGCTCGCTTCGATGTAGCGGCTGTGAGCGTCGTCCGGATCGCCGGGCAGGGCGCGCCGGACTTCCGCCGGGTCCTGTCCGCCGCGCGCGAGAATGGCGACGCCGTTCCAGCTCTTCTGCCCATGCCAGATGACGCCGTAGCCCGCGTCGCGAATCGCGCTTTCCGGAAACTTCTCCTGCGGGGCCTTCAGCTCCTGCAAGCACACGACGTCGGGTGTCGTTTCCGTCAACCAGCGCAGCAAGTTCGGCAGGCGCGCGCCGATGCCATTCACGTTGTAAGTGACGATCTTCATGGCGCGGTATGGTAGCGAATCGCGCCCGTCGCCATGTCCGGATTTAGCGTTGCTCAACGTCCGTTAAACAACATTGACCGGAGCCTTCGATGCGCATCGAAGCGTTCCGCGCGGGCCCAGGTAGAATGGCGCCCACTCTATCGCCGGATAGGCATTCCTGATGTCATCGACTCCCGATTCCGCGCCGACGGTCGGCGCGAGCAGCCCCGTGCAGGCGACAGCGACGCAGTCCTGGCTCACACCGGTCGAGCTCACCGTGCTCGGTGCGATCTGGGGCGCCTCGTTTCTGTTCATGCGCGTGTCCGCAAAGGACTTCGGTCCGCTCGTGCTGGTGGAGATCCGGCTCGCTCTTGGCGCGCTCATCCTGCTGCCGTTCTTGTGGCGCGCGCGTGCGCAGTTCAGCGGCGCGCTGTGGTTGCGGCTCGCCGGCATCGCGGCAATCAACTCGGCGATTCCGTTCACGTTCTTCGCGTGGGGTGCGGAGCGCGCGCCGGCCGGCATCGGCGCAATCACGAACGCCATGGCGGTGCCGTTCACGGCGATGGTGGCGTTCCTGTTCTTTCACGAGCAGATCGGCGGGCGTCGGGCGGCGGGCCTGCTGCTCGGGTTCGTCGGTGTCGTCGTGCTCGCGAGCGGGCGCACGAACGGTGGCACGACCGTGTGGCCGGCGGCGCTGGCCGGCGCGACCGCGGCGCTCTGCTATGGGTTCGGCGGCAACATGCTGAAGCGCTATCTAATTGGCGTTCCGGCGAGTGCGGTCGCATCGGCGAGTCTGATCTGCGCGAGCGTGCTAGTTGCGCCGCTGGCGATCGCGACGTGGCCGCATCAGCCCATCCGGGCGATCTCGTGGGTCAGCGCCGCGCTGCTCGGCGTGCTCTGCACCGGGCTCGCGTATGTTCTCCACTTTCGGCTGATCCACCGCATCGGCGCGCCGCGCGCGGCGACGGTGACATACATCATCCCGCTGTTCGGCGTCGTGTGGGCGTGGCTGCTGCTCGATGAGCCGCTCACGCCGAGCATGGCGCTGGCCGGGGCGTTGATCCTGTCGGGTGTCGCGCTGAGTCAGACGAAGCCGAAGGGGGCGAGCTGAGCGCTCAGCCGCGCCTGAAGGTCACCACCAGCACGTCACGATAGGCCGGTCGGGCCGGGTCGATCGGCACGACCGGCGTGACGCCGTGATACACGCGGCTGTCGTCGACGAACGCCGAGTCGAGCGGCTGCGTGAGCGTAAAGCGCCCGATGAGCTTCTTCGTCTCATCGTGGATCGACGTCACGCCTTCCGCGATATTCTCGCGCGTGACGAGCATCACGAGCACCCAGTCCACGCCGTCTCGATGCAAGCCTTCGGGCGTCGGCTGGCCGTGCTCGCCGGCGCGTGCCTCGATGCGGAACTGATGGCACTCCACGTGCCACGCCGCAGGCCGCGAGGCCGCTGGGGTGAGCCCGTGGAACAGCTCGAAGCAGAGGCGCAGGATCGCCTGAAAGATCGGGTGAGCGGCTGCTTCGTCGGTGATCGGCTGAAACCAGCGCTCGATGCCGCCGTTGAGCGGGTTGTAGTCGCGGCTCTGATAGTGCGGCTGGTGCGGCTTGCGCGCGATCGTGTCCGCGGTGACGGCGAATGCGCTGAACCGCCGCCGGCGATAGCGCCCGCCGTCCGCCATATACGTGTCCATGCCGAGATCGTTCCAACTGGCCGCAAAAGCCGCCCAGTCGGCAAGCGCATCGGGGGGCAAGAGCTCGCGCATGGTGTCGGCACCGACCCAGGCGAAACCGTCTTCATGTAAGAGTGTGGCGACAGACATCGCCCTCACGATACCAAAGGCGTACCATCGAAACGCATGGAATTCATTGTTCAGCCGCTGCTGCAGACACGGTCCGTCGAAGTGCGGGACGTGTACTGTGCCGGTACGTGCCGGCACCGGAGCGCGGAGGAGTGTGCCGGCGCCACGCATCTGGTGTTTCCATATCGCGGCGCCTATGTGCGCCACTTGGGCAGTGACGACGCGGTGGCGGAGGCCAATCAGGTGCTCTTCTTCAATCCCGGCGAAGGCTACCGGGTGAGCCACCCGATCCGCGGCGGTGATGCGAGTCTCGATCTCGAAGTGGACGAGGGCTTGCTCCGCGAGCTGACGCCGAAGGCGTTGCTCCGTGAAGGCGCGACCGTCGCCTACCGCATGCAGCGCCTGCGCATCGATCCGCGCGCGCAGGCGCTCGTAGCTTTGCTCAGGCACAGCCTGCGCGAAGGCATCGCCGAGCCGCTCGAAGCGGAGAGTCTTGCGCTCACGCTCGTGCGACGCTCTCTCGGGCCGCGCACCGCGCGCGCTGCCGGCGGCACTGCCGGTCGGCAGAAGCTCGTCGATCGCGTGAAGCTGGTGCTCGCGAGCGATCTGTCGCGGCGCTGGACGCTTGCCGACATCGCTGCGCGAGTCGGCGGCTCCGCTGTGTACCTCACGCAGGTGTTTCAGCAGGTGGAAGGCGTTCCTCTGTATCGATATCAGCTGCATCTGCGGCTCGCTCGCGCGCTGGATCTCCTGGGTGAGTACGACGATCTCACGGACCTGAGTCTCGATCTCGGTTTCTCGAGTCACAGCCATTTCAGTGCCGCCTTCCAGCGCACCTACGGCCGTTCGCCGTCCGAATTCCGCCAGTGCGCATTGCGTCGCTAAAGATTCTGAAAGCGGCGGGGCCCGCTGCGATGGCCTACTTCTCCGCGCCCGATCGCCGGGCATTCAACGGAGGTGAGCGGTCATGACGGAGAAAACCTGCGCAGCGTGCGACTGCACGCTGGACGCCAATGCGATCAAGGTCCAAATCGGCGGCAAGACCGTCGAAGTGTGCTGCGAGGACTGCGCGACGAAGTTGCGGGAAGCGCAGGCATCGGCAGCCGAAACGGGGAAGGGCTGAGCCATGGACGGAAGCACTACACCGCCGACTCGGCACAGCGTGCGCACCGCGTCCGGGCGCATCAACTACATCGAGAAGGGCAAAGGTCCGGTCGCACTGTTCGTGCACGGCGTGCTGCTGAACAGTCATCTGTGGCGACATCAGCTCGCGGAGCTGTCCGACATCCGCCGCTGTATTGCTGTCGATCTGCTCGCGCATGGCGACACGGAGATCGCGCCGGATCAGGACGTGTCGGTCACGGCAAACGCGAAGATGCTGCGGGAGTTTCTCGATGCGCTGAATATCGACCGCGTCGATCTCGTCGGCAACGACAGTGGCGGCGGCATCGCGCAGATCTTTGCGGCGCTCAATCCGCAGCGCGTGCGCAGTCTCACGCTTACGGATTGCGATACGCACGACAACTGGCCGCCCGAGCCGTTCAAGCCGTTCCTCGCGATGGCTGCTGCCGGCGGCTTGCGAGACACGCTCGAAGCGATGCTGGCGGACAAGAGCGTGTATCGATCGCCGCAAGCGCTCGGGCCGGCCTATGAGCATCCGGATCGAGTCAGTGACGAGAGCATCGAGCGCTATCTGCGGCCGTTCGTGCGCACTGAGCAGCGCACACGCGACTTCCAACGCTTTCTCGCGGCGTTTGACAACTCACATACGGTGAGCATCGAGGGCCGGTTGAAGACGCTGAAGGCGCCGACGCTCATCGTATGGGGCACGGACGATATCTATTTCGACGTGAAGTGGTCGCACTGGCTTGCGCAGACGATTCCGGGAACGCGCAAGCGCGTGGAGTTGCCGGGCGCGCGCATCTTCTTCCCGGAGGAACGCTGGGAGGCGTTCAATCGGGAGCTGCGCGAGCACTGGCAAGCCAGTGCGTGAGCGGTTGCTCCGTCAATGCGTCATGCTCGCAGCCCCCGTTCCAAGGGACGTGTCGGGCTGCGAGCGCGCCGTGGGATTCACCACTTGCGTGGCGAGCATCGTGAGCTCTTGATCGACCGCCTTGTCGCGATCCGCGTATTCGGCGAGGCGTGCTGCGTCCTCGACATCGCCGAGTAGCTTCCCGTACGTCGCCACGGAGCCGTAAGCCGCGATCTTGTAGTGAAGGAGGCGCTGCAAGGAGGCGATGAGCGCGGCGTCCCGCACGTTCTTCGCGGCCACGTTGGCCATCTTGCGCGTTTCGTTCACGAGCGCCCGCATCGCCTGATCGGGATGCGCCCGTGCGTCCGCCCCGCGCTTGTTGAGTATCCGCGCCAGGTCCTGCGCCCGCGAGCGCATTTCGGTCTCGTAGCCTTGCAGCAGGCGCTCGAGCTCGACGTTTTCGACGCTCGTCATGAGACTGGCGATCAGTGCGGCGAGCTGGGCTTCGGCGCTGTGCAGCTCTTGCAGCTCCTCGACGAACAGCGTGTCCATATTGCCGATCTGCGCGGCCGCGCTGGTGCGTAGACCGGTCCGCATGCGGTTCCACTGCTCGGTGAGGCCGTCGCGCAGCGATGTTTCGCCCGTAAGCGCGCCTTTGACGGCGCAGTATCCCGTGGTCCCGCGTATCATGAGCGAGACGCCGGTCGCGCCCAGAGCCACCCGGCGCAGCACGCCGCCGCGAGTCAGGGCTCCAAGCGTGAGCAGGGATCCCCCGATCAGAGACGCCCATTTCTCGACGGGACCGACGTTGCCACTCTGAACGTTCATGACGCACTCTCCGCGGTGAGGGTGACCCGAGTCAGCAATGTGCGTACCGGAGGACCGAGGCCATGGCCACGAAAATGCCGGGCTTGTATCTGAAGCTCAGAGCCGACTACCCGAAGTATTTCGAGGCCCTCGAAGCTTTGGGTGAAGCCGCTCGGGACGCGGGCCCGCTGGATGAGAAGACTCTGCACCTCGTACAACTCGCCGCCGCGGCGGCGTCGCGCTCGGAAGGCGCGGTGCACAGCCACGTGCGGCGCGGGCTCGCGTGCGGGCTGAAGCCCGAGGAGCTGCGCCACGCGCTCCTCGCGCTGACGAGCACGATCGGCTTTCCGAATGTGACGGCCGCGCTGAGCTGGGCGGACGACGTGCTCCACGAGATCGGCCCGAAGGCGTCCAAGCGCGAGCGCTGAGCCGCAAGACTCGCGGCGCCATCGGCCTGCGCGCGCCACGCGACGATTCGCGTACGCCACGCGGGGCCTGCGCTCGCCGACAAGCCGTGTAGTGCCGATGCGCCGCGAGTCACGCACATGACGCCGCGTGGTGGCCGCGCGCCCTGTGCACGCCTGCGAGCCGCGGCCGCGAGCGCTCGCCTTTTCGTCCGCTCGGTTCGCCGCGCTATCGAGCCCGCCGCGGGAGCGCACGGGCTAAAATGCCGCCTTTCCCTTCGCCGCGGGTAACGCATTGTGAAGCGCACTCCCTTTGTCCTCGCCCTCGTCCTCTCGCTCGCCGCATGCGGCTCGAGCACTCCGCCGCCGGTCACGGCACATGCCTCCACGCCAGCCGCCCCGACAGGCGACGCCGCCTTCGGCAAGCTCGAGCACGAGTACGTCGTGTACTTCCTGCAGCGCTTTCCGGTCGTGGCGACGTATCTCGGCGGCGCGAATTTCGACCCGGCGCTCGCCGCGATCGACGGCAAGCTCCGCGACTATTCGCCCGGCGGCTTGCAGGACGAGGACGCCAAGCTCGCCGACTTCAAGCGGCAATTCACCGCGCTCGATGACGCGACGCTCAGCGCGCGCCGTCGCATCGATAAGAGCGTCGCGCTCGCGCAGATCGAATTCCTGCTGCACGAGCACGGCGTGCGCCGCTATCAGGAGCGCTCGCTCGACAGCTACATGGACGAGCCGTTCCGCGGCGTCGACTGGCAGATCCAGGGCATGACACCGACGGGCGAGAAGACGTACGGCACGCCCGAAGAGTGGCAGCACGTCATCGAACGCGTGAGCGCGGTTCCGACCTATCTCGGCGTGGCCAAGGATCAGCTCAATGCCGGCATCGCCGCGAAGAACACGCCCGACTGGCGCATGCTCATGCTCTCCGGTCTCGGCAGCGCGGCCGCCGACGCCGAATACTTCGCGAAGACGCTGCCCGATCTCGCCGCGCAATACATGACCGGCGACAACCGAGATGCGCTGCTCGCGGACTTGCGCACGGCGAGCAAAGCGGCGGCTGCGGCGTACACGGGGTTTCGCGAGTACATCGCGGCCACGTTCTTCGACGACATCAAGAAGGAAGACGCGTCGGCGCTGAAACCCGCGTTCCGTGCGGATCGCTTCGCCTTCGGCGAGGAGGAATACAACTGGGCGCTGCGTAACAACCTGCGCCTGACGAAGACCGCGGATGAGCTGTACGAGGAGTCCTGGCCCATCGTCGAGAAGACGCGCAGCGAGATGATCGCGCTCGCGAAGCAGATCGCCGCGGACGGCAAGGTGCCGATTGCCGCGGACGGTCATGACGCCGTGGCGAAGGTGTTCGAGAAGCTGAGCGCGAACGCGCCCAAGACGGATGCGCAGATGGTCCGGAACTACGTGAGCATCGGGCGCAAGCTCGTGGAATACGCGCGCGGCAGCGGGCTCTTCGTCGTGCCGGACGACTACAAGCTCGACGTCACGATTACGCCGCCGCCGCTACGCTCGGGCATCGATGGCGCGGCGTACTACCCGGCGCCGCCGTTCAAGAGCACGGGTGTCGGTCGCTTCTACGTCACGCCCACGGGGGACAACGTCGAGGAGCTGAAGCAAGAGCACAACGCGTACGCCATCGCGGACCTCGCCGCGCACGAGGGCTTTCCGGGACACGACTGGCACTACAAGGTCATGGCGCAATATCGGGACTTGATCTCGCCCGTGCGCTGGCTGACGCCCGGTGCGGTGGAAGATTCCTCCTCGATGTGGGAGGACTCGATGGCCGCCGAGGGCTGGGCGCTTTACGCGGAAGGTCTCGTCGCCGAGCCGCAACCCAAGGCGCCGATGGGGTTCTACTCGCCGGAAGAGCGGCTCTATCAGCTCCGTGGGCTGCTCTATCGCGATCTGCGCGTGCGGCTCGATACCGGTCTGCACACCGGCAAGCTCGGCTTCGACGAGGCCGTCACGCTCTTCTCGGAAACCGTGGACTTCCTGCCCGGAAGCTGTTCCGATGCGAAGGCGTTGAAGCGGCCCGCGAAGGCCGCGAGCTGCAAGTCCGCGCGGGCGGCGATCAATCGCTACTCCCGCTGGCCGACGCAGGCGATCACGTACCGTATCGGCAGGGATCAGATCCTGGCGCTGCGCGAACGCGCGAAGCGCGAGCTCGGCGACAGGTTCTCGGAGCAGCGCTTCCACCTCGAGTTCATGAAGCAGGGAACGATCGCGCCCGGATACTTCGGCGACGAGCTGATCGCCAAGTTGAAACGGCAGGACTGAGCGGAGGATTCGTTATGGCACCCGCGGCATGCGCGCATCTGTCGGCCATCACATCGGTGAAAAGTCCTGCGAAGCGCGAATGCGCGGAGTGCGTGAAGATCGGATCGCGCTGGGTGCACCTGCGGACGTGCCAGCAGTGCGGCGTCACGCTCTGCTGCGACAGTTCCCCGAATCGCCACGCGAGCAAGCACGCGCGCGCAGATCACCATCCGGTGATTGCATCGGCGGAGCCGGACGAGCGCTGGCTCTACTGCTATCCGGACGACGCATTCACCGAATACTGAGCGACGGCGCTAACGCTGCTGCCCGAGCGCGGGCGGCGGCGTGTGCGCTGCTGCCCGAATCACGTTCAGCATCTCGCGCGAGATGCGCTCGTCGATTTCCGCGGCTCGCGTGATCTGCACCGGATAGCGCACCGTCGCTTCCACGCCTTCCACGGAGAAGCGCAGCTGCACTTGCGCCTGCGCTTCACCACCGTCGTGCAGTGACGTGGTTCTTTGAATCTCTCGCGTCTGGCGCGCGAAATCTTCCCGATAGTCCGCGATCACCGCATTCGCCGCGGTGAGCAGACGCTCCTTCAACGCGTTGTAGTCGCATCCTTCCGGCAACTTCAGCGTGATGTCGTGCCACGCGAGGTTCACACCGGGGATCTGCTTGAAGATGCCTCCGGACGCCTGGAACACGATCGAATTGGCGAACCCGACGACACGGCCCGTCGGTCCGAGCGGGCCGCTGCCGCTCAGCTCCATGAGGTGCAGCCGCACGAGCCCGAGCTCGATCACTTCGCCGGTCACCGTGCCGATCTGCACGCGATCGCCGATGCGGATGCCATATTTGCCGATGAGGAAGAAGTACCCCACGATTGAGACCAGCACGCTCTGCATCGCGACCGCGAGACCGGCGGTGATGAGCCCCGCGAACGTCGCGAGCGAGCTCAGCTCCGTAGCGAACGTGATGCCAACAATCGCGACGACGAGAACGCCGAGCACGATCTTGCGGATGAGGAGCAACTGGTAGCGTCGGCGCGGCTCGTGGATGTACCGGAACACGGTTCGCCGCCACAACTCTGCCGCCGCAAACACGAGGGCAAGGAGGGCGAGGAGCAGTGCGACGCGTACGCCGAGCGCCTTCCACGCTTCCCGATACTGGTTGTGCGTGACGCCGCGCCAGCTCTTCAGGTTGCTCCGATACTGATCCAGCAGCACGCCTTGCTGGCTCAGCGGCACGAGAATCGATGCTGTCTGTTTGAAGAGCCACGCGAGCGTGTCGAACTGCCCGCGCATGTCGCGCAGCACGCGGCTGTTCGCGTTGTCCACCGCTTTGGCGAGCTCGTCGCCGCGCGCCGAGAGCGCCTTGATCTGCTCGAGCGGTGGCGTGCGAATCTGCTTGAACGTGTCTTGCAGCTCCGCCGTGCGCCGATCGATCTCGTCGATCGTGCCGATCTTCGCTTGGAGCCGCAGCACCGTGCCCGCGAGGTCCCAGATGCCGAGGCGCCGGGCGCCCGTCTCCTCGCGAGCCGCGCCGGCGGGTGCGGCAGCGCTGCTTGCCGGCGTCGCGCCGCTCGAAGCGCCACTCGACGTCAAGGCCGGTGCCGCGACGCCCGAGGACGGGATGGATGCCGCGATCGCATCGATGTGCTGTTTCAGCGAATTCGCTCCGGCCCGCGCGGTGTCGCTCTGAAAGACGAACTGCGACATGGTGGACACCATGTTCAACCGCGCGTTCACGAGATCGAGCTCGCTCTGGCTCTCGCCGAGCTTGGCTTCGATCTCGCTCCGCTTCGCCTTCTTCGCGGTGGGCAGTTGGCTCTTCAGCGTGGCGATCTGCTGCTGCAGCGTCTGGCGTCGCGCTTCGAGCTGCGCTTGCACCTGCACGAGGTTGCGCCGCGAGGTGCCGGTGGACTCCGCCGTCTTCTCCTCGAGATCGGCTTCGCTGCTCAACAGCTCGGCGTTCGCGCGCGCGATCTGGAAGGCGAGGTCGAGCACCTTCTCGGCGACCTGACGGTTGGCGTACAGGATGAGCAGATCGCTCGGTTGCGTGGCCGACTGCTGCTGGGCGCCGAGGGTGCGATACCAGTCGACCGTTTCGTCGAGGATCTGCACCACCTGATCGCCGGTCAGAACGGCTCGTTTGTACTCGGCCGGCCTGCTTGCAGGCGCGGGGGAGTCCGCCGCGGCGGCCAGTGTGATGAGCGAGCCGGCCAGGAAGAGCGCGGCGAGTCTGCGGAAGCGGAGCATCGCCCATGATATAGCAAGCTTGGAGCGCGCGCCGGAAGCAGGCGCCGCCCGGCGACTCCCCCGATCGACGGATATGACAGCATCGGGCACAACTGGCACTCTAACCGGGCCTATTTCTCCCCGAGTCGGAACGTGAACGACACCACCGCCGCCGCCGCGACGCCGCTCGCATCGGCGCCCAAGACCGCTTTCGCCGTGCTCGGCGCGATCAGTTTCTGCCATTTCCTGAACGACCTGATGCAGTCGCTGCTGCCGGCGCTGTACCCGATGCTGAAGACCTCGTACACGCTCAGCTTCGGGCAGATCGGCTTTCTCACGTTCACGTATCAGATCACGGCTTCGCTCCTGCAACCGATCGTCGGTGCCTACACGGATCGCAAGCCGCGCCCGTACTCGCTGGCGTTCGGCATGGGGTCGACGCTCGTCGGTCTCGTGCTCCTCGCGTACGCCGCCCATTACGCAATCTTGCTGCTGGCCGCGGCGCTCATCGGGACCGGCTCGTCGGTGTTCCATCCGGAGTCCTCGCGCGTGGCGCGCATGGCATCCGGCGGACGGCACGGGCTTGCGCAATCCGTGTTCCAAGTGGGCGGCAATGTCGGCTCGGCCATCGGGCCGCTGCTGGCGGCGTTCATCGTGCTTCCGCGGGGGCAGTCGAGCGTCGTCTGGTTTTCGGCGGCGGCGATGCTCGGGATGTTCGTGCTGTTCAATGTCGGGCACTGGTACAAGGAGCATGGGCTCGCGCGCCTGAAGCCCCGCAAACAGTCGGGCGCCGTTGCACCCGCGTCGCCGCGCGAGGTGCGGCTCGCCATCGGCATCCTGCTCGCGCTGATCTTTTCCAAGTATTTCTACATGGCGAGTATCGGCAGCTACTACACGCTCTATCTCATCGATCGGTTCGGCGTGTCGGTGCAGCACTCGCAGGTGTTGCTGTTCGTGTTCCTCGGATCGGTGGCGACGGGCACGATCATCGGCGGGCCGCTCGGGGATCGCTTCGGGCGCAAGTACATCATCTGGGTTTCGATTCTCGGGGTGCTGCCGTTCACGCTGCTGCTGCCGCACGCGAATCTTTTCTGGACGGCGGTGCTGACCGTGCCCATCGGGCTGATTCTTGCGTCGGCCTTTCCCGCGATCGTCGTGTATGCGCAGGAGCTGATGCCGGGCCGTACCGGCACGGTTGCCGGGCTGTTCTTCGGGTTCGCGTTCGGGATGGGTGGCGTCGGCGCGGCCGTGCTCGGCAAGATCGCGGATGCCACGAGCATCACGTTCGTGTACGAGCTGTGCGCGTTCCTGCCGCTGCTCGGATTGCTCGCCGCGCTACTGCCGAACGTGGAGCGGGAGAAGCACTAGCCGCGCCCGGCGCGGTGCGCGCGAGACGTAAGAGAAATACCGACGCCGCGCGCTGCTGGCGCAAGCGAGGCGACGCTGAGGTAGTGCGTCGATTTTGCCTCTCGCACAACGCGCCTGAATAACTAGATGTAGCTTCCGCGTCGAGGAGCGTTGCCGACTGCCGCCGTTTCATGGTCGCGTGCGCTGCAAGTACTGCAATTGCATGCGCATCTATCAGACTCTGCGCGTTTCTCGCGATGAGGCTTCGATCACGTGTGGGGAGATCAATGCGCTCGTGGCGATCGACACCGAGAGAGTCGAGATCGGGCTGACGGACGCGAACAGTAGCTGCGCAGCCCCCTTGTTAGTACGCGTCAGACATTGCCGCCAGCAAATTGCTGCCCTTGAAACTGGCTGTCATTCCGAAACGGCACCCCTTTGACGGTCTCGAGAATCAGCTGGCAGATATACGCGCCCGGAAACAGACTGATGGTAAAAGGACCGAGGTTATACAGCTCCAACGTGATCGTTCCCGCGAATCCAGCATGTATCGTTGGAGCGGTGAAATGAACCAACAGGCCGCACCTTGCGTAGGAGCTCTTGCCCTCTATACGTGCCGCTAGACAATGGCCATCCGCGCCGATCGGCAGTTCTATCCTCTCCAAGGTTTTCGCCAGCACTAGACGGTGAGGCTGCAGCGCGAATGGCTGTTCGTTAGTAATCTTTGTGCGTCTCGAGTTCGGGCCAAAAAGCTTCGCGAACCCACCTCCACGCAAGTCGATTGTCAGTGGAAGGTCTTCATTGAAATACGAGATTTCATCGCTAAGCCGCAGATCAACTGAGCTGGCCTGATACGGGCAATCTGAGTTGGGGGCTCCTGGTACTCGGGGATACGGCTCAGGGTCCAACACAAGGCGCTTTTCGTCCAAAGCGCGTTGTATTTCGACATTTGAAAGGATCATTTCTGCCGCAGATCAGTACCCTCGACCCTTACGATGTCACCACGAGGGCTCGGTAGTACGGCATAACGAGTGCCGTCCTTGACTACAATCCTCACCATGACTTCGCCCTGATGCTCGCTTTGTTGTCGCACGCAAGTGCGAGGCACGAAGACAGATTTTTGCCAGTGATCGGGTGCGGCCGGAGGATAGGTGACCGCTACTTCATCGCTGAACATTCCGCTATCCAAACGACATAGCAGCCAACCGGTCATGGCTTCCCCCTTTTGATCAGGCTTATCTGAACCAGACGCCATTCAGTCTATTCCTCAGCTTAAACAGCTACAAGCGGTGGTACGTGAAGCAACCCGCGTTACACAACATCGCGCTCCTAATAAACGCGTGTCTCTCTTAGAGAGAGTGAGCTATTGGAACTGCCGCGCCGCTACTTCTTCCAAAGTTATCCACTTGTTCTTCCAGAGTTACCCACTCGCCGATGTCGATCTTGAGTGGCTTGCGGAGGTCAACCGACGTCGATTCTCAGCACGTTGCCGCTGCTCGCGAGGCGCCGCTCCACTTCGGCCTTCGCGACCACCGCCGCGCCGCGGCGATGCGGGTTCGGACGCCGCGTGAAACTCAGCGGCGCATCGTTCAGGACGATCTCGTTGACGCCGCAACCCGCGCCTCGGCTGCGATAGCGCACTTCGACTGGCCGGCCGAAAAGCGTCGTTTCGGCGCGCATGCCATCGAGCGCCGGCGGGATCACCGGATCGACACTCAGAGCCGCCGCTTCCACGCTCAGCCCGAGGAAGTGCCGCACGATGAGCCCGAGCGCAATCCCCGCACCGCTCGAATAGACACGCCAGCCGCCGTCGAGCGCGACCGTCCCGTTCCTCACGCGCTCGTACTCCGCGCTCGCCTGATATCGATCGTCGAACGCGGCGTCGGAACTGGAGTAGTAACAGTTCGACTGGCGCAGCGTCGCGTGGGGTACCACCGATCGGATCCCGATGGGGTTCGCCTGCGCGAGCGCATGGAAGAAGCGCTCCGCCTCGCCCACATGCGCCAGCGCCTGTGCATAGCGAAGGTGAGCGTGCATGTACATCAAGCCGATCTCGCGCCCGAAGAACGTCGCACTCTCCGCGCGCTGGAACAATCGCTGCGGGCCGCCGTGATACGGCAACGGTCGATCGAAGAGTCGCGCACCGTCCGGGCCGCTCAAGTTAGCTTCGATCAGATGCAGGTGCTCGTGCGTCTGCTCCGGCGTGAGCATGTCTTCGAGAATCGCGTGGATCATCGCGAGCGCGCTGTAGCGAACGCCGGTCGTGACATCGTTCGGATGCAGCAGGTGGCGCACGCCGCCACCCTCCTCGAAAAGGGCATAGCCGCTCAGCACGCCGTCGGCGATGAGGAAGCGCTGGAAGTCGTTCCGAATCGCGTGCGTCCAGGTGTCCAGAGGCTCGGCGTCGACGCCACGGCCAATGGCGCGCAGTGCCGTCGCGAGTGTCATGAGCATCTGCACGTGCAGCGTGACGGTCCACGCGCTGCAAAGCCGCTCGCGCATCACGGGATCGGCGGGCTGCAACGAGTCGTTCCAGTCGCCGTGGCCGTACGCCGCGAGTCGCGTGCCAGGAATCACTCGCTTCTCGATGAGCGCCAACGCGCGACGCATGTGCTGCCACACCGTCGCGCGCTCGCCCGCGTCCGGGCCGCGCGGGTCGAAGAACGGCACGGTTTCATCGAGTAGTGCGCCATCGCCCGACGCGATCAAATACTGTGCGACGACCAGCAGCGGCCAGAACACGATGTCGCCGTGCGAATCGCCCGGACGAATTCCGCGCTCCCGCTCGAAGAACATGAACCACTGCGGCCAGTCCCCGTCCGGATTCTGCTGGCGCATCACACGCAGGATGACGTCGCGAATCGGTTGCACGCGGCCGAGAGCGAGCAGCATCTCGACAGGTCCCTGACACACGTCGCGCGTCCCCCAGCCGCCGCCCGAGTATTGCTCGAGCCCGCGCGGGGACAGGTAGTGAACCAGCGCGTTGTGTGTGAACCAGGGTGCGATATCGGCGATGCGTGCGAGCGACTCGCCGAGTGCACCCGTCGACGCCGGTTGCAGCGACCATCTCGGAATGAGGTCTTCTCTCGAGCCGACGTAAGAAGGCGGCGGCGTGCTCTCCGCGATCAAATGGCCGCGGATGCGCAAGCCGGCGGCGCGGGCGGGCGCCGTTACAACGCACAGGAACGGCTGCTCGCGCGAGCGTCCATCGAGGAACAGCAACTCGTCGCCGCCTACTTTCTCGATCTGCGTGCCGGGGAATGGAGCGATCCGGAACGCACCGTCCGGAAAACGGCGGCCGATGTCCGAGTCCGGCACGGCCCTGACGAGAATATCCTCTCGCTCGCGCTGCCAGCGCACGGGACCGAGCGTGCTGCCGTCATCGCCATTCATGGCGATGTGATGCGAGATCAGGAAGCGCACCGGATCGCCCGAGTGCACTTCCAGCAAGAGGGTCAGCTCCTGGGGATCGTTGCGGGCTGCGGCGTGAACGATGATCTGGCCGCTGGCGTGCCGATAGATCCAGCGGCACGAATCGGGCGACATCTCGAACGCGGACGGTGTATCGAGCAAGTGCCAAGTGCCGCCAATCTCGACGAACACGCGCTGGCCGTGGGAGCGGAACAGGCCGATGTAGCTGTGTACTGTCGAGAGAAACCGGTTGATGCTGACGTGCCCTTGCGTGAGCATCGAATGAAACACGCCGCCCATCCAGGCCGTCGAGGTCAGCGCGGTTTCATCGGGAGTGAGGTGTCGCCCCGTTCGTAGCACGTGGCCGTGCGGCCGGCGTACGCGCAGCTCCTTCGCCCGCAGCGCGACGTGACAGGCCGGGCCGTGGAAGAACGACAGGTGAGCGCCCTTCTCATCGATCTCCTCGTGACGCCAGGGCGGTGCGAAGTGCGCGCGCAAGCCCTCGACATCGAGGTCGCTCACCTCGAGGAGCGGCGCTGAGCTGAACAGGGTCGCGGTATCCGACTTCACCGCGCCCACGTGCAAGACCACCGGCGGCGGCGTCGCTTCGGGCAGCGCGAGCGTCTCGTTGACTGCGGCGAGATCGGCGTTGGAGGTGGCGTCGGGATGATCCGTGCGGTACGCGCCGAAGAATCCCGCGGCCACGCGTGTCTTCGATCCCAATCGCAGCGGCGCATCTCGGACCACGACCATCGAGTGCTCGTGCTGGAGCCGTCGATTCGGCAGCTCGCCCGCGAGCGCCGGCGGAACGGCACCCGCGCGGCTCGCGAGCCCATGGAACTGCAGCGCATCCGTCGCGAACGCCGCGCCCGCGTTCAACGATCCAATCACGGACCACGGGTTGCGCCCGTCGACGGCTTGATTCTGGCGCGAGGCCACCACGACCCCGCGCGTCGCGTGCGCGAGCGGTGTGTGATCGATGTACTGGCTGACATAGAACTCGTTGAGGCGCACGGCGCCGTAAGGGGCGAGCGCCAGGTCCTGGGTGTATGTGAGATCGACCAGCTCCGCGGTGGCCTTCGTGTTTTCGAGCTGCACGTGCCAGAACCACGCCGTCGCGTTGCGTGCGAGCACGAGCGCGAGCGAATACTCGATGCCGTGCCAGGAGCCCACGCCGACCACGCCGCCGTTCTCCGCGGCGGGCGCATGAAAGCGCGTCGGGCTGCGAGGCCCGAGCAACGGCGTCCATTCGAGCGTCGCGCCACCGTGGCGGCGCAAGTAGAGATTCGTCGGGCCGCCTTCGACTTCATTCCCGACGAAGAGCGATAGGAATACGCCGGCGCACTCGAACCGTCGCAGCGAGCCGTTGGCATTCAGCTCCAGCGCCATACCGGACGCTCCGGTCAGGCGCAGACCGGAGTGAGCGATGGGTGCGGCGTTCATCGGCGCTGCTCGGCTTCTTCCTGTGCCGCGAGCATGCGGGCGCGCTCGGTGGCGCGCTTCAACACGTCCGGCGGCGGCATGCCGCGGTTCGCGCTACGGCGCAGGTTCAGGACGGTGCCCGCGAGCAGCGCGCACACCACGACGATGACGATGATGGCGGTAATCATGGCGGCCACCTTACGCCCTTGGGTGTCGCCTGCAACTGCGGGAAGGGATCGCGCCGAGTGCGCATGCGAACGAGGAGGGTGGGCCTCATCCGCGGTTGCTCGCACACTCGAGTTGCGACGGTTCGCGGGGGTTGCAGGGCTGGGGTGGTTCGGGCGCGCGGTTTGCGGTGGCTGCGGCGATCGGGTGGTTCGGGCTCGGGGCTTGCATTGGATGCGGCGATTGGGTCGTTCGCGCTCGGGGCTTTGCGGTCGCTGCGGCGATCGGGTGGTTCGGGCTCGGGGATTGCGGTGGATGCAGCGATCGAATCGTTCGCGCTCGGGGGCTTTCGGTGGACCCAGCAATCGGGTGATTCGGGCTCGGGGATTGCGGTGGATGCAGCGACAGGATGATTCGGGCTCGAAGTTTGCCCTGGATGCAGCGATCGGGTGGTTTGCGCTCGGGGGTCTGCGGTGGATGCGGATACGGCGAGGCTGCGGTCCGGCCCACCGCCTGCTGCGGGCTTGGGTCCACCATCTCCGCGCAATCGCGAACGGCGACGCGCTCGGGCGCGTCCACGAGGCGATCACGAATTCCGGAGGGGCTGCGGTTGCGAGCGGCCGGTCGCTGGTCGGCTTGCGAGCTTCGCAGTTTCGGGCGCAACATCGCGCGCGAGCGGTGGACCGCTCGCCCCATTCGCAATCCAGAGAGCCACCATGTGCGACAACGATTCGTTTGACGACATGCTCGAGTACGACCTCAAGAAGAGAGGCCTGTCGCGGCGCGAATTCGGCGCGCTCACGCTCGGTGCCGGCGTCGTCTCGATGCTGCCGGCGGTCGCGGGCGCGGTCGAGACTCAGGGCAAGGACGTCGAGATTCAAACGCCGGATGGCACGTGCGATGCCTATTTCGTGCATCCCGCGAAGGGCGCAGCCCCGGGCGTGCTCGTGTGGCCGGACATCTTCGGTCTGCGCCCCGCGTTCAAGCAGATGGGCCAGCGGCTCGCCGAATCCGGCTACGCGGTGCTGACCATCAATCCGTTCTATCGGACCAAGAAAGGGCCGGCCGGGTCGAGCGACGATTTCTCGGACCCCGAGAAGCGCAAGACGCTCATGAGTCTCGCGGGCTCGCTGACGCCGGAAACGGCGAACACCGACGCGAAGGCCTTCATCGCCTGGCTCGATGCGCAGCCCGCGGTGGACAAGAAAAAGAAGATCGGCACCACGGGCTATTGCATGGGTGGACCGTTCGTGATGCGCACGGCCGCGGCCTTCCCGAACCGCGTTGGCGCGGGCGCCACCTTCCACGGCGGCGGCCTCGTGACCGACAAGCCGGACAGCCCGCACCTCCTCGTGCCGAAGATCAAGGCACACTTCCTCTTCGCCATCGCGCAGAACGACGATGAGAAGCAGCCGGAGCAGAAGACCGTGCTGAAAGAAGCCTTCGAGAAGGCGAAGCTGCCGGCGCCCGAGATCGAGGTGTACCCGGCGATGCACGGCTGGTGTCCGCCAGACTCGCGCGTGTACGACGAGGCGCAGGCCGAGAAGGCGTGGAGCCGCATGCTCGCGCTGTTCAAGACCTCGCTGGTCTAGCGTTGCCTCGAACCGCGTACCAGGCAGCAACCGGAATAAAGCCGGACCGCATGATCGAGCACCTCGTGCGCGCGAACGATTCGCACGCGCTCGCGATCGGCCGCCGCACACTCCGGCCAAGCTCGTTTGTAGGAGTGTGCTGACGTTCGCGGGGGTCGCCGCGACATAGGCGGCGGCCCCTGCGCACACTAGGCTCAGGCAATGGTCCTGGGCCGCAAGTCGCGCTCCGCGCTGAAGTGGACGGGCGTCGTCGTCGGCGCTCTGATCGCCGCCGTTCTGTTGACGCTCGCGTTCATCGATTGGAACGCGCTCAAGGGCCCCATCGAGCAGATGGCCTCCGCCCACTCCGGGCGCACGGTGAAGATCGACGGTCCGCTCGACGTTCATCTCTGGTCGTTGACGCCCCGCGCGAGCGTGAGCGGTCTCACCGTCGGCAATCCGCCGTGGGAGCCGTCGCGCCCCATGATGCACGTCGACCGGCTGGACGTGCAGCTCAAGCTGCTGCCCCTGCTGAAAGGCGAGATCATTTTGCCGCGTGTGGAGCTCGTGCGGCCGAACGTATACCTGCATCGAGAGCCATCGGGTCGCGCGAACTGGACTTTCAAGAGCACGCGCCCGAGCAACGCCCCGGCGGGCCGGCCGCCGAAGCTGCCGGCGGTGCGCGATTTCCTCATCCAGTCCGGGCGGCTGACAATTCACGACGAGATCCTGCATCTGCAGGTGGACGGCACACTGCAGGCGCACGAAAAGGAGTCGAAGGACGACCCGCATGCGTTTCGAATTCAAGGCAAGGGCACAATCAACGAGCAGCCGTTTCGGATGGAGGTCACCGGCGGGCCGCTCGTCAATCTCGATCCCGACCGGCCGTATCCATTCGACATGCGGCTCGCCGCCGGCGAGGTGCGCGCCAGCGCGAACGGCGTCGTGCAGAAGCCGTTCGATCTCGGGCATCTGCAGCTCAACGCGCGCGCGACGGGCGGCGATCTCGCCGATCTCTACTATCTGACCCAGCTCGCCATGCCCAACTCGCCGCCCTTCGACATCGCCGCGCACATCGAGCGCAACGTCAAGGTGTTCAAGGCGACGAAGATCGCGGGAACGCTGGGCAAGAGTGATGTGAGTGGCGAGCTCACGCTCGACGCTTCGCGCAAGCGACCCACGCTGCGCGGGGAGCTGACCTCGAAGCGGCTGCGCATGCGAGACCTCGTGGCGTCGGTCGGCGCGGAGCCGAAGACGGGCGGCTCACTGCAGAAACAGGACGAGAAGCCGAAGCCCTCGAAGGAGGGCGCCACCGAGAAGGCTCCGGCGAACGCCCGGCTGTTTCCTACGGCGCGTCTGCAAGTGAATCGCGTGCGAGCAATGGACGCGGACGTGCGCTATCGGGCGCAGGCGATCGAGGCCGGATCCGTGCCGCTGAAGCAGGTGGCCTTCCACATCACGCTAGATGACGGTCTGCTCGCGCTCACGCCCTTCGAATTCGAGATGCCGGAAGGGAAGATCAGCGGCACTACCCACATCGATGCGCGCGGCAAGGTTCCGCAGACGCGGCTCGACGTGCGACTGCGGGACCTGAAGCTCGATCAGTTCAAGAGCAAGAAGGCGGGCGCGCTGGCGCCGCTCGATGGCACGATGCAGGGGCGCGCCGTGCTCAGCGGTCATGGCGATTCCGTGCACGACATGATGGCGAGCGCGAACGGCCGCCTTTCGCTGGTGTTGCCGCACGGCGAGGTGACGGCGGCCTTCCCCGAGCTGACGGGGATCAACGTGGCGCGCGGCATCGGATTGCTCATGAAGGGTCTCGACGACAAGGCCGAGATTCGCTGCGGCGTGGCGGAGTTCAGCATCGACAACGGAACGATGTCTGCCGATCGCGTGGTGTTCGACACGAAGGACGTGCGGATCACCGGGCGGGGCGAGGCTCAGCTCGGAACCGAGGCGCTCGACTTCCAGATCAAGGGAGAGCCGAAGCATCTGCGATTCACGCGGGTGCGTACGCCCATCGAGATCGGCGGGCACCTGCGCAAGCCCTCGATCGGCATCGATGTGGGCAAGACGGTGGCGCAGGGTGCGATTGCAACCGCGCTCGGTGCGGCGCTGACGCCCTTCGCGGCGATCCTGGCGTTCGTCGATCCCGGGCTGGCGAAGGATGCGAACTGCGCCCAACTGCTGGAAACCTCGGACAGCGCGAAACCCAAGGCCCCGGATGCGTCCCGCCATGCGGAAGCCCCGGAGCCCAATCCGCCGACATCCTCACGCGATGCTGCCGCGCCCGCTCAGGTCGCCCCTTCCGGCGCGACCGAGAAGAAGGCTGCCACGCTTCGCTGATTCACCGCCCGACGCGGGATAGTCGGATCGCGGCTAACCGTATTGCTTCACGATACGGCCAGGATCACAGATCGCGGCTCACCGTATCGCTTCACGATACCGCCAGGATCGCACGACGCGTTCGTGCGGCACTCGGGTTGCGGCGGATCTGCGCAGGCTTACCGCTCTCTCACGTCGCACCCTCCGGTGCGACCGAGAAAGAAGCCTGCCACGCTTCGCTGATTTCAGCGTCCGGCGGGATAGTCGGATCGCGGCTCACCGTATCGCTTCACGATACCGCCGGGATCACACGACGTGTTCGTGGGGCACTCGGGTTGCGGCGGACCGCGCCATTGCGCAGGCTTACCGCCCGCTCACGTCCAGAACGAGCGTCGATGAACCAGCGTTGGTTGAATGCAGGGGCCGCGTTCGCGGCGCCCGCGGCGGCGGGGGCGCTCTCTTCGCTCGGGTTCGAGCCGCTGGTGTGGTGGCCGCTCACGTTCATCGCGATGGCGTTCCTGCTCGATTGCATCGCGCGTGCGCCGCGGGCGCGCATCGCCTTCGGCGTGGCATGGCTGTTCGCAGCAGGGCATTTCCTCGTTGGGCTCAATTGGATTGCAACGGCGTTCACGTATCAGGCGAACATGCCCGCGAGCTTCGGGATCGGCGCGGTCGTTCTGCTTTCGCTCTATCTCGCACTCTTTCCGGCGATCAGCGCCGCCGCGGCTTGGCGCGTCTATCGCGCGCGCACCGTCTCGCTTGGATTCGTGCTGCTCTTCGCGGCTCTGTGGATCGCGACGGAGTGGCTGCGCGGTGTGCTATTCACCGGATTCGCGTGGAATCCGCTCGGTACCGTGTGGCTGCCTGTGCCGCCGATCGCGCGCGCCGCGCGGTGGATCGGCGTGTACGGCTTGTCGGGCGTGCTCATCGTAACTGCGGGGGCGCTGTGGCTCGCATTCCGTCGCGCATGGCGCGCGGCGGTCGGAATTGCGGCCGCGGTGGGCTTGCTGGCGCTCGTCTCCGTTTCCGTGCCGAGCATTCCGATCGGCCGCGCCATTCCTGTGCGCATCGTGCAGCCGAATATCGGCCAAGAGCAGAAGTACGATGTGCAACAGGTCACGCGCAACGAGCGCGTCTACGTGCGCCTGTCGCGTACGCCGACGACTCATCCGCGGTTGATTCTGTGGCCGGAGGACGCCACGTTGCGGTTCCTAGAGCTGGAGCCGGCAGCACGCGCGGCGCTCGCCGGGCTGCTCGAGCCGGGCGATGTGCTGCTGACTGGCGGCGAATCCGTGAGCCTCGATGCGCAAGGCGAGCCAGAGGAGTATCACAACAGCGTATTCGCGCTCGGCAGCGACGGCAGCTTGCTCTGGCGCTACGACAAGAAGCATCTCGTGCCTTTCGGCGAGTACTTGCCGTTGCGGCCGATTCTGGGGCGGATCGGGCTCTCGCGACTCGTGCCGGGGGAGGGCGATTTCACTCGCGGCACCGGGCCGGGCACGTTCGCGGTCCCGGGCTTCGGAGCGGTGGGCGTGCAGGTCTGCTACGAGATCATCTTTTCGGGCCATGTGCTCGAGCGTTCGCATCGGCCGGCTTTGCTGTTTAATCCGTCGAACGATGCTTGGTTCGGTGCGTGGGGGCCGCCGCAGCATTTCGCACAGGCGCGCATGCGCGCGATCGAGGAGGGCGTGCCGGTGGCGCGTGCGACCCCTACGGGTATCTCCGGAGTGATCCGTCCCGACGGTGCCGTCGTCAGCACGCTGCCACCGGGTCGCGAGGGCGTGCTCGACACGGAGGTGCCTCCGGCGTACGCCGCGACGCTGTTTGCGCGAGTCGGGTTGTGGGCGAGTGGCCTGTTCGCGCTCGGCCTCGGTGCGGCGGGCCTCATGCTGTCGCGGCGCCGATCTGGAACGTGAGTTGCGGAGCAATGAATCGATATGCCGTCAGCAGTCATTCGATCGTTCGACTACGACGACGAGAGGCGCGAGCTGCGCGTGCTGTTTCAATCGGGAAAGCGCTACATCTATCAAGATGTGCCGCCGGAGATATTCGTCCGCATGAAGGCGGCGTTGTCGAAGGGCGAGTTCTTCAACGAGCACGTGCGCGATCAGTTTGCGTTCGTCCGCGATACGTGGAGCGAGTGATGTTGCGACTGCGGGGTGTGGCGCGTGTTCTCGGCGCGCTGGCGCTGGCCGTGTTCGCGATGCTCGTCGAAGTGATGAGGCGGCTGGTGAGTGTGCTGGGGCGTTCCGGCGTGCTGGCGCTGGCCACGTTCGCGACGTTCGCCCGAACGATGGGGCCGATGCTGAGTGTGCCGCGGCGTTTCGGTGCGGTGGCGCTGACCCCGCTCGCGACGCTTGTCCGAACGATGAGGCCGCTGCCGAGTGTGTCGCGGCGCTTCGGCGCGGCGGCGCTCGCCACCCTCGCCACGCTTGCCGGATGCGCGAGTCCGCCGCGTCCGCCCGCTGTCGATCCGGATGCCGTACGTGCGCAGATCGAGCGGCTCATGCCGGCGAAGGTGCCGAATCGCCAGGGCTGGGCCATCGACATTTTCGCGGCGTTCGAAGCGCTGGGTGTGGCGCCGACGACCGAGAACATCTGCGCGGTGCTGGCCGTCGCGCAGCAGGAATCGAATCTCCAGGTGGACCCTCCCGTGCCGGGCTTGCCTGCCATCGCGCGACGCGAGATCGAGTCGCGAGCGGCGAGCCGCGGTGTTCCGAAGATCGTCGTGAGCGCGGCGCTCGCACTTCCCTCGCCGAACGGCATGAGCTACAGCGAACGCCTCGAGCGTGCCCGGAGCGAGAAAGACCTCAGCGAAATCTTCGAAGACTTCATTCGCATGGTGCCGCTCGGCGAGCGCCTGTTCGCCGATCTGAATCCGGTGCGCACGGGCGGCCCAATGCAGGTGAGCATCGCGTTCGCGGAGAGACACGCGAAGGAAAAGCACTACCCATACCCGACAACGGGCAGCATTCGCCGCGAAGTGTTCACGCGGCGCGGCGGGCTGTATTTCGGCATCGCGCATCTGCTGGATTACCCAGCGTCGTACGATGATCTGCTGTACCGATTCGCGGACTACAACGCAGGACACTACGCGAGTCGCAACGTTGCCTTCCAGAATGCAGTGAGCATCGCATCCGGCACGACGCTCGCGCTCGACGGCGACTTACTTCGGCACGGCAGCGACGCAAGCACGCCGAGCAAGACGGAGCTGGCGGTGAGAAAGCTCGCGCGCCGCATCGACATGAGTGATGCGCAGATTCGCAGCGACCTCGAGCGCGAGGACGACGCATCGTTCGAGAAAACGAAGGTGTACTCGCGCGTGTTCGCGCTCGCCGAGAAGGCGCGCGGGCGAGCGCTTCCGCGCGCGATGGTGCCGCGGATTCGGCTGCAAAGTCCGAAGATCACGCGCAAGCTGACGACGGAATGGTTCGCGCGGCGCGTCGACAGCCGCTACGCGCAATGCGTGGCGCGGGCGAAATGAAGGGATAGGCGCGCAACCGCGGCGTGCATCGCGTGCATGAGACCTGTGGTGCGCGGCCAGCGTGCCTCCGCAACTACTGCGCCGCGGCCGCCGTGTCGATCGCGGCCGCCGCCGTGTTCCGTATCTTCACCGTGGTGTCTCGCTCGTACGTGCCGATCAGGCAACCGCTCGCAATCGCCCGCTCGCGAACCGCGTCGGCGAGCTCGTCACGGCCAGGCGCGTCCGAAAACGGTTCACCCGGTGCCAGCGCGAATAGCTGAAACGCATACCGATGCCGCCCATGACCCGGCGGCGGATCGGGTGGCAACCACGCCTGCCGCAGGAACGAGTTGCGCCCGAGGTTCACCCCGGCCTCCTCGGATTCTTTCACTAACTCCCCTTCGGCGAGCCCGTCGCGCTGGACGTCAATGTCCACGGCGATCGCGTGCACGAGCGGCTCGCGCGTCGGCGAGTCTGCGTCTTCGACGATCAGCGCGAGGGAGTGCGTACCCGCCGGCACACCGCGCCAAGCGAGCGGCGGCGACGTACCTTCGCCGTCCGCCGTGTACTGGATCGGAAGCGGCGCGTGATCGGCGAACGCAAGGCTCGTCACTTCGAGCCGCGCCGTGCCTTCACGCAGGTCGATGCGATTGAAGAGAAGCTTGTCGAGGCCCGCGCGGTGTGCCTGCAGCGCATGGCCAAGCGATTGGGGAAGCTTTCCGAGCATGACAACGTGCCTCTTCGGTCAGTCGATCGCACAAAAAGAAAAGGGCCGCATCCCGCGGCCCTTTCTTGCGTATGCAGAACGATCTTCGTCGCGAGGACTATCTCTGATCTGCGGGGCCAGTGTGTTGGAGGCACGCTGGGACGCCAATTGGTGGAGGAACGCATCGCGATGTCGGATTGTTCTGACGCGAGCGGCTCGCGGGCGCTTCGCGCCGCTGGAGGGCGCGACGCGTGCGCCCTCATCCGAGACGGCGGCGCGCGAGCTCGCCCGCAAGGCCGCAGCTCGAGCGGCCGCCGCCTCGACCTTCAGGGACAGCTCCTCAGGGGCTGCAAGCAGCGCGCGCCTTCACGGCCGAGCGGCTCAGATGCGTTTCGCAGCAGCGCACGGGTCCACGGGCAGCCTGCCAAACGCGCTTTGGACCACGCGCATCGTCACAGCCGAGCGGGCAGATACTCAGCAGCGGCGCACGCTTTCAAGGCCAGCTGGTCGGAAGCGCTTCGCAGCGACGCACAGCTCTACGGGCACGGCGTCAAACCCGCTTCGACCCACGCGCACCTTCACCGCTGGGCCGGCAGATGCTTGGCAACTACGCAGGCCTTCAAGGCCAGCCGGTCAGAAGCGCTTCGCAGCGACGCACGAGCCGGTCGGATCCGAACCGGCCGATCGACAGAAACACGACGCCGATGGCGGCGCTCGCTCGACCCGAGTACCAGGGTGTGACCGCCGCGAGCATCGGCACATTCTCGAGCGCAAAGCCAAGCGCCACGAACACGCCACCGAGCACATAGAGAAAGTAGCGCGCCCGGCGGGCGACGGGGTCGGCATCGCGTGGGTTAGGACCTCGTTGCATGCCGCCTGTGTACTGGCTGGCGCCCGAACACGCAACGGTGTTCTTCAAACGCGCGGAGGTCTTGTGTCAACCGGTTGACAGAGCGGCATCGGCCCTTGCGGCAGTCTGGCCGCCAGGACGCACGAAAGGCTGCCACAATGAAAAATTCGAGAGTTCCCTACCGGCTCGCACTGGTCACCGCGGCGCTCGCCGCTGCACCCTTCAGCACGGCGCTCGCCACGACCGCGAAACCCGAGGCATCGATTCCGTTCGGGCTGATCCGCAACTGGCAAGCGGATCACGAGCGCGGCATGTGGATCCAAGCCTCGAGCCGCAAATGGTACTACGCCCAGTTTCTCGGCCGCTGCATCGGCCTGAATTTCGCAACCGCGGTTGGCTTCGACATGCGCTCTCAATCGAGCTTCGATCGCTGGAGCGCCGTGTTCGTGCCCGGCTACGGCCGCTGCCCGATTCGGACGTTCGAACCGAGCGACGGTCCACCCCGCCGCAAGCGCAAAGCGAGCGACGCGGCGCGGCCGGTCGTGCCGGGCGATGCACCGATCAAGGTCGTGAGCGCGACGCCTCGCGAGCCGATGCACCGCTAGAACGACACGATCGTCGTGAAGCCGCCGTAGATCATGCGTTTCGGATCGAACGGCGGCGGCCCGTCGGCCATCATCGCCGCGATGCGCGGGTCCTTCATCACCTTCGCGTTCACGCGATCCCGGTGCTTGCGCGACTTGTAGGTGATCCACGAGAACACGACGGTTTCGTCGCGCTTGAGCTTCACACTTTGTGGGAAGGAGGTCCATTTGCCGGGCTTCACGTCGTCGGCGATGCATTCGCGGTAGTCCACCGCGCCGTACTCGCGCCAGATTTTGCTCGCCTGTTTCGCCATGCGGCGATAGGCATCGACTTTCTTTTTCGGGACCGGAAGGACGAAACCGTCTACGTAGAGCGCCATGTTGCGATTCCTGCTGTTCGGCGGGCACGAAGAGAGCGAGCGCGGAGCCGCCGCCCGCATGAACGGCTCCGATACTATTAATAGGACGAATGACGGCCGCCCGATCCGACGCGCGACGTCTCGCCCGAACCGCTGGCTCAACGGAGAGGCAGCGCGCCGCGGCGACGTGCCAGCTCGCTGAGCTGAAGACCGCTTTCGCGCGCTGCGCATTCACCTTGATCTGCATCGCTCACGGCCTTGGTCGGTGGTGAACCGGCTGCCCCGCCTTGACCGAGACCCGATCGTTCTCGGTACTCACCGTGACGCTGGTCTTCGCGCCACCCGGCGCGACCGCGGCGGAGTTGCGCGCGCCTTGCGCTTCGGGCGCACGAAGCCTGCGAGCACCGAGCGCCGCGCGCCCTGCCGGGGCGCGCCGATCAGCGGGCGCGCCGACGCACAACCACTGGCATGCGCCCCGCAGAGCTGTGGTAGGATGCGCGCCCGCCGCGCGGCAGGCGCCCCGAAAGCGTCGCCGTGGCAGGCCCGAGGACGCCCTGCGACCCCTCGCCAGCCGGTGCGTAAGTCACTGATTGGCCGAGCTATTCACCGCGTGCGACCTCCCGCGACGCCGGTCCCGCCGCCCGCGCGCGGCCCACGGTTCCGTCTTCGGCGCGCCCGTAGCTCAGTTGGATAGAGTGCCTGGCTACGAACCAGGAGGTCGGGAGTTCGAATCTCTCCGGGCGCGCCATCTCGATTTCACCCCTCTCGATCTGCGCTAAGACTTTGAAGGGTAATGCTACGTTGGTAGTTCGAAATCCCTCGTTGCGCGCGTAAGCGAGACGCTCGACAAAAGCGAGTTTCAGCACCGTTCGCTTGTCTTCAAACCGCTCGGAACTCCAGAGTTTCCAAGGGTTTCCTAAAAAGTCGAGCGCAGTTCGAACTGTCTCATCGAAGCTCGGCACCGGACGGCCGCAGTTCGCGATCTGCTCCACGATTTCGGCCTTCTGTTCTTCGAGCTTGCGGATGCGGTCCTCATAGGCGCGGATGATGGAAGCGACATCGGCCTCCGTGATGCGATCGAGCAGCTGCTCGATCTTGCGCTCGACCTGCGCGAGCGCCGTCTTGAGCGACTGTGCGCGGCCGTGCGACGCCTCGACGCGGTGATCCCAGAGATCCTTGATCATCGCGCGAGCCGCACGAAAGAGGTTCTCCGAGGGCTGCAACCGTCGTGTACGAAGGATCGGGCGTGACACCGGCCATTCCGTTCTGGGTCATGATTGGTGTTTCGTTCGTTTGCTTCGTGCTCCTGGCGCTCTACCACGGTTTGCTTCGGTTGCTGTCGAGATAGATCGAGGCGCCATAGGCGTGCTTCACTGCACCAGCGAGTTTCGCCGCAAATCCGGTCGAAACTCGCGGACCGCCGATGAATCCGGGCGAGTAGCGTGGAGATTGACCGACGCTGCGATGCCAGTCGCGATTGAGCCGGAGAGGAGCGCTGTGCTAATCTAGTCAGCATGACTAGATTACCGAAATCCAAATCCGCGCAGCCAAAAAAGCGCAAGCGCGCAGCGGCGAAACTCGGCCGGGGCTATTGGCTGCTTCAGGATGCCAAGGCGAGGTTCAGCGAGCTCGTGCGTAAGGTCAGGAGCGAAGGGCCGCAGCACGTCACCGTGCATGGCCGCGACGAAGTGGTGATCATCGCCGCCGAGGACTTTCGACGACTGAAGGGTGGTGTGACGGGAGAGGCGCTCATCAAGGCGATGCAAGCTTCGCCCTATCGCGAGATCAACATCGAGCCCAAGCGCGAACCGATGCCCGTGCGTGATGTCTCGCTGTGACAGGCTGGCTGCTCGACACGAACATCCTCTCAGAACTTCGGCGACCCAGGCCGGAGCCCAAAGTGCTCGCCTTCATCGCGAGCCAGCCGCTCGATCTGCTTTACGTCAGTATCGTCACGCTGGCTGAGATCCGCTTCGGTATCGAACTCGTTCGCGATCCGATGCGCCGTTCCCAACTCATGGACTGGCTCACTCACAAGGTGCGCCCGATGTTCGAACAACGGGCGCTCGCTGTCACGGAAGACATCATGTTCAAGTGGCGCTTGATGATCGAGGAAGGGCGTAAGAGTGGGCACACGTTCTCGCAGCCCGATCTCATCATCGCCGCAACCGGCCAATATCACGGTCTCACAGTCGTTTCACGCGACACCACCGAGTACGCGAGAGCGCGCGTGCCCGTGTTCAATCCGTGGGTCGACAGCCTGCCCGAGCCCGCAGGTTCCGCGGGCGATGAGTGAGCCGTCATTGTGAATTGAGCCCGAAGAGACTTTGCACCGTCGTCGGACCGCGTCGCGAATGGTCGAGTCCCCTCTCGGGGCAATAGCAAAGCTGTTGCGCTCCAATCGGTGGGTGCAGCCGATCGAGCACGAAGACGCGCGCCCCGGCGGAAACGCGTCGTCAACCCGAAGATAGCGACTTTGAGTTTCGCCGAAGAAGCGGCGAAACTCGTCTGCATTCAAATCAGCGGCCCGCTCGCAAACAGTGGGTGACATGTCTTCCCTGTCGCACGATGGTGGCTTACTCGCGATCTGGAGGAGGGCGTCTTGCCTATGCCCTGCCAGGGTATCACGACATGCTCCCCGTCAAGGACGAGTGCGCGGCGCACTCGCCGCCTGCGGTGGTCTTCGATCCTTGACGGCTGCGCGTGTCGTGATCCGAAGCGCGCATCGGCAACTCCGCCGCGGAGGCTGTCGCCGGAGCAATCCAAGACGGGCTGCAGCTACCCACCAAGTGATTTACCTCGAGTCTGATCGGAGGTGCTGCTGAATCAAATTAAACGTCAACACCCAGACGGCGCTTGCGCGACTTGAGGAGCACATAACGAAGAGCTTCGGCGTTCATTGTCGGAAGGTCCCGCGGGTAAGTCGAGCGCCGTTGATGCACAAAAGGTGCTCGCCGCTGTCGATGCGGTGCAAGCCAAGGCGTCACAGGCTCTCGTGGAGGCCAAGACGAAACTGGGTGCATAGCTCTTCGGCCGCTCGCAATGCTCATTGAGCGTGCGCAGCGACACTGGCTTGGGCGTAGAATCAAGCATCGCCACGCGCAGATTACCGCGGACGTGAAGCTGGAGGATCTACAACACGAAGTTCGGCAGCTCATCAACCGTTTCAGGCTCGATGTGCAGGGCGCCATTGACATGGGTCACGAGATCAGCGGGGCTACGGAGCTATTCCTGCTGGAGCTGTTTCGCGAGGTCTATGAGCTGCCGAGTCTGCGCAGTCTGAATGAAGACCGGCCGAACTTTCCCGGGATCGATCTGGGCGACCAGGCGAGTGGCAGGGCGTTTCAGATCAGCGCGTCGCGGGATCTCGGCAAGATCGTGGAGTCGTTACAGACCGTCGTCCGCGAGGGTCTGCACGAGACGTACCCGCACGTACAGGTCTTCGTAGCGACAGAGAAGCAGCGATCCTACAAACAGGACACCATAGACAAGGCCACGGACGGGAAGTTGGCGTTCGACGCGAAGAAGGATGTCCTGGATTCAGGGGATCTGCTCAAGCTGTTCAGCACGTTCGAGCTCGATCGCCTGGAGCGCGTTGCAGTCATCCTGCGCAAGCATTTCCCGGGGCCAGTGGCGCCGACGATGGTGCGTGCTTTGGCGGAGGCGCTGGAGCGCGACCTGACGAACCGCTATCGGCAGGCCGTCCAGCGATCGACGTTTCCCGAGAATGCAGGTGCGGACGTGTTCGCCGAGCTTGCGCGCGATGCTTTGGGTCAGGGCAGCGAGCAACTTTCCGAGCCCCTACGTCGTCGCATCCTCTTGCGAGCGGCGCGCAGTGCTGCGCTGACGCGTGACGTGGAAACCGCAGAGCGTCTTCTGGCGGCAGCGATCGCCTTGAAGGGCACCGACACGGACCTGCCCGCGAAAGCACGGATAGCCGAGGCGCGGGGTGACGTCGAGGGCGCCATCCGCATTCTGCGTGACCAGCATGACGCTGACTCGATCTCCACGCTCCTGAGTGTGCTCGCGCGCGGCAGGGATGATGCGGTCGCGCTGGCCTGGCTTGCCGACCAGCACGTTTCCATCGGTGCGCTGACGTCGAATGGTGCCCTCACGCTCGTTGGCATCTATCTGCACGGCGAAAGGATCGACGACGCACGGCGTATGCTGGATGAGCTCAGTGATGCGCAGCTGACCGAGTCTCCGTACTTGCTTCTCCTGCGCGGTGTTGTGGGCATTGCTTCGGTTTTCTCGAAGCCAGACCAGCGGCTGATCACCGGGGGCATGCCACTTCAACCCGGCAACGCGACACCAGTGCTACCCGAGGCGCAGTTGGCCGCACGGCTCGATGCAGCCATTAGCGATCTGCAGCGAGTGCAGAGCGCGATACGTGAGCTGAAGCTGCCGCAGACGATGCGTGTCGCGGAAGCCTATGCCTTATGGTGCGAACTGTTGCATCCACATCGCCGCGCGAACGCGCTGGCGCAGCTCAGGCGAGACATGCTGGAGCCAGCGAAGGCCGTACATTGCGTGCAATTCGCGTTCGCATTTGATGACGAGTTCGATCCTCGGCAACTCGACGAGTGGCTGCGCAGGCGCGAGGCGACGGTCGGCCTCGATGACGATGAACTGCGCGCCACGCTCGTCATTCGCATGCACGGCGACCCGGCGCCGGTCGCCCAATTGATCGCCGCGCATCGTGCGCGATTCCAGGCGATCTTCGGGGAAGCTCAGGCGTTGATCATCGAGGTGCAAGCGTTGGCGGCAGCCAAGGACGCGACGTCAGCCAGGGTACTCCTCAATGCGGGCAAAGACCTTCTCGATTCGGTTGCGCTGTCGAGACTGGAGGTCGAAGTTGCCAAGGCAGAAGGAGCGGACCCGATCGTCGAACACCTGCGGGCCTACGAGGCGACCCGGACAACCGAAGCGCTGAGGTCATTGGTCACCGCGCTTGCGCAACAGGCGGACCATCGCGCGCTCGGACAGTACGCTGAGTTGCTGTACGCTGAAACCGGCGATCCACGTGACATCGCGCGGGCGGCGCGGGCGTTCGCCGGGGCGGGCGACTACGAGAATTTCCTGCGCATCATGGATGCCTTCCCCTTCCTGCGCAACCGCGATCCGCAGCTCAAGCGCCGCTACGCATGGCAGCTGTTCGAGAGAGGTCGGTTGCAGGAGTCGCGGCGCATGGCGGAGGAACTGCGCGCAGACTCCGCCGTCCGAGATCTCAATCTGGAGATCGCCCTGGCCATTGAAACAGGGCGTTGGGAAGCACTTGGCGTGCCCCTGGCGACGTACCTCGATCAGCCTGAGGCCCACGACGGTTTGACCCTGATACGCGCAGCACATCTTGCGTACGAGGCGGGGCACGGGCCGTTTCAGCAATTGACAGAGGCCGCAGTGCGCAATTCGCCGAACGACGCGCAGGTGCTGCTCGGCGCCTACACCTTGGCAATGGAGAGCGGCTTGGAGGAGATCAGGCCAGAGGCGCAGGATTGGTTTCGTCGCGCGTTGGAACTCTCCGGCCCGGACGGGCCGGTCCAGAAGTTCGAACTGAAGGATCTGCTCACGCGGCAGGCCGAATGGAGCGCACATTCGCAAACGATCGACGACGCGATCATCCGTGGCGAAATACCGCTTGTCATCGGCGCACCGGCGCTCAGGACCACCATGGTGGAGGCGATCCTCGGCAACTTTGAGCGGAACAGCGGACTGGCTGATCCGCGCAAGCGGTCATTGATTCCGCTCTTCAGCGGCCGCAGAACGCCTTCCCGCATCGGAGACATCAGGCGCGTCGCACTGGATATCAGTGCGGTGCTCGTTTTGGGGTGGCTTGGTTTGCTGCCGAGAGTGCTGGGATTCTTTGATCGGGTCCTGCTGCCGGCTGGGTTGCTGCAGGACCTGTTCCAGGGTCGACGGCGAGCGCGGGCGTCTCAGAAATCGCAGCTGCTGCGCGCCCGGCACGTCCAAGATCTGATCGGCCATGGACTCAAGGTGCTGCCCTCGTCGAACAGCGCGGCCACCGGCCTCAGCGAGGAGATCGGCGTCGAGCTGGCCACGCTCATCGAGGCAGCACAGGCGAACAACGGGGTTGTGGTTCATCCGGCGCCGGTGCACCGGCTGGGCCTCGAAGATGTTCGTAATGTCGACATGTCCGCCTATGCGTCGCAGCTGACGGACCTGCATGCGTTGCTCGACACGCTCAAGGCGCTTGGAGCGGTCGATCAGCACACGGAGCTGACGGCTCGGCGGTACTTCGACATCCAGGCGCAGCGCTGGCCGCATCCTGTGGAGCCAGAGCGCACGCAACCGATCTACCTGGACGGCCTGTCCATCGCCTACCTGCAGACGACCCATCTGCTCGACACGGTTGTCAGGGCGTTCGACAACGTCTACGTCCACAAGAGCGTCGAGGACGAGGCGGCCGCGACGCTCGATGCGGAGCGCCGCGCGGGCGAGATGTTGCATACCATCGATGCCATCCGCGAGGCGATCGGCCAAGCGGATGCTGCCGGCAAGATCGTGTTTGGCCCGCGCAGCGCGCGAGCGGATAAGGATGAGCTACGGGAGTCCTCAACGCTGCACCTTCTGTCCGATCTGCTCGACGCCGAGGCGGTGATCGTCGATGACCGCGCGTTGAACAAGGAACTCATCGCGACGGATGGCAAGAATCACCAGGCGCGAGCGGTCACGACACTCGATGTCATCGAGGAGTTGCACGCTCGCGGCGAAGTGACAGACGACGAGCGCTTGACGCTGCGGCATCGGCTGCGTGTCGCGGGCGCCGCACTTATTGCCGTGGACTCTGATGAGATCCGACGTGCTGCAGAGCGCAACAGTGTGCACGAGTCGGCGGAATTTCGCGCGATTCGCGAAAGTATCGCGCTGGCGAGGATGAGGAAGGCACCGCGTTTCCCGAGCGAAGTGCCGTGGCTCGTGGCCGTTGCCCTCGCGACAAAGGGGGCGATCCAGGACGTGTGGAAGCGCAGCAATGATACCGAGCGCGCGGCATCGCTGGCGGATGCGATCTTGGATATCCGACCGAACATTGTCGAATGGCTCTCATGCTGGGAAGGCGAGCCGCCACCGCTGTGGGCCGAAGCTGTCGTTCGCTCGATGACGGCCAGCTTGATGCTCCCGATCGAGTTGACGCAAGCAAACGTGCGGCAGGCCTACAATGAATGGCTCGAGCAGCGCATTTTGGGACCGATGCGTACGCTGGAACCTGAGCGATACCAGGAGGCGGTCAGCTATCTCAAATCGTTGATCCTGAGTATCGCGCGGAATGACGATGAGTGACGAAGACGACTTGGAGCGCCAACGAGTGCTCTTGGCGCTCGCGGCGCTATCACCTCAGGTCCAGGGGGACGTTCTGGTTGATGGGACGATCCAGTCACAATTTCGGCTCTCGGCCACGCGTCCGATACGGCTGAACGACAAGGTGGTGGTGCTGCAGGAGGATCTCTTCGCGGCGTTTGCGCGCGCTGCCACCGGCACACCAACGATCGTGTCACTCCGCTACGAGGATGCGCCGCTCGACTGCAAGGTCTGGATCGAGCCGGATGCTACGGCAGTCCTAGAAATTCCGAAGCAGCGCTTCGGGTTCGCCTTCGCGGCACTGCTGGTTGCGCAACGTGAACGTCGGCTGGAGTTCCTGGCGACCATCCTGACGGCGCACACGCTGACGCAGAGTACTGCGAACGAAGTGCGCCGGATGGTTGAGCTGGAGTCATTCACACACGACGATTTCCTGACAGTGTGCGAATGGCTCAATACCGCGCCCGAGGCGTTCGCGCGCGGGCTGGCCGAGCACCTCGGGAAGCGGAAGGACGTGGGCGAACCGGACTTACTCCCCGATGACGTTCGACACTGGGACAATCTTACCGCCACGCCAGAGCGCTCGCAGACACTGCCGCAGTTTATCGATGTTGAGCTGGCGGCAGAGCGACGAGCGCGTGTTGCAGCCGACGTTGGTCGCGGCTTCAGTTCGATGGCGTTGACCTTCGGTGCGCCGGAACTCGTGCCCAGGGAATGGATACGAGGACTCGATGTTGAGACGGTCGTGCGCGGCATCAGCGAGCTTGCCACCGCGGAGGATCACTTCTCACTGGCGGGCGCGTTCGAGATCTGCGCAGATTGGGTCACGAAGGACGCGCGATTCGTTGCGCTCGGCGAGCAACTGCTCGATCGCCTCTTCGCAGATACAGATGCTCTCCTCCGTCGATGTCAGACGTTCGCCGCGGCTTTTGTGCTGGCAACGGCGCGTCTCGCGATGCATGCCACCACGCGCGGGCGGCCGGTCTACTGGCGGCGGCTCGCGGCGGTGGCTCACGCCGGGCTCGTCGTGCGCACCTGCGGGGCGTCGCCGATGGAGCGCGAAGGTCTTCTGAGTTGGGCAATCAGGTTACGCGGGCTCGAATACCGGGTCTCGGTGTATCTCGATGTGTCCGTCGAGCCGCAATGGCGGCCGGAGTGGCTGGATCCCGGCATTCTCGCGGCGGACGTCTTTGGCCGGGTCAATGCAGCGGCGCGGCTCCTACCTGCCGGCGTCGCGCCCACGAGCTGGGAGGAGCGGCTCGCCGCGGCGAACCGATGGATCGAAGGACGGCATCTGGTGTTCCAGAGTCAATTTGCGGCCGTCCTGCAGGGATCGCGTAGGAAGGAGCATCCGATTCCGGACGAGGACCTGCGGCGACGCGTGGAACAGGACTACCGCCGTCTGGAGGAGCATCCGTCGGCAGAGCATCTGGTGGCCCTGACCCCCTGGATCGAGACTTTCGCGCTGCCGGAAACTGCGAACATCGGTGTTCGTAAGCTGCTGCAGTTAGTTCGCAAAGGTTGGGAGCGCAGTGAGCCGGGCATGATTCAGGCCGCCTTGTCGCTGGCCGCGCATCTGGCGGTGCTGAGTACGGATGTGTCGCTCGCTGACGCGGTCGCAGACACGTATCTTGAAAGGGTGCGAACGCTGACCGGCGAGCTGCCAGTGATCGATGCCGTGCTCCGGCTGGTTGAGTGTGCGGCGGCGGATTCGGACCGCGTAAGGGCGAGGGACGTGCTCGCGAAGCGACTGGAGCAGATGTCGTTCTCGCTGCCCACGGGCGCGCCCAGCGTCGAACTCGTTGCGGCTCTGCAAGTGATCCAGAGTCTGGATGGGGAGCTTGCCGCACTGCTCGGACGGGCGATACAGGCTGCCCGACTTGCAGCCGAGGCGCCGCGCGTTGCTTGATGCGCAGCGAACGAACCCATCTTGAGACTGCTGAAGCGAGGTTAGCCCGTCTTCGCGGATTCGAGGGGTAGGCGAAGGCTAAATTCTTGATTCTGCGAGCGGCCGCCCCCGTAGGTCTGCACTACACGGGGGTGGCGGAAGGGATCTGAGCGGTGGTGATCTTCGGCGGGGGCTGCGGCGGC
>DASZSS010000426.1:0-12357 GCA_035548535.1 Steroidobacteraceae bacterium
TGCGTGGGCAAAGCGCCACAGCTTGTGCTTTCTTGAAAAGCTGATCACGCCATTTTGCGTGTTCTTGGGGGCAGTAGCCGTTGCTATGATGAAAATCGTAGGCATGGACCACGATGCCGGCGCGATACACGCGATCGGAAAAAGAACAGACGCGGGTATGCGCCATGCACTTCTGCAGGAGCGCTCGGCTGCATTGAGGTTACATGCGCCGCGGCAAATCCGCGGCGCGCGAGGGGGGATTGATGAGAGTTGAAGCCGTTTCGCGCGCGGCCGTACACGGCCATGCGAGCTCCACCCGATATTCCGTCGTTGCTGCCGCCGTCGTCGCCATCCTGGCGAGCACGGCGAATGCGCAGAACGAGTCGTCGGATGATGAGGGCCTTGCGTCGGTAGTCGTCACCGCGCGCTACACCCAGGAGGATGTGCAGGCGACGCCGCTCGCGATCACCGCCATCACCGGCGACGATCTCGAGGCGCGCAAGCTCGACAACGTCACGAACCTGGGCGCGGCGGTACCGAACTTCTACACCCGTCCGGGCGTCGCGGCGCAAGGCCCGACCCCGACGATCACCCTGCGCGGCGTCAGCGCGGGCGACTACAACTTCACGTTCGATCCCGCCGTCGGCATCTACATTGACGACGTCTACCACAACACCCTCTTCGGCTCGGCGCTCGATCTGATGGATCTCGACCGCGTCGAGGTATTGCGCGGGCCGCAGGGCACGCTCTTCGGCAACGCCAGCATCGGCGGCGCCCTGCGACTCTTTTCCAAGACGCCGCGCGGCGACGATACCGGATACCTCGAAGCGGCCTACGGCAGCTTCGATCGCGTCGAGATCAAGGGTGCGTTCGACACGGCACTCGTGCCGGACAGGCTGTTCATGCGGGTGTCCGGCGTCTCGAAGCGCGCCGATGGCTATGTCGACCAGCTCGATTTCACGTGCATGATGAACGAGCTCGGCACGCCTCAGCTCGCCGGCAGCTTCCCGAGCGCGGACACGAGCGCCAACCAGCGAGGCTGCAAGATCGGCAGCTTCGGAGGAACGCAGCTCAATGCCGCGCGCGCGATGTTGCGGTATGTGGCGTCGGACCGGCTCGAGCTCAACGTCATCGCCGCCTACAGCGAGGAGCACGACGAAGTCACACCCGAAGTGCTGCTCGCCGCAACGCCCTCCACCACGGACAACTTCACGTCCACGTACAACGACATGATCTTCGCGCGGTACGGCATCCGCTACGACAACCGCTTCCTGCCGCCGCCGGGGAACAAGTACGCGAGCTACGCGACGTTCAGCTCGCCTTTCCGCGGACGCAACCTGAAGAACGAGAACGCCCAGGACTCGCGCGATCTCTCGGCCCGGATCGATTTCGACATCACGGACGCGACGCACCTGAAGGTGATCGTGGCCAACGGCAACTATGGCGGCATCTACACGCAGAGCCCCGATCTCTCGCCGCTCGGGCTCGCGCATGCGTACGGCACTTTCGACGTGAATCAGAACACCGCGGAAGTGCGCCTGACGGGCACGACTCTCGGCACGCGGCTCGAATGGGCGACCGGGCTCTTCTATCTGAAAGCGGACGAGCACCTGGGCGGCCTGCAGGACTACGTGACCACCTCGTTCCAGGTGCACGACCGCGTGGACGTCAACAACAAGTCGGCATTCCTGCACGGCGTCTTCCATCTGACCGACAGGCTCTCCGTGACGGCCGGCGCGCGCTATTCCGACGCGGAGAAGATCTACTCCTTCGATCATCCGGGCCTACTGCAAATCGCCACGCCGTTCCCCGCGAAGGCCAACAACGTCGACTGGATGGTGGGCGCAGACTTCCATTTCACGGACAACGAGATGCTCTATAGCCGCATCGCCACCGGCACACGCCCACCAGGCGTGTTCGCGCGACCGGTCACCATCTATCAGCTCAGCTCGTTCGATGCGGAGAAGCTCACGTCCTACGAGCTCGGCTTCAAGAGCCAGATGCTCGACAACCATCTTCGCTTGAACCTCGCCACGTACTACAGCGATTACTCCAAGCGCCTCACCGGCCTGAATCGCTTCGAGTGCCTGGGTGAGCCACCGCCGAAGACGCCTCGGCTGGTCGCCTCGGACTGCCCGCCGGGCGGCTCGGTCACCTGGGGCGCCTATATCACCACCCCGGCAACCGTGCGCGGCTACGAGCTCGAGGCCGCAGCCGAGCCGGTCGCGAATCTGCTGCTGAATCTGAACGCCGGCTACAACGATTTCGAGTCGGGCGTGAAGACGCTCGGGCAGCCCGGCTATCTCTATCCCGGCAACCTGATCCAGCCGCGGGTGAACGCAAGTGGCGGCGCGCAGTATCACCTCCACTTGCCGGCCGGCATTCTCACGCCGCGTCTCGACTGGGTGTATCAAAGCAAGCAAACGTTCAATCCGCGCAGCTCGACGACGGCACCGCTGCCCTTCAACACCATCGGTGGAACGTCGGTGTTCAACGCGCGGCTGAGCTACGAGCCTGCCGACAGCAAGTGGCTGGTCGATCTTGCCGTGACCAACCTGTCGGACAAGTATTACTACTACGCGCAGTTCTCGGGCTCCGGCTTCGCGACGACGGCGCCCGTGGCACCGCCGCGGCAGTATCTGTTCTCCGTGAGACGTTCGTTCTGAGCCGCCAATCGATGAGGCGAGTCAACTTCTGTTGCGTGAGGAAGCTGTGATGAGAATGCATAAGTTATCGAGCACGATCGCACTGGCCCTGCCCCTCTTGATGTGTGGCCCGCTGCACGCGGCGGCGCCCATGCAGCTCACGGCGCTCGACTACATCGAGATCCAGCAGCTCAACGCGCGCTACTCGTTCGCCATCGACCATTGCACGAACAGCGGCTACGACTACGCGGACCTCTACACCGAGGACGGCGTGTTCGGCGTCTCCGAGGAGTGGGGCAAGCCCGGCCGCGTGTTCGCCAAGGGGCGCGATGCGCTCGCGAATGCCGCCGGGGGCGGGCCGGGCGGGTGCCGCGATCCCAAGACGATGATGGGCTACGGCATCACGCACATACTCGTGGACCTCGTGATCACGCCAACGCCGACCGGAGCAGTCGGCCGCTGCAAGCTTCTCGCGGTGGGCGTGGGCGGCAATCCGACCACCGTCGAGCAACAGGGCGGCTACGAAGACGAGTACGTCAAGACGGACAAAGGCTGGCGCTTCAAGACGCGCTATCACGTCTTCCCGAACATGGCGACCTCCGTGCAGTTTGGTAAGAAGAAGCCATGAGCGCGCAATCCCCTCGCATGAAAGCGGCGGCGGCATTCGCCTTGCTCGGCTTGTCGGCACTCGGCGCGGCGTACGCTCAGTCGAGCACCGCGCCCGCGGAACGGCCTTTCGAGATCGTCAGAGTGGATCCGGCACTCGACGCCGTCATCGCGCCCGATGCAAAGCTCGAGCTGCTGGCCGACGGGTTCGGACTGACCGAGGGGCCCGTCTGGCTACCGGAGGGCAACTCGGGTTCGCTGCTGCTGAGCGACCTCACGGCGAACGTGATCTACAAGTGGACCCCCGCCGGGGTCTCCGTCTTCCTGGACAAGGCGGGCTACAGCGGCACCGACATCAACAACGCCGGCACTCAGACGCGTCGTGGCCGCATGGCCGTGATCATGATCGGTCCGAACGGCACGGCGCTCGACCCGCAGGGCCGGCTCGTCTGGTGCGCATCGCCGGATCGTACGCTCGTGCGGCTGGAGAAAGACGGCTCGCGGACCGTGGTCGCGGATCGATACCAAGGCAAGCGGTTCAACGGCCCCAACGATCTCGTGATCCGCTCCGACGGCGCGATCTACTTCACCGACAGCGACTTCGGCCTGCGCGGCTCGACCAAGAGCCCGCTCAAAGAGCTGAGCTTCAACGGGGTGTATCTCGTCAAGGACGGCAAGGTGACCCTGCTGCTCGACAACACCTCGCTCGGCGGCTTTCCGAACGGGATCACGCTGTCACCCGATGAGAAGTATCTGTATCTGAGCTCCGGATTCACGAAGATGATGCGCTACGAGCTGAAGGCGGACGGGACTCTCGGCGCGGGGTCCGTCTTCTTCGCGGGCGGCGAAGGCATCGTCGATGGCATGAAGACGGACAACGCAGGCAACCTGTATTCCACGGGCGGCGCCGGGCCGGGCGCGATCCGCATCAGCTCGCCGCAGGGGAAGCACCTCGGGACGCTGCATCTGCCGATCTCGAACAAGGAGCCCCTGCAGCAGATCTGCGCCACGAACGTGGCGTTTGGCGATGCAGACGGCAAGAGTCTCTTCATCACCGCCTGCACGGCACTGTATCGTATACGTGTGAAAGTCTCGGGTTTGCGCAGCCATTAACAACCTGCTCAACATCAACTCGTTCGTCCGCGTAGCTCGGCTCGGCAGCTTTTCGGGCGCCGCGCGCGAGCTGCGCGTCGCCCCGTCGGTCATCGCCAAGCGCATCACGCAGCTCGAGAAGGCGATCGGCGCGCGGCTGGTCATGCGCTCGACGCGGGGGCTCAATCTCACCGCCGCCGGTGAGCGCTATCTGCCGCGCTTCGTTCGCCTGATCGCCGAGCACGATGAGCTGTTCGCCGGACAGGAAGGCCAGGAGCGCAGCATCGAGGGGCTGATCCGCATTCAGACGCCGCCCACCATCACCTCGCTGTTCCTCGGCAAGATCCTGAGCACGTTTCAGCAGCAGCACACGCTGGTGGACATGGAAGTCATTCTGATGGAACGCTCGGTGAACCCGCTCGAGGAAGGGTTCGATCTGTGCATCGGGGCGTGGCCGGTGTCGTATCCGAACGTCGTGGACGTGCCCCTCTGCAAGTACGAGCTGATCACGTGCTGCGCGCCGTCCTATCTACGCGATCACGCCCGGCCGCAGCACCCGACCGAGCTCGTCGACCATCCGTGTCTAACTACCGCGCTCTTCCGGACGACGTGGGGCTTCACGCATTCGCGCGGCTCGATGAACATCGAAGTTCACTCGCGCATGCAATCGAGCGATAGCTGCATGATCCGCGACGCCGCGCGCATGGGGCTTGGGATCGCGATCCTGCCCCGCTTCCTCGTGGACGAGGATCTGCGCAAGGGCACCATGGTGGCGCTGCTCGAGGATTTTCCGGTGAACCCCTACTGGATCAAGCTCTCGGTCCCGCGCATGAAGATGACGCGACCGGCCGTACACCAGCTCGTCCAGTACCTGAAAGCGTCCATGCAGCCGGTTCCGCCTTGGGAACGCTGAGCCCCGCCCCGCTCAGGGGTCGCGCGCGGAGGCGCCGCTCGTCGGAGCCGTGAGCTGCTTCTTGAACTTCTTGAACATGACGGACTCGCTCATGTTGGGCCACACGTGGGTCCGCGTTTTGAAGCGCCAGCCCTTGTCTGTTTTGACGTACACGTCTTCGTAGCCACCCTGCCGCTCGACGGCCGTGGGATCCCCGCCCACGCCGATGGCGAGCAGATACGACTTGCCGGTCGCACCCTCCGCTGTCGGCGTGATCACGAGATTCACGGTGACGTGACTGATGCCGTAGCCCGGAGATGACTTGGGGTCCACGCACTTTCCGTCGCGCCCGCCCGCCACGCGCGCCAGCGCCTCGCGGCCCGTCGTCACGAATGTACGGTTGCCGCCGCCGCCCCAGCGATCGGAGACTGCGAACTCGCCATCGGGCGTGTAGAGATCCGCGTAGTCGTAACCGGCGTTCGAGCACTCATCGATGTAGAAGGGGTAGACGGCCACGAGCTGCTGGATGTCGATGTAGTCCTGCGTGGAGAGGTGCGGCACGGCAGGTTCCTGCGCGGCAGCCGCGTCTTGGCTGCGCGCATCCTGAGCCGCCATCGCCGCGCCCGCGGCAGCCGTGCTCTTGGGCGCACCGCATGCGCTCAGCATCGCCACGCCCATGATGCTTGCGCCCAGGGCAGCGAACCTCACCGCTCTCGGAGTCGATCGTGAATGCATTGGTGCTCCTCGTCGTTACTTCGTGGGCTGCGCGTCGCCGGGCGTCTGCGCGGTCCGCCGCAGAAACTTCCAGCGGCCACCCTCGCGCACGAGCGTATCCTCATACTGGCCGGCCAGCGCAACGACGGGCTTGCCGTCCACCACGCGCATGAAGGTCCACTTCGACCACGCGGTCGCGCGATCACCTTGCACGTCGATGATGGCGTTCGTGAGCAGGTGGAAGTTCGTGGGAACCGCCGCCGCCTTGGAATTCTTGAACGACTCTTCCATCGCAGCCTTGATGGCCGCCGGGCCGCGGAACGTGCCGAGGCTGCCGCTCCACTCACCGTTCGTGGCGAAGAGCTGCGAATAGGCGGCGAAGTCGCGGCTGTCCAGCGCTCGACCGTACTCCATCAGCAGACGCTCGATGGCAAGGTGATCTTCCACCTGCTGCAGACGAGCGGCGACGGACGCCGCGTCCTTCGGGTGTTCCGCGGGGACCGCCGTCGCGGCGACGGCACACAGCACGAGCAAGCAAGCCCAACGATGGCGTTTCATTTTTAGTCCCTCCGCGGTTGCGGCGCTCGGTTCGCTCCAAAGGACGGTGACGTGAGCTCCACTCCGGTCTGCTGTTCGAGCGAGCGCACGAGCTCGCTCACGCTGCTGCCCTTGGCGATGCGCGCCTGCGTGGCGCGCCACAAGGCCTGCGCCCTCTCGGAGAGCGGCAGATTCAACTTCAGCTCCGCCGCGAGCCGCAGCGCGATGTTGATGTCCTTGACCATGAGATCGAACTTGAACGGATCGTCGAAACGGCGAGTGAGCACGCGCTGCGGGATGTGCATGCGACTGATCCACGACATGCCGGTCGACTCGTTGAGCACATCGTTCATCACGGCCGGATCCAGCCCGTACGCCTTGCCCATGACGAGCCCTTCGGCCGTCGCCAGGAAGGTGATCGACGTGATGAGATTGTTGATCGACTTCATCGCGTGGCCCGAGCCCACCGGACCCAGATGAAACATCTGCCGGCCGAGCACCCGCAGGAGCGGCGTCACCCGCGCGACGGACTCCGCATCGCCGCCCACCATGAACACCAGCTCCGCGGAGATGGCGCCCGCCTCCGCCCCCGATACGGGCGCGTCGACGGTCGAAACGCCGGCCTTGGCAAGCCCCTCCGCAATTTCCTTGGTGAACTCCGGTTCCGATGACGAGGTGTCGAGCAGCAGGCCACCCGGCTTGAAGCCGTGCACCAGGCCACGTGCGCCGAGCGCGATCTCGCGAACCTCGAGCCCCGAGGGCAGCATCGTGACGACGATGTCGGAGGCGCTCGCAACGGCGGCCGCTGTGCTCGCCACGCTCACCTCCGGCACCGCGGCCTGCAAGCGTGCGACTGACTCTTTGTTGATATCGAGGACCGTCAGCGCGTAGCCCGCGCCCGCGAGGTGCCGAGCCATCGGCAGCCCCATGACTCCTAGTCCAATGAATCCGATCCGGGGTTTGACCGTCGTCAACTTCCGCTCCATCTAGGTCTTCGGCCCTGGCATCAGGCCTGTGGTTTTCGTCTGGATCTTGTAGACGGCGTCGCACGCCGCGACGAAGAGCGTCCGCGCATCGTCGCCGCCGAAGGCAATGTTCGTCGCGCAGATCTGCTTCTTGGGCTCGCCGCCGTAGATCGGCAGGTTGAGCAGGCCGAGGAAGCGGCCATCCGGAGCGGTGACGCGAATGATCCCGGGGCCTGCGCCGCCCGAGGAGAACACGTTGCCCTTCACGTCGACCTTGATTCCATCGCCGATGCCGTCGCCCTCGGCGAACAGCATCGAATTGCCGAGCGTGCCGTCGGCATGCAGCTCATAGCGCTTCAGCTTGCGACCTGCCGTCAGATACAGGTAGCGCTCATCCGGCGAGAGCGCGATGCCATTCGGTATGCCGCCGAGCGCCTTGTCGTCGAGCACCATGCGCGCGGTCCCGTCCTTGATCATCCAGATCCCGTTGGGCAGCTCTTTCAGCGGACTCTTCCCGGCGCCGCGCAGGCCGAAGTCGTTGTCGGTCAGAAACACGGCATCGTCCGAGCGGATGACGATGTCGTTCGGGCCGCTGAAACGCTTGCCGCCGGAACCGTTCGCCAGCAGAGTGCGCGTCTTGCCGTCCTTCTCGAGCCGCATCACCGCGCGATCATTGTCCGCGCACCACACGAGCCGGCCCTGCGAATCCAGACTCGCGCATGAAGGCCCGATGAGCAACACATGGGAGCGGCCGCTGCGCGTCTGTGTGCCGGTGTTGTTCACGTCATCGCCGGTGTAGCCTGCATTGTCCAGGAACACGGAGACGCGATTGTCCTGCGTGATCTTGTAGATGACATTGTCGAGAAGCCCGCCGACGAGCAGATAGCCGCTTTCGTTACCGTGCAGACCGCGCGGTATCCAGACCGGGCCTTCGTTCAGGCCGAAGCCGTTCGCCATGAGCTGCGCCTTCGTATTCGGCGCGATGAGCGCATCGAGAGCAGGATCCGCGCGGGTAATGCTGAAATCCTTCGCCTCGGGCGGTGGGCCGTCGCCGCGCATTTGCGGCTTGACGGGTCCGGCAGGCGGCACTGCGGACGCAGCGGCCCGGCGCGCAGCCATGCCAGCCGCAGTGTCCGGCCAGTCGTAGCCGGGCCAGACGTGCACGCGCGACTTGAATTTCCAGCCCTTCGGCGTCTTGACGTACTCGTCCTCGTAACCGCCCTGCCATTCGATCGCCACCGGATTTCCCCCAACGCCGGTGGCGAGCAGCGTGGACTTGCCGTGCGCCCCGGTTGCCGTGGGTGTCACGACGAGGCTCGTCGCGATGTGATGTACCTGCACTCCGCTGACTTTCGGCTTCGGCTTGCAGCCGTCCTTGCCGCCTCCCGCGGCAACTGCCAGCTCTTCACGGCCGCGATACCACACCTTCACGTTGCCGCCGCCCCACTCGGACGCGACGCCGAACGTGGCATCGTCCGTGTACATGTCGGCGTAGTCGTAGCCGCTGTTGGTGCAGTTGTCGATCTTGTACGTGTAACCGTCGGTCAGCTCCTGGATCTCGATGCGATCCTGAGGGGTGAGCCGGGTCACCTTCTGCGCGAGCGCGGTCGCCGGCAGAGACGTCGCAAGAGCAAGTATGAGCGTGTTGAAGAGTGTCCTGGCAAACATGACGCGTCCTCAAAAAGTCTTGCGCAGGCTGAGCGAGACCTCCCGCGGCGGCGCGATGACACCGGCGGTCGCCACGGTGGAGCCCGAGAAGAGCGTGTAGAAGTAGTACTTGTCGAACAGGTTGGTCGCCGCGAGCGTCGCCTGCCAGCCCTTGTCGCCGAAGTCGTAGTTGAGCTGCGCGTTGAAGATCGTGTGCGCGGGGACGATGTCCCGCGGACCCGACGGCGCCTGGATCGACGGCGAAAAGGTGAACGTCTGCCTGCTGGTGTAGAACGCATCGAGACGCGGCGTGAGCGTTCCGCTGCCGAGCGGGATCGCGTACTGGATGCCCGCGTTCCCGTTCCACTCGGGTTGCGGCAGATTGCCCTTCACCATGTACCCCGGCTGGCCCGGCGTCTTCACGCCGTTGATGAAGTGGTTGTAGCCGCCGGAGAGGCTGAACAACAGGCGGTCGATAGGCTCCACGGTCGTCTCGAGCTCGACGCCGCGGACCTTCGCCGGCGTACCAATGGTGATACTCCAGCCGATCGCGCCGCCGGGAGGACACTCGTCCGCCGACAAGCGCCGCGTGGGCGGTGGCGGCTCGCCGAGGCACTGAAAGCCGGCCTGCGACGTCAAGCGCTTCGAGTAGTCGCTGTAAAAGAGCGCGACGTTCGTGCGCATCCGCCGATCGAAGAACTCCGTCTTGAAGCCGGTCTCGTAGGCGGTGAGCTCTTCGGCCGGATACTCCGAGAGCTGATAGATCGTGTTCACGATCGTCGTGATGCCCGCCGGGCGCGAGCCCGTCGCGACCGAGGCATAGCCCATCACCTGATCGGTGAACTGGTAGTTCGCGGAGATGAGCCAGTCGGTGCGATTGGCGCTGACCGAGAACGGGATCGTGCGATTGAACAGCGGCGGGTGATTCAACGAGGCGTCCTTGTCGGTGCGGGCAAAGCGCAGTCCGGCGGACACACTCAGATGATCCGTGAGATGGTAGTTGCCGTGGACGAACGCGGACTTCGTCTCCGTGTGGAACAGGTCGTCTTCCGTGAAGTTGATGGTGATGAAGTCGATATCGCCGCGCAGGTTGTTGCGCGACTTCAGATAGAACAGCCCGGCCGCCCATTCCAGCTTGTCGCTAAAGCTCGTGCCGGTGAGGCGCGCCTCGCCCGTGTACTGCACGGTGTCGAAGAACACCTGCCCCTGCACGTAGCCGAGCGGTGAGACATCGCCCGCCTGGTGCAGGTGGCCGCCGTTGTGGCTGTAGCCGAAGATCGTCTTCAGGTGCATCTGGTCCGTGACGTCGTAGTCCACTTTGAACGAGCTGTCGCGGCTGAACTGACCCTGCGAGTTGTCGAACCCGATGCCCTCGAGCGGCCGATCGAAGGTGGCATACGCGGAGTAGCGGCGCCCGGGCGGCGGCAGGAAGCGGTTGTCGTACTGAATGCCGTACGCCGCCAGCACCTTCGCGTTGTACACCGAGTTGAAGCCGTCGTTCTGCGCCGGATGCGCGTCGACGAGCAATTCGGCGGGCGCCTCATCGTCCGCGCGGTAGTACGAGGTGGTCGCGGAGAACTCCAAGCGGTCGCTCGCGACGTAACGCATCACGGCTTTCGCCGAGCTGTCGTTGATGCCGCCGAACGTTCCCATCTTGCAGTCGCGCTGGGGCGCGCTGCGGTCGGCCGTGGGGAAGCTGCCCGCGAGCTCGGGCGTTCCGAGTCGATTCATCTCGCACGTGAAATCGAGCTGATCGACGTAGCCGTCCTTGCGATCGGTCTGGCCGGAGACGCGCACGAACAGGTTGTCCGCGATCGCGGCATCGTATGCGCCCTTCACCTTCACCCGGTTGAAGCTGCCGTACGCTGCTTCGAAGTAGCCGCTGCCATCGCCTTTCGGCTGTTTCGAATAGATGCTGACGGTGCCGGCGATGCTGGCATTGCCCGCGAGCGTACCTTGCGGTCCGCGTCGAACTTCGATGCGCTCGATGTCGGCGAGATCGAGATTCGAGCCGACGAGCGTGCTGTGATACACGTCGTCCACGTAGATACCGACCGCCGGGTCGCGCGCGAAACTGTAATCGCCCGCCGTGACGCCGCGCATGGAGATGGTCGGTGTCGGCCCCTGAACCGCATCACCCACGTGCGTGTAGAGGTTGGGAACGACCGCGCCGAGCGTCGCGACATTCGGAATTGCGCGATTCTCGAGCTCCGCGCCGGAGACCGCCGTGATGGCGAGCGGCGTGGTTTGCAGATTCTCCTGGGTATAGCGCGCCGAGACGGTGACTTCCTGCAGCGCGCCTGCGTCGCTTGCCGGCTTCTCCTGCGCTTCAGCAGTGCTCGACAACGCACCCGCTGCCGTCAGCGCGCAGAGACTCACGCTCGCGATCGTCAGGCGCCCCGTGACGCCGTGGTACACACGTCTGCCGAACATCTTGCCCCCTCCACAAAGAGACGCTCCGTGTGTTGAAACGTTTTCCAGAGCGCAATCGATGCTAGCAACGGGAGCGGCGGCTCAGAATGCCAGCAATCGCGTGATCAGTTTTCGAAAAAAGGCTAGGCCGCGCCGCACTTCTCTTTTGATCAACGCCGGACTTCGTGTATGGAAAAGCGTACTGCCCGCGCCGGTGCTATCCATGGCTGCACGCCTGCGAGAGTTCATACAACCCAGGAGCCAGCTCACAGTGAATGTTTTGAAACCCCAATCGCTGCAAGACGTGATCGACGCGAGCGGCAACATCGTCGAGGTGCTGCGCAACGCCCAGAATCCCGCGTACATCGTGCCCGTCGTCGCGTCCGAATATTCGAGCTGGCGCCTCGAGCAGAAAGCCTGGCGCGAGACGGCCGTGCTGTTCGATCAATCGCACCACATGGACAACGTGATCCTGCGCGGCTCCGATGCGCTCGCGCTGATCCGCGATACCGCGATCAACAGCGTCGCCAACTTCGAGGTGAACGTTGCGAAGCAATACGTGCCCGTCAACGAGGACGGCTATGTGATCGGCGATGGCGTGCTGTTCCGGGAGAGCAAGGACGAGTTCCTGTTCGTCGGCCGCGCGCCCGCCGGCAACTGGCTGCGCTATCACGGTGAGCACGGCGGCTACAAGAATCTCGACATCGAGGTGGACCGCCGCTCTCCGATGAACCCGATGGGTCAGCCGGTGCGCCGCAAGTACTGGCGCTTCCAGATCCAGGGGCCGAACGCGTGGGCCATCATCGACAAGCTGAACGGCGCGCCGCTCGAGAAGCTGAAGTTCTTCCACATGTCGCACATGACGATC
>DASZSS010000427.1:0-3340 GCA_035548535.1 Steroidobacteraceae bacterium
ATACAAAGCGGGAGGAGTTCTCTCGAACATCCTCCCGCCTTGCATGGACTAACCCTTACGGATTACGGCGAAATTCTACGGGCTGCCCGGCCCGGGTGTCCACGCCGTCCACACAAAAAACTTTTCCACAGACACTTCGGCGACGCGTCGCGTTTTGCGCCTAAGTGTCTGTTTTTAAACCCAATACATCGCGCATCCAGTATCGACCAGGCGACCGGCCTGTAAGCCAGGCGGCCGCTCTCAGGGCCCCCCGGGCGAAGATCGCCCGGTCCGTGGCCCGGTGACCGAGCACTAGCTGCTCGCCGGTCCCCGCAAAGAGCACCGTGTGCTCGCCGACGATGTCCCCGCCGCGCGTCACGGCAAAGCCGATTTCGCCGGTCCGGCGCGGGCTGTCGCCGCTGCGCGAGACCGCGGACACGGCCGCAAGGTCCTGCCCCCGGCCCTCCGCCGCCGCTCTCCCGAGCGCCAGCGCCGTGCCCGAAGGCGCGTCGCGCTTCATCCGGTGATGCGCTTCGCTGATCTCGATATCGAAGTCCGCCGGCAATGCTTTCGCCGCCGCTCGCACCAGCTCGATCAGCAAGGTCACGCCGATACTCGTGTTCGCCGCAACCAGCACCGCGATATGACGCGCGGCCGCGGCGACTTCAAGCTCGACCGCCGAAGAAAATCCGGTCGTCCCGATGAGGACGGGCTTGCGAGCAGCTTGGCACGCGCTCAGCGTGGCTGCCGTCGCGGCGGCACTCGAGAAGTCGATGGCCACGTCGCATAGTGCGAGCCCCGCGCGCAGATCGCTGCTGACCGCAACGCCCAGCGGCCCGACACCGGCGAGCACGCCGACATCCTTGCCGAGCTCGGCGCTCTGCGCCGACGCGATGCCCGCCACCACGCTCACATCGGTGGATTCGCGCGCGGCGCGGACGATGGCGCGGCCCATGCGTCCCGTCGCGCCGATGAGAGCGATGCGCGTCATCGCGAGTGATCGCTCGAGAAGAAGCGCTTCACGCCTTCGAAGAAGCCCTTCTCGCGCGGCGCGTGCTGGCCCGCATCCCCGCGCAGCGATTCCTCGAGCTTGCGCACGAGCTCCTTCTGCTCCGCGGTCAGCGATACGGGCGTTTCGACGACGACGCGGCAGAAGAGATCGCCGCGCGCGCCACCGCGCACCGGTTTCACGCCTTTGCCTCGCAGCCTGAAGACGCGCCCGGACTGCGTCTCCGCGGGAATCTTGATCGTCACTTCGCCGTCGAGGGTCGGCACTTCCACGCTGCCGCCGAGTGCCGCCGTCGCAAAGCTGATCGGCACCTCGCAGCTCAGGTGCGCGCCGTCGCGCTCGAAGATCGGGTGCTCGCGGACGGAGATCTCGACGTACAGATCTCCCGGCGGGCCGCCGTTGCGCCCGGCCTCGCCTTCTCCGCCGAGCCGGATGCGGTCGCCGGTGTCAACGCCCGCGGGCACTTTGACCTGCAGCGTCTTCGTCTTGCGCACGCGGCCTTGCCCGAGACACACGTCGCACGGATTGCGCACGATCGTGCCGGCGCCGCGGCAGCGCGGACACGTCTGTTGCAACTGAAAGAAGCCCTGCGAGATGCGCACCTGTCCCGTGCCGTCGCAGGTCTCGCACGTAACCGGTGAGTGCCCGCGCGCCGCCCCCGTGCCGTGGCACACCTCGCACTCGACGAGCTTCGGCACTTCGATGTCGACGGTGTGGCCGAACACGGCCTGATCGAGGTCGAGCTCGAGCTCGTAGCGCAGATCGGCACCGCGATACACCTGCGCGCGCCCGCCGCCGCGGCGACCGGTGCCGAAGATGTCGCCGAACACATCACCGAAGATGTCGCTGAACGCATCGCCCGGGCCGAACCCGCCGCGCCCGCCGCCGCGATTGAGCGCCTCGACGCCGGCGTGCCCGTGCTGATCGTAGGCGGCCCGCTTCTGCGCGTCCGTCAGCACCTCGTACGCTTCTTTCGCTTCCTTGAATTTGCTCTCGGCCTCGGCGTCGTTCGGATTGCGATCCGGGTGAAACTTCATCGCCAGGCGGCGATATGCCTTCTTGATATCCGCCTCGGCCGCGTTCCGCGGGACATCGAGCACCTTGTAGTAATCGCGCTTGGACATGCGAGCTTGAAGAAGAGACCTGACCCTGACCCACCCCACTATATGCGAAGGGAGTCTCCCACGTTCGTGCGAGAGACTCCCCTACGCGATCGACCTTCTCCCGGGCGGGTTATGACGCCTTCTTGTCCTTCACTTCCTCGAACTCGGCATCCACCACGTCCTCGCCGCCCGGGCCCTTGCCGGCGCCCGCCGATGCACCGGCACCCCCGGCCGCGCCGGCCCCGGCGCCCTGCGCGCCCGTATCGGCATACGCCTTCTGCGCGATGCTCTGGGCGGCCTGCGCCAGCGCCTCGGTCTTCTTCTCGATGACGCCCTTGTCGTCGCTCTTCAGCGCCGAGCGCACATCCGAGATCGCCGACTCGACCCGCGCGCGCTCCGCGCCGTCGACCTTGTCGCCGAGCTCCTTCAGCGTCTTCTCGACCGAGTGCACGAGGCTGTCCGCCTTGTTGCGCGCCTCGACCAGCTCGCGGAACTTCTTGTCTTCCGCGGCATGCGCCTCGGCATCGCGCACCATGCGCTTGATCTCCTCCTCGCTGAGACCGCTCGACGCCTTGATGACGATCTTCTGCTCCTTGCCGGTGGCCTTGTCCTTCGCCGACACGTTCAGAATGCCGTTCGCGTCGATGTCGAAGGACACTTCGATCTGCGGCACGCCGCGCGGCGCCGGCGGGATGTCCGTCAGGTCGAACTTGCCGAGCGACTTGTTGTCCGCGGCGCGCTCGCGCTCGCCCTGCAGGACGTGAATCGTCACGGCCGTCTGGTTGTCCTCCGCGGTGGAGAAGGTGTTCGACGCCTTCGTCGGGATCGTCGTGTTCTTCTCGATGAGCTTTGTCATCACACCGCCGAGCGTCTCGATACCGAGCGATAGCGGCGTCACGTCGAGCAGCAGGACGTCCTTCACCTCGCCCGCGAGCACGCCGGCCTGAATGGCCGCGCCGACCGCGACCGCCTCATCCGGGTTCACGTCCTTGCGCGGGTCCTTGCCGAAGAAGTCCTTCACGTACTTCTGCACGAGCGGCATGCGCGTCTGACCGCCGACCAGGATGACCTCGGAGACGTCCTTCGCGGAGACGCCGGCATCCTTCAGCGCGATCCGGCACGGCTCGATCGTCTTGCGCACCAGGTCTTCCACCAGCGACTCGAGCTTCGCGCGCGTCAGCTTGATGTTCAGGTGCTTCGGACCGGACTGGTCGGCCGTGATGTACGGCAGGTTGATGTCGGTCTGCTG
>DASZSS010000428.1:0-3769 GCA_035548535.1 Steroidobacteraceae bacterium
GGAACCGATGCATGGCGTATTCGATCTTCTGCGGCGCGTACTTGAGGAAGTGATGCGCCTGGCCCGCCATCGGCCCGAGCCCGCCGACCTGCCAGTAGACCCATTGCAACACGCGATACTTGCCGTGCAGGTCGCGCGGCAAAAGCCGGCCCGTCTTCTCGGCGAGGTATTGCAGAATCGCACCGGACTCGAAGATTACGAGCGGGCCGCCTGCCGCATCCGGGTCGACGATCGCCGGCATCTTGTTGTTCGGATTGATCGCCTCGTACTCCGGCGTGAACTGATCACCCTTGTTGATGTTCACCGGAACGATCCGGTAGGGCAGCTCGACCTCCTCGAGCATGATGGTGATCTTCTTACCGTTGCCGGTGGGCCAGAAATAGACGTCGATCAAGCGCAACTCCTCGTGGCGAGCGGCAAGTGCCCGTCGAGTCTAGTGGGTGCACGGCGAGCGGGCATCTACCGGCTGGGGGACCGTCCGCGCCCTAGGCGCAGCAGGAAAGGGGCCCGTGCGAGCTCGAGTGACTGCGCTGCGCGACGGCATGGGCGCGCCGCATCGGCGTGACGCATGGGCGTGATGCATCGGCGCGACGGTCGGCGCGACATGTCCGCGCCGCTGCGCGCGACTGCACGGCGTCTGCGCGCACGCCGTGCGCTATCGGGACGACGCTTTGCGGCGCTTCGCGCCGGGCTTGCGGTTGCGTTCCCCGGGCGCCACGCCGGGCGCGCGCATGCCGGCGGCGAGGAAGCGCACGACGTGATTGGCCACCGCGGCCCAGTCGATCTCCGAGAGATCCTCGTCGATGAACTGCGTGAGGCGCTCGGTATAGGACTCGGCGAATGTGAACGCGCCGACGACGCAGTTCGCGCGCCAGTAGAACTCACTTTGATCCACGTTGGGGCTCACCCGGCGCAACAGCGAAAAGAACAGGTTCGCGGATTCGCTGAAGATCTCGCCCATCACCTTCACGACCTCGGGCGAGGGATCGACGAGCGCGCGCCCGAGCAGCAGCCGCACGCCCGGCGCATCCGCCGGCGGCGTGCCCGGCAGGATGAAGCTCGGCTCGATCTGGGCCTTGAGGACATCGACGATGCTGACGGGCTTGCCGGCGCGCATGGCCTTGTCGAGCTCGCGAAAGCGGCGCATGTGCTCGTCGTGGATCGGCTTCAAGCGCCGCTCGAACACCTCGCGGAACAGGGCGCGCTTGCTGCCCCAGTAATGCGACAGCATCCCGAGATTGGCGTTGGAGAGCTTGGCGATCGCACGGATTTTGGTGCCTTCATATCCGTGCACGCAGAACAGGCGCTCGGCGGAGACGAGGAACCGCGTGTGCGTGATCTCGCTCGCTGCGGGCGGCTGCACGCGGGGTCTCAGAGCCGTGGCTCGCGCTCGCGTCATGTGAGGTGGTCCGTGGTGGTGAGTGTTCGCGGGTTGCTGCGTGCAACGTCAGGCGCGTGATTGTGTAGTAGAGTCCCGCGAGCGGTCCAGTCACCGTTCGCTCCGTGGATGATGATGAGTACAACTCATACTCTTGCCACTGACAGGCAAAGCGATGGGCTCGAAGCGACGATTCGCTATGTCGTCGCCGGCGAGAAGGCGGTGTTCTATCCGACCGATCGCGAGCGCTCGTACTGGCCGGCGGAAGAGCATCGGGTGCGCATCGCGAACCTGCGGCGTCACATAGGTGAGTTGTCTCTGGAGCGAAACGGGTTCGTTTTGCTGCGGGAGCCGAGCGCTGTCAGGAACTTCTACGACGCCGACGAGGTGCGTCGCGTCTATTACGCAGAGATCGAGGCTTTGGTACAGCGCCTGCTCGGCGCGCAGAAAGTGCTCGTGTTCGGTGAGATCGCGCGCAGCGACGCTGCGACGGTCGGCGATGGGCGCAAGCCGGCGTACGGCGCGCACGTGAATTATGGTGAGCGGACGGTGCGCCAGTTCGCGGAGGACATGCTCGGGCGCGAGGCGGCGGCGCCGTGGCTCGAGCGGCGCGTCGTCCTGATGAATCTGTGGAGGCCGATTCGCACGGTCTACCGCACACCGCTCGCGCTATGCGATGCCTCGTCGGTCGCGGCGACGGACCTGCACGACAGCGAGGTTCGGGGTGGGCTGAACGATCCGCACCGCCCTTCGCTGTACGGCTACAACTTGAGCTACAGCCCGCGGCATCGCTGGTACTACGTGCCGCGGATGGAGCCCGACGAGATCCTCGCGTTCAAGCTCTTCGACTCGGATCGCGCGCGCGTGCAATGGACCGGTCACACTGCGTTCGACGATCCCACGGCGCCCGCCGATGCGCCGCCGCGGGAGAGCATCGAAATTCGCACGATCTCGTTCATCACCTGAAAATCGAGAAGAACGAGCGGCGCGCGGTCGTCGGGATGGTGGGTCCGCCCGGCCCCTGCGGCACCTTCTGGAATTTCCTCGTGTCGTAGCCCTGCTCGGCGAGCCGCTGCATGATGCCGGCGTAGGTCTCGTCCGGGAGCGTGCGGCTGCGCGAGAGGATCCAGCCGTAGCGCCGGCTTGGATGCCCGACCACCGCCCAGCGATAGTTCGGGTCGAGATCGACGACGACGTACTTCACGTTGAGCACGCGATAGAGCGGGACGCGCCACTCCGCGTTGCTCTGCGTGTCGTAGACCGTTGCGATCGTGCTCACGCGGCGCTTCATCGGCGCGCTGAAGCTGCCGTCCCGGCAGGCGAACTTGTTGTCGATGCGCCCGTCCGGCCGCATCGCGTAGCCCTCGATCGAGTCGACGCAATCCTTCTCGCGGGAGGTCGGGATGTTCGCGATGACGAACCACCCGCCCATGTAGCGCGGCAGGTCGACGTACGGAACCGCCTTCAGCGGCCGCGAGCTCTTGCCGCCCATCGAGACACATCCCGCCACCGCGGCCAGCAGGGCGAGGGCCAGTAACAGACGTGAAATCCCCGTGCGATGCATGAGAAGCCCCTGAGTCCAACGATTCCCCGAAGCCGCTTACGGGCACGGCCGCGCCCTGGATGCGCGGCGGCTACAATGCGTCGTCTATCGGAGACGCTTCATGCCTCGACTGATCGACCTGAGCCACACCATTCACGACGGTCTCGTCACGTTCAAGGGACTGCCGGCGCCGGTGATCTGCGATTACTTGAGCCGCGAGGCGTCGCGCCAGCACTACGAGGGCGGCACCGAATTCCAGATCGGCCGGATCGACATGGTGTCCAATACGGGCACGTACATCGATTGTCCGTTTCATCGCTACGCGGACGGCAAGGACCTCAGCGAGACCGCATTGGAGCGCTTCGTGAGCATCCCGGCCGTCGTCGTGCGCGTGGATCATCGCTCGCGCATCGAAGTGCGGGCGAGCGACTTCGATGAGGTGGACGTGCGGGGTAAAGCAGTGCTGGTCGACACGGGCTGGAGCAAGTACTGGAACACGGAGCGGTATTTCGAGAGCCACTCCTTTCTGACCGGCGAGGCCGCCGAGCGGCTGCGCGATCGCGGCGCGGTGCTCGTGGGCATCGACTCGCACAACATCGACGACACGCGCACGCGGAACAGCCGGCCCGTGCACACGACGTTGTTGCGTGAGGAAATCCTCATCGTCGAGCACCTGCGCGGGCTCGACGGCCTGCCCGCGGGCGGGTTCACGTTCACGGCCGTGCCGCCGAAATTCAAAGGCGTCGGCACATTCCCGGTGCGCGCGTTCGCGCAGGTGCCCTGATGGCGGCGCTCGATACGATCGGGATTCTCGAGCGGCTAGTGGCATGCCCCACCGTGTCGCGCGA
>DASZSS010000429.1:0-8902 GCA_035548535.1 Steroidobacteraceae bacterium
CAGCCGAGCACCACCTGCCTCGACACCCTGGAGTGCGCGCGCCCGCGCCGGTTTTGACCGTGTTTCCCTGCGACGCTCACCCGGGCATCGTACCCGGAGCGCCGCGCCGCGTCACGGCGGCGATGGCGCGCGGAGACACTGTCGCATCTCCGTGACGGGACGGCGGCGGCCCATCATGACGAGGATGTCATGACGATCCGGTCATCCGCTCGTGCAGGATGACACGGGCTTCGGCCAGATCGGCATCGAGATCGGTCGTCGCGAGCACGGCATCGATGGCGGTCCGCGGCGGCAGCTCGAGCGCCGGTCCGTGCAGCGTCAGCTCGCGCGCCCGCCGCTCGATCTCCGGCGTGGCGAACACGAGCTGCAAGTCCGCTTCGTGCGTGAGGTCGGTGAGCACGTCGAACAACGACCGGCCCTCGATACCGCACGCCGGCGCGAGAGCATCGACCCATTCCCACTCGCTGCGCGCGGGTGGCGTGACCCAGGAAATTTGCCCGTTCACGGCGGCTTCGGCCGCCTGCCCGCCGTCGATGCCGAGCGCGTCCCCGCTCGACGACGTGAGGCGCACGTGACCCTCGCGCACGGCCACGCGCACACGCTGCGGATTCGAATCCGCGACGAAGCGCGTGCCGATGTGCTCGATGCGAGCGAGCGGCGTGCGCACTTCGAACGGCGCGCGCGCGTCGTCAGCCTTCGGCCCGCCATCGACGTACACGCGCCCGTGTTCGAGCCGGAGCCGTTCCGCCGTATCCCACACGAGATAGGCCGGACCGCGCACGCGGATCGACAGACCATCCGCACGGCGCGCCACCAGTGCGCTGCCGGGGGGCACATCCAGACGGTCTCCGCTTCGCACGTCGAACTTGGTCGAGAGGGTCTGCGTGTCGTCTCCTCGAGTGAGCTCGACTCGCGCGGTCAGACGGGTCACTCGCGCGACGTCCTCGGGCGCAAGGCCCGAATGCCAGAACGCCGCCGCCGCTGCCACGGCAAGCACGACGACTGCCGCCTTGAGAGCCAGCATGCGCGACGAGCGTCGGCGCCGCGACACCTCTTCCGACCAGATATCAAGGACCGTGGCGTACACGCGCGCGGTCATCTCCGGAGGCGGCGCGTTGCGCCGACCGGCACGCCGCAGCAGAGAGAGCGCGATTTGCTCGCGTTCGAGCATGGCCGGCGCCTCGTCGCGGGCGCCGTCCGTGCGCCACCCGCCGCTCATGGCGCGACTCCCCTCAGGCGTGCCGAAACGGCCATGTCCACCTGATTCGAGGCCGTGATGCCGGCCGACTCCAGAATGTCGCGCAAAGCGCTGCGCGCGCGGGCCAGAACGCTTTGTGTCGCCGTGACGGTCTGCGACAGACGCGCCGCGACTTCCTGTACCGAGAGGCCGTCGATGTACTTCAGCTCGAGTGCGTTCGCGTAGTGCTGCGGCAGATGATCGAGCGCGATGTGAATGATCCGCGCCACCTCGCTGCGCAGGCGCTGCGCGTCCGGCTGCTCGGACTCGGGTGCCGCCACCGATTCGAGCATCGCGCGAATGTCCGCGTCGTCCTCGATGTGGAGCACGTTCGCGTCTTCGGTCCTGCGCCGCTCCCAGTAGCGACTGAGCTCGTTGCGCGCAATCTGACACAACCACGTAAAGAGCGACGCCTCGCCGCGATACGTCGCGAGCGCGCGGATCGCGCGTGCCAGCACGTGCTGGCACAGGTCCTCGGCGGCCGCCGGATCGCTCTCGATGCGCGGCAGGACGAAGCGGTACAGACGCGGGAAGTAGTCGCCGAAGAAGCGGTCGAACGCCTGCCGCTCGCCCGTCAGCAGGGCCTTGACCAGTTCCCGGTCCGCAGGATGGGTGCTCACACGGCTACTCGCGGTTCGAGCCTCATGACGGGTGAGACTCGCGCGCGGCGGCAATCAATCGGACGCGGTATCGATTGATCCGACGGGCCCGCGGTGTCCAATCGGACATGTCGCAAATCACTGCTGAACGCGTCGAACAGTCGATCACGGTCATCCGCCTCGTCAATCCGCCGGAAGGATTCCTCACGCCGGGCATGCTGCCTGCGCTCGAGACCACGTTCGCCGCCGCCGCCGCCGACCCGACGGTCCGCGTCATCGTGCTCACCGGCGGCGTCACGCGCGTGTTCGTCCAGCATTTCTGGGACCCGCAGATGCGCGCGACGGACGGCGTGCCCGATTCCTTTCCGCGAAAGCTGCGCGCGCTCTGCGCCCGCATCGAGAAATGTGACAAACCTGTAATTGCGGCGATCAACGGAACGTGCTTGGGCGGCGGGCTCGAGCTCGCGCTGGCGTGCGACTTACGGGTCGCGCAGGCGGGGCTCTATTCCATCGGCACGACCGAGATCCATCTCGGCGTGCTGCCCTCCGCGGGCGGCGTGGCGGGCCTCGTGCGCCTGCTCGGCGCGGCGCGCGCCTACGAATGCATCGCGCTCGGCATGACGTTCACGCCGGAGGTCGCTGCGGCGCGCGGCCTCGTGACGTTCGTCGCGACGCATGCGCTCGAAGCGTCGCTGGTGCTCGCGCGGCGGCTGACTGCGCAGCCGGCGCGTGCGCTCGCGCATCTGAAAGCACTGGTGAGGTGCGAGAGCCCCGACGTGCACGAGAATGAAGTCCCGCTGCTCGAGCTCTGGAAGAGCCGCGAGGCCGAGGTGCGCATGAGCGCCTTCAATCGTGGCGAATTCGACGTGCGGGATGGCTATCGCGGCGCGGCGCCGCAATCCATCGCGCCGCGCACGGTCGAGCCGTTCGGGAGCCCGCCCAAGCGGCCGCGACTGCGCAGCGTCTGATCCGCGACGCTCGGCAGCGCGCTGCTCTACGCAGCGCTGGCCAGCGCGCCGTTCAGCCCGCGGCGCTGGACGGCGCGCCGCTGCAGAGTCCTTGCACGGCGAGCTTGCCGGCGCGGCCGGGCACGGTGCCCGCGATGACTTCGTGCAGCGGCAGCCGCGTCGGATCGAGCGCATCGAACTGCGTCGCGAGGTCGACGAGCTCGTAGCCGTAATCGCGCCATCCCTTCAGCAAGTGCTCGAACGCGGACAGATAGTGACCACCCTCGAGCTCCGCGTGCAGCGTGAATACGTGATCGCGATGGGCGCGTGCGGTGATGGCCAGCAGCTCTGCGACCGCGCCGCCGCGCGTCAGATCCCTGCGCCCGAGTAGCTCGTCGAGCGTGGGCAACGTCGTCGGCAGTTGCGGCACCTGTCCCACCACGCCACGCATCACGGGCAAGAACGGACCCGTGCCGCGCGTATCGGAGGCGTATCGAAATCCAAGCTCGTGCTCGAGACCCGGCACGTGTGCGTTCATCTGCCAGCCGGCGGCGCCGTGCACCGACGGCGGGAAGCCAAAGGTCGCGACGAACTGCGCGTGCGCGTGCGCGAGCTCCCGCCGCGTCCACTCGCGATCGGCGTGCGCGACGTTGTCCTGCCACTTGCTGTGATCGTAGGTGTGCACGCCGACTTCGAAGTTGCGGCGCGCGACGTCGCGCATGATCGCCACATTCCGCTTGCCGATATGCGGGCCCGGCAGCAGCACGCCATAGAGCAGCGTCTTCACGCCGTAGTGCTGTACGACCGATGTTCGGCGCACCTTGCCGACGAAACCGCGGCGGAACACGCGGCGGATTGCGCGCCCCGTGTGATCCGGACCGAGGCTGAACAAGAACGTGGCCCGTGCCTCGAGCCGCTGTAGCAGGTCCGCAAGGCGCGGCACGCCTTCGCGGGTGCCGCGATGCGTATCGACATCGATCTTCAGAGCGATGCGCGCCACTTCGCGATGCTCACTGCTGCCGCATCGGCAGCAGTATCGGCTTGCGCGTCACCTCAGCGGCGAGCGCGCGCAAATCGAGCGCTGCGTCGTCGATGCGGCCCGCCAGCAGCTCCAACACCCCACCGTCGGCGCACGCGATGAAGCAGCGGCCGTCCTCTCCGAAGAGCCGTGGCGGACCGGGCGAGAACGCGCGCGGCTGCGCGACACGCGTCTTGTGAAGCCACCAGCGCTTGCCGTTTACCTCTGAGAACGCGCCCGGAAACGGCGGTGCGACGGCGCGCACCAGGTTGTGAATGTCGCGCGCGGGCTGCGTCCAGTCGATGCGTCCGTCTTCGGGCGTGCGGCGGCCGAAATAGGCGCCGTCCGCCAGCGCCTGCGGTCGTCGCGGCGCGCGTCCGGCGACGAGCGCCGGGAGCGTTCGCGCGAGCACGACTTCCGCGGCGACCGTGACCTTGCGCGTCACGATGAGCGCGTCGTCATCCTGCAAGATCGGTACGGCCAGTTGATCGACGATGTCACCGGCATCGGCACGCTCCACCATGTAGTGCAAGGTGGCGCCGGTTTCCTGCTCGCCGCGCAAGATGGCCCAGTTGATCGGGGCGCGGCCCCGATATTTCGGCAGCAGCGAGCCGTGCATGTTGAGGGCTCCGCGTCTCGGCAGTTGCAAGAGACGCGGGCTCAGCATGCGCCGGTAATAGAACGAGAAGAGAAAGTCCGGCCGGATCTCGCTCAGCACGCGTTCGAGGCTCGCCTGCCCCGGATCCTCCGGAGTGAGCACCGGGATCCCGTACTCGCGCGCCGTGCGCTCGACGCTTGCAAACCACTGCGGCTCCACCGGGTCCGGCACATGCGTGATAACGAGCGGCACGTCGATGCCTTGCGATAGTAATACGCGCAGACAGCGGTCGCCGACATCGTGGTAGCCGAAGACGACGGCGCGGACGCTCACTTCCCGGATACCTGCCGCGCAAACGCGCGAGTACTTTCGGACGCGGCGCGCGCACCCGTCGAGTCGCGCTCCAGCACGGCGGCCACGACGAATCGCGGCCGCTGGCGCACCTGCTCATATATACGGCCGACGTATTCACCGATGACACCGAGCCCGAGGAGCAGCACGCCAATGAGGAAGAACGCGATGCCGAACAGCGTGAACACCCCCTCCGCTTCCGGCCCGCTGAAGATGCGGCGAAGCGCGAGGTAGCCGACGAACAGGAGCGATGCGCAGGCGATCAGCATTCCGGTGACGGTGAAGAATTGCAGCGGCGCGAGCGAGAACCCGGTCATCAGATCGAAGTTCAACCGGATGAGCCGATAGAAGGAGTATTTCGAGACGCCGTGCTCGCGCGCGGCGTGCGCCACTTCGATCTCGGCCGGATGTCGCGCGAAGGTGTAGGCGAGCGCCGGCACGAACGTGTTCACCTCGCGGCACTGATTGACGGCGTCCACGATCGTGCGGTCATAGCCGCGCAGCATGCATCCCTGATCCGTGATGCGAATGCGTGTGGTGCGCTCGCGCACCCGGTTGAGCAGTCGCGAGGCGGAACGCCGCCACCAGCTATCACGCCGAAGCCTGCGAATGGTGCCGACGTAATCGGCACCATTCTCCATCGCCGCGATCAGCTTGCCGATCTCTTCGGGCGGATTCTGCAGGTCGGCATCGAGCGTGACGACGTAGAGACCGCGCGCGTACTCGAAGCCGGCGAGAATCGCCATGTGCTGTCCGGCATTGCTTGCGAGGACGATGACACGCGTGTGCTCCGGCCGGCGCTCGAACTGTGCGCGCAGCAACGCGACCGAACGATCGCGACTGCCGTCGTCGACGAACAGCACTTCATACGTGCGACCGAGCGCATCGAGCGCGGCGTAGAGCCGCTCGAACAGCGCCGGCAAACCTTGCTCCTCGTTGTAGACCGGCACGATGACGGATACCAGCGGAGTCATACGCGGGCCTCCTCGATCGCGGCGGCGGTGGCCGCGACCACGCGGTCGACGTCGTCCGGCTGCATCGCCGGGAACAGCGGTAAGGTCACGGTCTCACGTCCGATCCGCTCGGCGTTGGGAAACTGCCCTTCGCGATAGCCGAGCGCGCGATACGCAGCGAAAAGATGAATCGCCGGATAGTGCACGCCAACACCGATGCCCCGTGCGGCCATCGCTTCAATGAAACGCCGCCGCGTGATGTGCAGCGCGTCCAGCGGCAGCAGCGGCGCGAACAGGTGCCAGCTGTGCCCCTCGTCGCCGCGCGCCGGCAACCGCACGGGCGCCTGCGCGCCCCAGTGCTCGAAGTAGCGCTCGGCGAGCCGGCGACGTGCCGCGTTGAAGGCTCGCAGGTGAGGGAGCTGAGCAAGCCCGATGGTTGCGCAGACATCGGAGAGGTTCGCCTTGCCTGCGGGCTCGAGCACCTCGAAGTCGTCGGGCCCCGACTTCTTCAGACCGTGGAAGCGATAGCGCTCGATCGCCTCGACCTCCGCCGCCGCGCCGCCCGCGATCGCGCCGCCTTCGATCGTCGTGATGTTCTTGTTCACGTGAAAGCTGAAGCACACGAGATCGCCGAAGCTGCCGATGAGCTTGCCACGCCAGGCGCTGCCGATCGCGTGCGCGGCGTCTTCGATCACGCGCAGCTCGTGGCGAGTCGCGATGGCGTACAGCCGCTCCATGTCGACAGGCAGCCCGGCGAAGTGCACGGGCAGAATCGCGCGCGTGCGCGGCGTGACCGCTGCAGCGGCCTGATCGAGATCGATATTGCGCGTATCGAGATCCACGTCGACGAACACCGGCTTCGCGCCGACACGCACGATCACGTTCGCCGTTGCGACGAAGCTCAGGGCTGGCGTGATGACCTCGTCGCCCGGCCCTACACCGGCGGCGCGTAACGCAATCTCGAGCCCTGCGGTTGCATGGTTCACCGTGCGCACCGGCCTGCCCGCGAGCAATCGCGACAGCGCCGCCTCGAGCTCGAGCACACGCGGGCCGCTGGCCCACCAGCCCGAACGCAAGGTCGCGGCCACGCGCTCGATCGTCTCGTCATCGATCCATGGTCGCGTGAACGGCAGGAAATCCTTCGGAGACGTGCTCATCGGCGGCTCACCACTACGCTGCGGCCGTCAGCGGCGCGTACGTGAAAGGGTACGCCGCGCGCCCGCAGCTCATCTATCCGGTCGGGAGCGACGAACGCCAACGCATCGCGCGCGCTGGACCACTCTGCGATGAAGGCATCGAGCGTCGGGATGTAGTTCGACCCGTCCTGGCGGAAGCCGAAGTCGAGCTCGCCGCGATAGCGCACAACGCGCAGCGTGCGACCGAGATAAGGTGGCACGGACTGGCGATACTGATCGACGCTGAACAACTCGGTGTGCGGCCCGACGAGCGGCTGGATCTCCGCCACGAGTTGCTTGGACGTGCGCACGGGCGGCAGCGCGCTGTAGCTCATCATCAACGCCTGAAACCCGAGAATCGCGCCGACCGCCACGACCGCCCATGCGCGCGCTCTGCTGAGGAGCACCGCGACGACCACGATCGCCGCGACGCTCGACCACATCAGCATCTCTGTGGGCACCTCGGCTTTGCGGCGAGCGGCGACGAGCAGCGCGCCGGCGACGAGCACGATCAGTCCGCTGGTGATCCACATCGCGTGTCGAAGCGCGGCGGGCCGCTCGGCGATGCGCGGCGCAAGGACCACAGCAAGTGCTGGCATCAGGGGCATGATGTAAGGCGGCAGCTTCGAGTGCGAGACGGAAAAGAACGCGAAGACCACTGCGCACCAGATGAGCAAGAACCAAACCGCAGACTTGCCCGGATGGCGCGGCCCGCCCACGGTGGCCCTGCGCAGCGCGGGCCACACGTGCGCGATCCACGGTAACACCGCGAGCAGAGCGCACGGCACGAAGTACCAGACGGGTCCGGTTCGCTGCGCCTCGTTCGTCAGGAAGCGCTCGAAGTGCTCGTGTATGAAGAAGAATCCGGGAAACTCGGGGTTGCGCAGGCTGACGACGACGAACCACGGCACTGTCACCAGCAGGAACAGCGGAAGGGTGAGCAAAAGGTGCCAGCGCCGCAGCGCTCGCACTTCGCGCGTGAGCACCGTGTGAATGACCAGGGTGGCGCCCGCCAGCACCAGCGCCACGATGCCCTTCGTCAGCACCGCGAGACCGAGTGCGAGCGAGGCCACGAGCATCCAGCGACGCTCTTGCGCGCTGCCGTCCGGCGCGCCGCCCGCCCGTAAGTACGCGAACAGCGCCGCGCTCAGAAAGAACGTCAGCGCGCTATCGAGCAGATTGAGCTGCCCGATGATGAGAAAGAACGGATTGATCGCAAGCGCAGCGGCCGCCGCCACGGCAGTATCTTTCGAGCCGTACAGCCAGCGCGCGAACACGTACGTCATCGGAATACAAAGGAACGCCAGCGCGCACGACCAGAAACGCCCAGTCCACTCGCGGACGCCGAAGAGCGAATACATGGCGGCCGTGGCCCAGTACTGCAGCACCGGCTTTTCGAAGTACTTGACGCCGTTCAGGCGCGGCGTGACCCAGTCGCCGCTCACCCACATCTCGCGCGGCACCTCGGCGTAACGTCCTTCGTCAGGCTCGAGCAGCGGTCGCCAGCCCATCGTGGCGAACCACGCGAGCGCGACGAGCAGCCAGAAGACGGGGCGGTCCGTCAGTGCCGAAGCCTGCGCGCCCATGAGTGCTCGCATCAGGCGCGGGCGGCCTCCGCAACGCCGAGCCGAGGCACGGTCCCGGCGCCCTGTTCGACGTAGTACGCGATGGTCTTGCGGATGCAGGAATCCAGATCGGTCGTCGGCGTCCAGCCCAGATGCACGCGCGCCGCTTCGATGGCGGGCACTCGCACCTGAATGTCCTGGTAGCCCTGCCCGTAATACTGCTGCGAGGACACCGCAAGGATCTGCGTGGCACGGGCGCGCTCGGCGATCTCGGGGAACTCCTGCGCGATGCGCACCATGCGCCGGGCGAGATCCGCCACCGACACGCAGTTCGCCGGATTGCCGATGTTGAAGATGCGGCGCGTGGCCGCGCCCTGCGCGTTCTCGATGATGCGCAGGATGCAGTCGATCGCATCGTCGATGTAGGTGAAGGAGCGCTTCTGCTCGCCGCCGTCGACG
>DASZSS010000430.1:0-1770 GCA_035548535.1 Steroidobacteraceae bacterium
GTCGCGGATGGGCGCTGGGCGCGCGTCGGCTCGAGCAACCTGAACATCGCGAGCTGGCTGGGCAACTACGAGCTCGATGCGGTGATCGAGCACGAGCCCACCGCGCTCGCGATGGAACAGATGTATCTCGCCGACCTCGAAAACTCCCGCGAGATCGTGCTGCAGCCGCGGCGGCGCCGCTATCTGGAACGCATCGGCGATTCGGGCCACGGCGCCACCGAGCGCGCCTCAGGTGCGGAGCGGGCCGATGGCGAGCGCCGCGATCCGTTTCGCGTTCACGGCGGCAGCGCCTCGCGCGCCGCGGCGGGGGCGTTGCGCATCGGGCGTGCCGTCGGTGCCGCACTCACCGAACAGCGCGTGCTTGCGCAAACCGAAGCGCGCACCGTTGCAATCGTGGGCGTGCTGCTCGTTGGCGTCGCGGCGGTCGGCATTCTGTGGCCGCTTGCGATCGCGGTTCCGATTGCAATCCTTGCGCTCTGGATGGCGATCTCATTGTTCATCCGTGCGCACACGCTGCGGATGGCACGCAAGTCGCGCGGGCTGCCGCCGATGCGCGTCGGGCACGCCGAGTCGCAAAACGACCCGCGCCGATCCAACTGACCGGCCCGATCGCGGATCGCGTTCTGGCGCGTCAGCGCGCCAGGGATTGGTTGGCCTCGATGCCGGCTTCGTTCCCGTATTCACCCGGGGAACGAGCGTGTAGAAGCCATGATCTTCAGATGCACGACGACGGGCTGCTCAGCGCGCCAGGGGTTGGTTGGCCTCGATGCCGGCTTCGTTCCCGTATTCACCCGGGGGAACGAGCGTGTAGAAGCCGCTGATCTTCAGGTGCACGACGACGGGCTGCTCCGACTGGTTCTGCAGGTACCAGCCAAACACGCCGTCGAACGGCGCGACCAGCGTGCCCTGGGATTGCGTCCCGGTCGCCTGCCGATATTCCACGACGGTGGGTTCGCTGGCGGCATCCTTCGCCGGCGCTTCGCCGTGGAAGTCGAAATAGAACTCTTCGGGATTCGAGATGCCCTCGACCGACCACGAGTACGCGAGCGTGTCGCCCGCGCGCATATGAACCTTGTACTCGAGCTCTTCGCCGCGCGTGGCCGAGCCGGCCACGGCGAGCGGAATCTCCACGAAGTCGGACCTGTAGCCGCCGGGGTAGTAGCGCGCGGAAGGACCAAGCATCTTGCCCGCACCGCTCACGCCGGGTGAGCGACCCTGCCCTTCGTTGGACGCGACCGCACCGGCATCGACCTGCGGCCCGCCAAACGCCGCAGCGATTGCGGCTTCCGTCGCGGACGCCGCGCTCGCGCCGGCAAGCGCATCGGCCTCACTTGCGGCCAGTCTCTTCGGCCCGGCGAGCCGGATCAGACCCGTCGCGCGGCCCACGCCGGTCGGGTCGATGCGAAACTCCGCGGGCAGCACGAAGCACACGGTGATCACGCTCGCGGCCGCCGCCGCCGCGCCGATCATGGTGAGCAGCTTGGTCCGAGGCATCGCAAGCGTCGCGGGCTCCACAACCGCCATCTCAACCACTCCGTGCAAGGAAATAGCCCGCGAGCTGGTACTCCATCAGCACCAGCCCCGCCGTCATGATCAGGCCGTTCGCCAGGGCCGCGTGGCGCGCAAAGCCCGCCGTGCGCCGCCACGACAGGATCACGAGCAGCATGAGGCTCAACGCGATGAGCTGCCCGATCTCCACGCCTACGTTGAACGACACCATGTTCGCGACCAGCCCCTCCTTCGCGGGGCTGAGGTCCTGCAGCTTGGTCG
>DASZSS010000431.1:0-8958 GCA_035548535.1 Steroidobacteraceae bacterium
CGCTTGTTCGGCGCCTTCAAGACGCTGACCGAGGGCCTCAAGGAGCTGAAGTTGCATCGCGCCCGTCGCGCCGACTTCATGCAGCAGGAGGTCGATGCGACGACCGACTACTTGCGCCGGCAGAACATCGCGGTGACCACCAAGTACATGGTGGCCGACACGTGGAGCCAGCTCCTCTTTTACACGTTGATCGGGTCGCTGCTCTTCGTGACCCCGGCGATCGCGAGGCTCTCCACCGAGGCGCTGACGGGCTATGTGTTCGCGGCGCTGTTCATGATGACGCCCACCTGGGCCGTGCTCGGCACGCTGCCCACGTTTCTCCGCGGTCGCGTGTCGCTCGAGAAGATTCGCGAGCTCGGGGATTCCCTGAGCGCCGCGGATGCCAGCGCGGTCGAGGCTGCCGCGACGGCGCCGACGGCGGCTCGGGTGGACATCGAGCTGCACCGGGTGACGTTTGCCTATCCGCCGCAGGCCGGCGAGGAGCGGCCGTTTGCGGTCGGGCCCATCGATCTGTCGCTGACGAGCGGCGAAGTAGTGTTCGTGACTGGTGGGAACGGCAGCGGCAAGTCGACGCTCGTGAAGCTGCTGTGCGGGCTCTACACACCCGAGTCGGGTCGCATCGTGCTGAACGGCACCGTCATCGACGACACGAACCGGGAGTGGTATCGCGAGCACTTCGCGGCCGTCTTCGCCGACTATCACCTTTTCGAGCGGCTGTTCGGGCTCGAGACCGCCGGCCGCGAGCGGGAAATCGCCGAATATCTCGCGCTGCTGCGGCTCGATCGCAAGGTCCGCATCGAGGGCGGACGCTTCTCGTCGACGGCGCTCTCCACGGGGCAGCGCAAGCGGCTCGCGCTTCTGACCGTGTTCCTCGAAGACCGGCCGGTCTACGTGTTCGACGAATGGGCGGCCGATCAGGACCCCTCGTACAAGGAAGTGTTCTACCAGCGGCTGCTGCCGGAGCTGAAATCGCGCGACAAATGCGTCATCGTCGTGACCCACGACGACCGCTATTTCCATCTGGGGGATCGGGTCATCAAGCTCGAACCGGCGACGCCCGTCAGCGCCCTGCGGGAAGGCGTGATAGAGCGAGGACGCGCGCTCGGCTGAAAAGAGCGCATGTCCGCGGGGCAGAACAGCTAGAATCGCTGCCGCGAAGAACGCCGACAAGAACAACCAGAAGCCCAGCCGAGAAGAACAACTATAAGAGGTCGAGTCGTTTGACAACGGGCCATCGATTGCACGCGCTGGACGCCGTCCGCGCGTTCGCGCTGCTGCTGGGAGTCGTGCACCACGCGGCACTGTTCTTCATTCCGAGCCAGCTCGTGCAGCCCGGGATCGTGCCGTTCAACGACCCCTCGTCGAGTCGGCTGCTCGCGCTCGTCGCCTTCGTGGGGCACATGTTCCGGATGTCGCTGTTCTTTCTGATGGCCGGCTTCTTCGCGCGACAGGTCATCGAGCGCAAAGGGATGCGCGCGTTCTGGACCGATCGGCTGCAGCGGATTCTGGTGCCGCTGGTCGTGAGCTGGCTGATCCTATTTCCGATGGTCGCGGCGGCGTGGAATTGGGCGAGCGAGCACCGGGTGCGCCTCGACGCGTTCGTCGACGAGCCGCTGTCGGCTGCGAGCTTTCCGCTCAGCTATCTCTGGTTCCTCTACTACCTTCTGCTCATTTATGCGGCGATCTCGGCCGCCAGCTTGGTGCTCGATCGCTGCGACCGCGAGGGCAGGGTGGTCGCGGCGGCGGATCGGGCGCTGCGCGCGTTGTTTCGCAGCCGCTGGCACGCGCCACTCGCCTTGATGGCGCTTCTCAGCGCCGGGCTTCTCGCGGAAAAGGACTACACGATCTTCGGCGGGCTCGAGACGCCGAACAGCAGCTTGATTCCGCAGATCACGCCGCTCGTGGAATACAGCATCGCATTTACCTTCGGCTGGTTGATGCAGCGGAATGTCGACCTGTTGGACCTGCTGCGGCAACGCTGGCTCGGATATGTCACCGCAGCGGCATGCGCAACGCTCGTTGCTGCGCTGTGTCCGTTGCCGATTGCGCTTCGCATGTCGCACGAGGCGATGGAGGCCGGCCGCACGGTGTTCGGTTTCGCCTACGCGTTCGGAACTTGGTGCTGGACGCTGGGCATCACCGGCTTCGCCCTGCAACACCTTTCGACGGAGAGCGCGCCACGACGTTACGTGGCCGACGCGTCCTATTGGATCTATCTCGCGCACTATCCGGTCGTGCTGGCGCTCGAGGACGCGTTGGGACCCTTCCACCTGCACTGGGCGATCAAGTTTCCGGTGATCGTCGGCGTGACACTTGCGATCACGCTGCTCAGCTATCACTACCTCGTGCGATTCACGTTCATCGGTCGCGTGCTCAACGGGAAGAGGCGACGCCCCGGGCAGGCGGCGCTTCAGGGGCTCGCCTTGCAATCGAGACGATAGATTATCGATGGCGCCGGAAGCCTGTGTCGCGCGCGGACGCTCATCCCGGAAGGAACACGATATGCGAGAGCCGCGCAACGCGGCACAGGGGAAGCATAGGGAGAGTCACAGTGCTTACCGGGAACACTGGCGCAGCAGCGCCTGAGCAGAATTCGGCTTCGGGCCTTCATCCGGACATCTCGCTGCAGCGAGCCGACGCATCCCGGCACGGGGATTCGAGGCTGCAGTATCTCAACACCCGCGCGGCCGATGCGGACTTCCTCGCGACAGCGATCAAGCGGCAAGCGCAAGGGCATCTGGAAATTCTGGAAGCGGGTTGCGGCCGCAAGTGGCCGGTCAAGCTGGACGGCGTCGACTACACGCTCACCGGTATCGATCTCGATCCAGAGGCGCTCGCCGCGCGGCTGCAAGGCGTCGGCGACCTGCACGATGCGATCGTCGGCGACCTGTGCACGCCCGGGCTGATTCCCGCCAACAAGTTCGACGTCATCTATAGCTCGTTCGTGCTCGAGCACATCAAGGACGCCGAAATCGCGCTCGAAAACATGGTCGCGGGTCTCAAGCGCGGCGGCATCCTGGTGCTGCGAATTCCTGACCCGTATTCCGCGCACGGGTGGACCGCTCACCACACCCCATTCAGCGTGCACGTGGCCTACTACCGATACGTCATGGGTAACAAGAACGCGGGCAAGCCTGGGTTTGCGCCGTACCCCACGTTCTACGCAAAGGTGGTATCCCGTCAGGGCATTCGCGATTTCTGCGAGCAGCACGATTGCACGCTCCTGGAGGAGCGCGGGACCACGTACTACCTGGAAAAAAAGAACCTGGTCACCTTCGCAAGTAAGATTTACGTGCAGGCCTTGTATTGCCTCTCGCTCGGCTCACTGGCCTGGCGCCACAACAATCTCGCGTTCGTCATTCGCAAGAACTGACGAGCCCGGCCAGCAGCGGTTCGAGGAGGCTGGGATCTACGGGCTTGGTCAGGTGGTGGTCGAAGCCGGCGGCGGCCGCTTGCTCCTTGTCACGCTCCTGTCCCCAGCCGGTCACCGCGATCAGAAAGGCGCGGGCGCCGGCCGTCGTCGCGCGCAACCGCCTCGCTACTTCGTAGCCGTTCATCTCCGGCATGCCGATGTCGAGAATGACGACGTCCGGACGAAACTCCGACACCAGCGCCAGCGCGCCCGCACCGCAGTGGGCCACGCGAACGCAATGTCCGCAGAGCTGCAGGAAGATGGCGCAGCTTTCGACGCTGTCACGATTGTCGTCGCACACGAGAATCCGCAACGAGCCGCTTCGCACGCGCGCTTGCTGCGGGGGTGCGGCGCTCGACGATTCTCGCGCTTCGCTGGCGGGCAGCCGCACGATGAACTCGCTCCCGCGATGGGCACCGTCGCTGCGAGCGGTAATCGTGCCGCCGTGTAGCTGGACGAGGCCCTGCGCCAGCGCGAGCCCGATTCCGAGGCCGCCTTCGGCACGGGTCAGCACGTCGTCGGCCTGAGCAAACATCGTGAAGAGGCGGGGCATCATCTTTGGCGAAATGCCGATGCCGTTGTCGCGCACCGTCACCACGATCCCGCGGCCGTCGCGCACGGCCGCGAGCTCGATGCGTCCGCCCGGATCGGTGTATTTGGCGGCATTGACGAGCAGGTTCGAGAACACCTGCGCCAGGCGAACGGGGTCCGCGGTGATGCGGACCGGGTCCTTGGGAAGATCCACGGACAGCGTGTGCCGCTTGCTGTCGAGAATCGGGCGTGCGGCCTCGATGGCGGTGCCGATGATCGCCGTGAGCTCGGTGCGGCTCATCTTCAGGTGGAGCGAGCCGCGCGTGATGCGCGAGACGTCGAGCAGATCGTCGAGCAGATGGCTCATGTGCGCCACCTGGCGCTCGATGATCTCCTCGGCGCGCCGCGCCTGCTCGGGCGTGCAGCCGGCTTTCTTGGCTGCGCTGAGCGCATAGCGTATGGGCGCGAGAGGGTTGCGCAATTCGTGCGCAAGCAGCGCGAGGAATTCGTCCTTGCGTCGGTCGGCATGCCGCATCGCCTGCGCGTTCCGGCGCAGCTCCTCTTCCATCCGGCAGCGCTGGATGAAGTCGCTCGCCTGGCGCAAGTACAGATCGAGACGGCGCAATTCCTGCTCGGTCGGCACATGCGGTGCGCTGAAGTGCGTGGAGGCTACGCCGAGTGGCATGCCATCGGCACGAACGAGCGGCGTGGAGATCACCGCGCGAAAGCCCTCCGTTCGAGCCATCGAACGCAGGGGCTCGAAGGCCGGGTCCTTCTCCACGTCTTCGACGATGACCCGCTGCCCCGCCCGCAGCGCCCGTCCACCCACCGAGTCGTCTTCGCGCGAGACCTCCCGGAAGCGCTCGATAAACTCCCGCCCGAAGCCGCTGTGGGCCGCGATGGTGAGGAGGCCCGAGTCGTCGAGAAGCTGGATCTGGCCCATCTCGGCCCCGAGCAGGGCGAGCAGTGCGCGCAGCATCTCGTCCAGCCCTTCCGAGAGCGATTTGGCGCGCCACAGCCGCGCGCTCAGCTCGTTCAGCTTGGCGAGCGCCGCCGCCTGCGCCTGCAGCTCGCGCTCTTTCTCGAGGAGGGCGCGCTCGGCGCGCTTGCGCGCCGAGATGTCGCGCGCGACTTTCGAGGCGCCAACGATGACGCCGTTGGCGTCGCGGACCGGTGAGATGCTGATCGAGACGTCGATGCGCCGCCCATCCCGCGTCACCCGCTGGGTCTCGTAGTGCTCGATGTGCTCGCCGCGCGCGATCTTCGCGAAGATCTCGCGCTCTTCGAGCGCCAGCTCCGGCGGAATGATCCGCTGGATGTGCGTGCCGATCATCTCCTCGGCCCGATAGCCGAGAATGCGCTCGGCGCCGCGATTCCAGGACGTGATCCGTCCGTCCAGCGTCTTGCTGAGGATCGCGTCGTCCGACGAATCGATGATGGCACCGGCGAGCCGCATCATTTCTTCGCGCTCGCCGAGGAGAGGGGGTTTGCTCTGCAGCTCGCAGAGGGCGATCGAGTCAGCGCTCATGTCGCTCGCGTTCCGAACGGGTGGGAGTCGTGACGCAGGGCCGGCGAAGCGCGCAGGCGGCTTTCGCGCGACTGCACGAGATCGCGCGATCTAGGGAACCGCATTGTCCAGACCTGTCGATAGGGCACGTTGCCGCCTTCTGCGCAGCGGTCTTTGCCCCCCGGAGTAGGCCCGTCGAGCGAGCCTTTGTTGTGGGCCGCGACCATAGCCTAGTGGGCTCGGCCTTGCTAGCACCGCACGCGCCGTACCCGAAGAGTGGCGTGAGGAGGGTTCGGCTCGCCGGGTCGTGCGGTCGATAATGTGCGGGTGGGCACAATGTTTGCCGGGAGGCCTGGGCCCCTGCGCGCGGTCGAGGGCCCGCGCCTCGCTAACAGCTCTCAGCGACTCTCGCGCACTCGGACGCCGCCTGCTTGAACAAGGTGCGCAACCAGCGATTGCCGCCGTCCTCTGTGAACAAGCTGTGCCATTGCACGGCTTCGGTGAGCGAGGGTAGCTGGTACGGCGGCGCCAGGATCCGCAACGGCAGGTATTTCGCGTAGTACTCCGCGAGGCGCCGATGAATCGTCGCGATGCGCTTCGTGCCTACGACGAGCTGTGGGACGGAGTTGAAGTTCATGGCGAGAACGTCGATGCGCCGTGTCAGGCCGAGCGTCGTGAGGAACCACTCGTCCTGCACCGGGATGCGCCCGCGCCCGAACTGCAGCACCACGTGTCCGAGCCCGAGGTACTGCTCTTGCGTCAACACGTCGCCGACGAGCGGGTTCTCGGTCCACACGACGCAGACGTAATCATCCGTGTAGAGGTCTTCGCGCGGGTGTTTATCCGACAGATATTCACGCGGCATGATGAGCAGATCGACGTCGGCGCGCTCCAGGAACTCGATCGGGTTGCCGACGTCGTTCGACACGATGTTGAAACGGACCCGCGGCGCGGCCGCTTCGGCCCGCCGCAAGACTTCGGACATCAGCACCGTGGCGACGTAGTCGGACATCATGACGGAGAAGTGCCGCGTCGATGTGGCCGGGTCGAAGCGCGGCTTCGCATTGATGGTGGCTTTGATCTCCAGCAGGATCTGACGCACGGGCTCCGCGAGGCTCTCGCCGAGCGGGGTCGGCACCATCTTCCGGCCGACTTGCGTCAAGAGCTCGTCGTTGAAGAACTCGCGCAGCCGCGAGAGCGCGCCGCTCATCGCGGATTGCGTGAGATGCACGCGCACGCCGGCGGCGGTGATGCTCCGCTCGGTCAGAAGCGCATCGAGCGCCACCAGCAGATTCAGATCGAGTTGTTCGAAGTGCATGGAGGTTCGGCCCGCATCAGCGCCTCGTCGAAGATGGCCACCGCACGCGTCCAGCCGGCGGAAGCGCCGCGGATCTTGTGCGGAAAGCAGGAAATGAAGAAGCCATCGGGCGGCAGCGCTTCGAGGTTGTGCAGCTTCTCGAGGTGGCAGTAGCCGATGTCGCGTCCGGCTTTGTGGCCTTCCCAGATGAGCGCTTTGTTGCCCGTCGCGGCGATCGCTTGCGCCGTGTAAGAGAAGGGCGCGTCCCAGCTCCACGCGTCCGTGCCGGTGAGCCGGATGCCGCGCTCGAGCAGGTACATCGTGGCTTCATAGCCCATGCCGCAGCCGGCGTTCACGTAATCCCCATGACCGTAGCGCGAGCCGGCGCGCGTGTTGACGACGACGATCTCGAGCGGCCGCAGCTCGTGGCCGATGCGCTTCAGTTCGGACTCGACGTCCTGTGCCGTACAGACGTACCCGTCGGGCCGGTCGCGGAAGTCGAGCTTCACGGCCGGCTGGAAGCACCATTCGAGCGGCACTTCATCGATCGTGATCGCGCGCTCGCCCTTGTTCATCGTCGAATGGAAGTGCCAGGGCGCATCGAGGTGCGTGCCGTTGTGCGTCGTGAGCCGCACCCATTCCGCGGCCGCGGCCTCGCCGTCGGGAAAGTCCTCGGCCTGCACGCCCGGCAGCAGCTTCATGAAGTCGGCGACGGTGTCGCGGTGGCTCTGGTACTCGATACGAGGCGCGAGCAGCGGCGGGTCCGACAGCACGTCGTTTTCGAGATAGATCGAGAGATCGACGAATCTTCGCTTCACCCGCTCGCCCCCTTCACCCGCGCGCATCCGCGCTCCGCATCGACGCGAGCCTAGAATCCGGCCGCGGCCTTGTACAGAAGCATCGCTCGCGTGGATACCTCGAATCGAGCGAATCGCTGGGTCCGGGTGAGTCTGCTGCTATCATCGCGCGCCATGAAGCTTGGCACCCTGCACGATGGCACGCCCGATGGCCGGCTCGTGGTGGTCTCTCGAGATCTGCAACGTGCCGTCGCGGCGACTGACATTGCGAGCAGCTTGCGGGCGGCCCTGGAGACATGGTCGGAAAGCGAGCCGCGCCTCGCGGCACGCGCGGATGCGCTCGAGCGTGGCCGTGCCGCGGGCACGTTCCCCTTTGACCCGGCGAATGCAGCGGCCCCGTTGCCGCGCACCTGGCAGTGGCTGGACGGGTCCGCATTCCATAGTCACGGGGAGCTGATGGAGCGCGCCTTCAAGCACGCGCCCATCGAAGGCAAGCTGACGCGGCCGCTGATGTATCAAGGCGGATCGGACGACTTCCTCGGACCCATGCAGGACATGCCATTGCCGTCCGAGGCGGACGGGATTGACTTCGAGGCCGAAGTGGCCGTTGTCGTGGATCGCGTGCCGATGGGGACTCCGGCCGCCGAGGCGCTGAGTCACGTGAAGCTCGTCATGCTCGCGAACGATGCGAGCCTGCGCTCGCTCGCGATCGTGGAGATGAAGACCGGCTTCGGCTGGATTCATGCGAAGCCGGCGACGAGCTTCAGCCCGGTCGCCGTGACGCCCGACGAGCTCGGGCCGGCGTGGCGGAACGGGCGCGTCGCGTTGCCGATCCGCGTGTCGTGGAACGATCGCGAGTTCGGCCACCCCGACGCCGGCGCCATGGGCTTTGGATTTCACGAGCTGATCGCGCACGCCGCGTATTCGCGCAACCTCAGTGCCGGAACGATCATCGGCTCGGGCACCGTCTCCAATGCGGCGTATCGCGAGGTGGGGTCGGCATGCATCGCCGAGCGGCGCGCCATCGAGATGGCGGATCAGGGCTCCGCAGTGACCGAGTACATGCGCTTCGGCGATCGCGTTCGCATCGAGATGCTCGATGCGCAAGGGCGCAGCATCTTCGGCGCGATCGACCAGCGCGTCGTGCCGGCCCGCGCGGCGCGCTGAAGCGGTGGCTCAGATCGCGGCCGCCAGCGCGCCGGTCGATTCCCGCATGAGCTGCTCGTGCTCCTGTGGCGAGCCACCGCCTTGCTCGATCTCTCCGAGGCGCACCGAGCTCTCGACGACCAGGCGGCACCGCTCGTACCGCCGTTCCGTGAAGCGATGAAGGGCCTCTTCGCAGGAGCTTGCGCGCTCGAGCTCTTCGGCGAGCACGAGGGCGTCTTCCACCGCGAGTCCGGCGCCCGAGGCGAGA
>DASZSS010000432.1:0-6208 GCA_035548535.1 Steroidobacteraceae bacterium
GCCTCATGAGCAAACCTCCGATCGGGACCGAGGCGTGCACTGTGAACCGCGAGCGCGGGCTGCTGAATGAGTAGCATGCCTGAGCCGCCTAGCCCATTCCCCGAGACGGCTAGGGACTACTGCGCATACACGCGAGGCGCAGAGGGTGGTGATGTCGCGACGTTGGTACCCACCGCGAGGGCGCTCACGTGGAGAAGAATTGGTTCGGCTCATATCCCGAGGGCACGCCTGCGGAGATCGATCCGGACGCGTATCCCTCGCTCGTCGCAATTCTCGAAGAGAGCTGCCGCAAGTTCGCAGACCGGCCGGCGTATCACAACTCGGGTACGACGCTGACCTTCCGCGACGTGGACCGATTGTCTGGACAGTTCGCCGTCTATCTGCAGAGCATCGGCATGCAGCGCGGCGATCGCGTCGCACTGATGATGCCGAACCTCCTCCAGTACCCGATCGCTCTGTTCGGGACGCTGCGAGCCGGCATGACGGTGGTCAACACCAATCCGATGTACACGGCGCGCGAGCTGCGCCATCAGCTCAACGATTCCGGCGCGCGGTGTATCGTCGTTCTGGAGAACTTCGCGCACGTCGTCGCGCAGGTGCGCGGCGAAACACAGCTTGCGCATGTCGTCACGACCGCCGTCGGCGACATGGCGCCCCTGCCCAAGCGCGCCGCCGTCAATTTCGTGGTCCGGCACGTGAAGCGGATGGTGCCGTCCTATTCGATTCCCGGCGCGGTGCAGTGGCGCCACGCGCTCGCCCGGGGCGCCGCGCAGCCCGTTGTGCCCGTCGCGGTGGGTCCGCACGATGTGGCTCTCTTGCAGTACACCGGCGGAACCACGGGGATTGCCAAGGGGGCGGTGCTCACCCATCGCAACATGGTGGCCAATCTGCTGCAGGTCGCCGCCTTCTGGCAGCAGCTCATCGAGCCCGGCCGCGAAATCGTGATCACGCCGCTGCCGCTCTATCACGTCTTCTGCATGACCTGTAATTGCCTCGTGTTCATGCAACACGGCGCGGTGAACGTGCTGATCACGAATCCGCGCGACATCCCCGGTTTCGTCAAGGAGCTGCGCCGCTGGCCGTTCACGTTCATCACCGGGGTGAATACGCTGTACAACGCGCTGCTCGCGCATCCGAAGTTCGCCGCGCTCGACTTCTCGCACCTGAAGCTCGGGATCGCGGGCGGGATGGCACTGCATCCGAGCGTTGCTCAGAAATGGCGCAGCGTCACGGGCAGAGAATTGCTCGAAGGCTACGGCCTCACCGAGGCCTCGCCGGTCGTCGCCTGCAACCCTTACGATGCCGTCACGCTCGGCTCCGTCGGGATCCCGCTTCCGTCCACCGAGATCTCGGTGCGCGATGGCGATCGGGAGCTCGCGGTCGGCGAGCTGGGCGAGCTGTGTGTGCGCGGACCGCAGGTCATGCGCGGGTACTGGAACCGCCCCGACGAGACCGCGAAGGCGCTGTCACCCGAGGGCTGGCTCAGGACCGGCGACATCGCGACGGTCGATCCCAAGGGCTTCATCCGCATCATCGATCGCAAGAAGGACGTGATCATCGTGTCCGGCTTCAAGGTGTTTCCCAACGAGGTCGAGGCCGTACTGGCGGAGCACCCGGCAGTGCTCGAGTCGGGCGTGGTGGGCGTGGCAGACGCCCGATCCGGGCAGGCCGTGAAAGCGCTCGTGGTCCTGCGTCCGGGTGCGACCGTGTCGACGCAGGAGCTGCTCGAGCACTGTCGCCGCAGCCTCACGGCCTACAAGGTTCCCAAGCACATCGAGTTTCGGGAGTCGTTACCGAAGACGAATGTCGGCAAGATCCTGCGCCGCGAGCTCGTGTCGCAGCCGAGCGCGTCGCGTGCGGCGTGATGCGGTCACCATCGATCGAGTGACCGCGGCCGGGCGCTGGCCGAAGTCGCACGCGGCCGCCTCGCACAGCTCGCTCTGATGCGCGACGAGAAGGTCGATGCAGCGGTCGATGCGATCGATGCGCAAGTGCGCCGGCGGCTCATCTTGCGCGAGTTGCGCCGCTCGCTGCAGATCGAGGAGGCGTACGAGATCGGGCTCTGGCTCGTGCGGCGCCGGCAGCGTCGACATGTCTCACCAGTGAACGCCGCGCATCAATGCGGCGAACGCGATCATCTCGGGCGAGGCACGCCGGTCGGACCCGGGAGGCGCGCCAGCCGCTTCCGATTCCGGGTACATCTTGAAGCTTTCGCTCATGAGCAGCTCGCTCACGCGCGGCGCCAGCACTCCGAGCAGTTGCGCGAAGTTGCCGAGCGGGGTCGCAAGCCGCTGCGGCTTGTGAATGACGGCGTCGCAGACGAGGCTCGCGGCTTCTTCGGGTTGCAGGAGAGCGAACTGCTCGTAGATCTTGGTGGGTGCCACCATCGGCGTGCGGACCAGCGGCATGTTGACGACGGTGAAGCTTACCCCACGGTCGCTGAACTCCGCTCCCGCGCATCGCGTGAATGCTTCCAGCGCAGCCTTGGACGCGTTGTAACCCGCGAAGCGCGGCGCGTCGCTGAGCACGCCGATCGAGGAAATGCTGATTACGTGACCCGCCCTGCGTTTCACCATCGCCGGCAGGAATCCGAGCGTGACCCGGACGGCCGCGAAGTAGTTGATCCGCATGAGTCGCTCGTAGTCGTGAAAGCGCTGATAGGTATTTTCGATGGCGCGCCGGATCGAGTGTCCCGCGTTGTTGATGAGCACATCGATGTAGCCATGCTCGGATAGAACCCGCGCAATGAAGGTCTCACACGCCGGCGTGTCGCAGATGTCGCATACGTAGGCGCTCACGCGCCCGCCGCTCGACTCGATTTCCGCGGCGGCGCGCGACAGCTTCTCCGGATCGCGGGCCACGATCAGTACGTGCGCGCCGGCATCCGCCAGCTTCAGCGCCGTCGCCCGCCCGATTCCCGATGAGCCGCCGGTGATCAGCACTTTGCGGCCTTGCACGGCGCCGCGCAGGCTGCGATCGCGGCGCAGGTCGGGATCGAGGTGGCGCTCCCAGTAGTCCCACAGGCGCCACGCATAGTCCTCGAGCTTCGGCAACTCAATCCCGGCCTCGCGCAGCAACGCCCATGTGCGGCTCGCATCGAAAGTCGTCGGATAGTTGAGCAGCTCCAGTACCGACTCCGGTATGTGCAAGTCGGCGAGCACCGCGTCGCGCATCCGTCGCAACGGCGCGGCCGCAGCGGCGAGCGCATCGGTCACTGCGGGCAGGGCCTGCAGCAAGGAGGGTTCGAGCCGCAGCGTCATCGTCGGCGCATGCGCCGCGTTCGCGAAGACGTTGAGCACTTCGCCCACGCGTCGATCGATGGGGTCCACGAGATGAAAGCAGCGTCCATCATGACCGGGCACGTGCGCCAGGTGCGCAAGCGCGCGGGCCACGAAATCCACCGGCACGAGATTGATGTGACCGCCTTCGAAACCGAGCAGCGGGACCCAGCGCGGCACGAGATCGCGCACCCTCTGGATGAGCTTGAAGAAGTAGTAGGGCCCGTCGATCTTGTCCATGACGCCGGTCTGCGAGTGACCGATCACCATTGCCGGCCGGTACACGCGCCAGGCAATGCGGCTCTCCTCGCGCACGATTCGCTCCGATTCGTGCTTCGTCCGGAAGTAGGGGTGCGCCAGACCGCGAGCTTCCGCGAACATGTCCTCGGTGAACGTGCCGGGATAGCAGCCCGCGCTCGCGATCGAGCTCACGAGGTGAAAGCACCCGGCACCGATGTCATGGGCAAAGTCCAGCGCATTGCGCGTGCCGACCACGTTGCTGCGCTCGAGAGCGTCCTCGTCCGCGGCCAGATCGTAGAGTGCGGCGAGATGGAACACGTGGCCAACGGTGTCGCGCAGACGTGCGCGCGTTACGGGCGAAACGCCCAGCAGCGGCAGCGACAGATCGCCTTCCACCGGCACGATACGGTGGGCCTCCGTGCCCCATTCTCGCAGCAACGCTTCGAGCTTCCCGCGCGAGCCGGGCCTGAGGAGGATGTGGATGGTCGCTCCGCGCGTCAGCAGCTCGGCCACGAGATGCCGCCCGATGAAGCCGGTGGCGCCGGTAACGAAGTAGCTCACGAGCGAGCCGCCTGCATTGATGTGGCCACAGACCTTACGCCGCCGCCGGGGGCGCGGCATGCGCACGAATCCGCAACAGCCCTCGGCTTTCACTGAGGCTCCCCGCGCGTGCGTGGCCCAGAGTGGCGCAATGATTGCCGCGGAACGCATGTCGGCAGTGGATCGCGCGTGGCTGCTGATGGAGCGGCCCACGAACCCCATGACGGTCGTCGCGGTCATCGTCCTCGGAGGCCGGATCACGCGCGCGCGCGTCCGCGCTCTCGTCGAAGAGCGCTTGGCCGCGTTCCAGCGCTTCCGCTGTCGGCCGGTGCAGAACGGGATCGCGGCGTCGTGGGTCGAGGCCGCTCCGTTCGATCTGGACGATCACATTCTCGGCGCCGCGCTGCCTGCGCCCGCAGGGCAGGCCGAGCTCGAAGCGCTGGTCGGCGAGCTCGCCGGCACGCCCTTCAACTCATCGCGGCCGTGGTGGACCTTTCATGTCGTCGAGCACTACGGCCACGGCAGCGCGATCATCGCGCGCATTCATCACTGCTATGCCGACGGCATCGCTTTGATGCGCGTGCTGCTCGGAATGGCCGATGGTGAATGCGCGCAGGCCATGCCGCGGCCGCGAGCGCCAGAGACCGAGCTCGCTTCGCACGGCGCATTCTCCCTCGGCTCGCTCTACGCACCCGTCGCCTCGTTGGTCGCAAATACGTTGCGAGAGGGCGCGAGCCTGGTCGAGCAGAGCGTGCGCATCGGCCTGGATCCGAAGAAGGCGCTCGACACCGCGCTGGGTACGGCCGCCGTGCTCGGCGAAATTGCACACCTCGGCACGCTCGCGGACGATCCACCTAACCCTCTGAAGCGGCCGTTGTCGGGATCGAGGCGCGTTGCATGGGCCGCGCCGCTTGCGTTCGAGGAAGTGCGCACCATCGGTCACGTGCTCGGCTGCACGGTGAACGACGTGCTCGTTGCCACGCTCGCCGGCGCGCTGGGCCGCTATCTCGAGGGCGAAGGCGAACGCACAGCGGGTCTGACGCTGCATGCGGCGGTGCCGATCAACCTGCGGCAGGAGCACGAGCCTTTGGCTGCGTTGGGTAACCGCTTCGGCCTCGTGTTCGTCGAGCTGCCCGTCGGCATTCGCCATCCGCTCGAGCGGCTCTATGCCGTACATGCCGCCATGAAGGCGCTCAAAGGATCCTCCGAAGCGCTCGTGACGTTCGGGCTGCTGGCTGCTGTCGGCGCCCTCCCGCCCGCAGTGGAGCAGACCGCGATCGAGACCTTCACCGCGAAGGCGAGCCTCGTCGCATCGAATGTGCCAGGTCCACCCGGCGAGATCCGCATCGCCGGCGTACCCGTGAAGCAGATGCTCTTCTGGGTGCCGCAGGCGGGCAGCATCGGCACAGGCATCAGCATGCTGAGCTACAACGGACAGGTGCAGTTCGGCGTGATGTCCGATCGCCGCCTGATTCCCGAGCCGCGCAAGCTCGTCGCGCTCGTCGAAACGGAGTTCGAGCGGCTCGTGCTGCTCGTTCTGCTCGGAGGCGTCGCCCTGCGCGAATAGTGCCGCCCGAGGGGATTCAGACGCGCGTGCAGTGGTGCTTGGCGCGATCGATGTCGAGCTGCTCCATCATGTCGAGCGGCCTGCAAGAAGCTGCGAGGGCGCAGAGCTCCTCGACCTGCTCGCGGTGTGCATCCGCGTCCAGAAGCAGCAGCCCGCGCGCGTACTCCACGTGCGCGATGGCAGAGCCGGGCGCAAGCGCGATCGCTCGCTTGAAATGCTCGAGCGCCGCTCGCTCGGAGGCACCGTAAGTCATTCGCGCGGCGAGCGACCCGATCGTGCTGACCAGCTCGGCGTGATAGAGACCGAGCGCGACATGTGCCTCGGCGTGTTTCGGCTCGAGCGCCAGCGTCCGCTCGAGGTGATCGCGGATCTTGCCGCCGTAGCCCGCGGCGAGCGCTTCGAGGATCGAGATCTTCTGGCTGTAGCGCCCGAGTGCAAGCGCGAGTGTGTAGTGCGCGTTCGCGTAATCCGGGAGCTGCTCGACAGCGCTCTCGCCGTACTTCACCGCGGCGCGCAGAACGTCGAGACGCTTGCGCTCGTTCTTCTCCAGATACAGCGTGTGAATGGCCGCTGCTTTGTTGGC
>DASZSS010000433.1:0-16525 GCA_035548535.1 Steroidobacteraceae bacterium
GATGCGGCTCGAGCAGCAGCGCGGAATTTCCGTGACCTCGTCGGTCATGCAGTTCCCGTATCGGGACTGCATCGTGAATCTGCTCGACACGCCGGGCCACGAGGACTTCTCGGAGGACACCTATCGCACGCTGACGGCGGTCGACTCGGCGCTCATGGTCATCGACTGCGCCAAGGGCGTCGAGGAGCGCACGATCAAGCTGATGGAGGTCACGCGCCTGCGCGACACGCCCATCATGACCTTCATCAACAAGCTCGACCGCGAAGGCCGGCCACCCATCGATCTGCTGGACGAGATCGAGCGCGTGCTGAAGATCCGCACCGCCGTCGTCACGTGGCCGATCGGCATGGGGCGCGACCTCAAAGGCATCTACCACCTGCTCGAAGACCGTATTTACGTGTACGAGCCCGGTAAGGGCGGACGCGTGGGCGAGAACCTCATCATCGAAGGGCTGAACAGCGCGCAGGGCCAGGCCTTTCTCGGCGAGCGCGCCGGCGCCTTCGCCGAGGAGATCGAGCTAGTGAAGGGCGCGACGGATGCGTTCGATCCGGACGGCTACCGCGCCGGCAAGCAGACGCCGGTGTTCTTCGGCTCGGCCATCAACAATTTCGGCGTGGAAGAGCTGCTCGCGTCATTCACGGCGCACGCGCCCGGTCCGCAGCCGCGCGCGGCGCGCGAGCGCACGGTGGAGCCGAACGAGAAGGCGCTCAGCGGCTTCGTCTTCAAGACCCAAGCGAACCTGGACCCCGGTCATCGTGACCGCATCGCCTTCTTGCGCCTGTGCTCCGGCAAGTACACGCGCGGCATGCGCCTGTACCATGTGCGCCTCGGCAAGGAAGTGCGCGTCGCCGACGCGCTCACCTTCATGGCCGCGGACCGTGCGCAGGCGGAGGAAGCCTTCGCCGGCGACATCATCGGATTGCACAATCATGGCACCATCAACATCGGGGACACTTTCACGGAAGGCGAGAAGCTGACGTTCACGGGCATCCCGAACTTCGCGCCGGAGATGTTCCGGCGCGCCGTGCTGAAGGACCCCCTGAAGATGAAGGCGCTGGCGAAGGGTCTGTCGCAGCTCTGCGAGGAGGGCGCGACGCAGCTCTTCAAGCCGCTGCGAAACAACGAGCAGATTCTCGGCGCGGTAGGCCAACTGCAGTTCGAAGTGGTAGCGTTCCGGTTGGAGGATGAGTACAGCGTGAACTGCGTGTTCGACAACGTGAACGTCTACACCGCCCGCTGGGTCACGGCCGACGACGAGAAGAAGCTCGAGGAGTTTCGCAACAAAGCGTACGAGAACCTCGCGCTCGACCACGCGGGGTCGCTCGTCTATCTGGCGCCGACGCGCGTGAACCTGGAGCTCACGCTGGAGCGCTGGCCGGAGCTGCGATTCAGCGAAACACGCGAGCACGCCGCGTGAGCACCGAAGCGCTCGCCGCGAGTCCGGGTCGAGTGCGCAGCGTGCTGCTGCGAAAGCCCGTCATCGCGTGGGCGCTTTGCGATTGGGCGAACTCCGCGTTCGCCACCACCGTGATGGCGGGATTCTTCCCGCTGTACTTCAAGCAGTACTGGAACGCGGGTGTCGATGCCACGGTGAGCACGTTCCGGCTCGGGCTCGCGAACGGCATCGCGAGCTTCATCATTGCGATTCTCGCGCCACTCGTCGGCGCCATCGCGGACAAGGGCGGCGCGCGCATCCGGCTGCTCGCGCTCTTCACGGTGCTCGGCGCGGCCATGACGGTGGGGATGTACTGGGTCGCCCAGGGCCAGTGGGAGATTGCCGCGCTGCTGTACATACTCGCCTCGCTCGGGTTCTGGCACGGCAATCAGTTCTACGACTCGCTGCTGACGGACATCGCCGAGGAGCGCGAGTACGACGTCGCCTCCGGCTACGGCTACGCGCTCGGCTATCTCGGCGGCGGTCTGCTGTTCCTGGTCAACGTGCTGATGGCGACGAAGCCCGCGTTGTTCGGCATTCCCGATGCGAGCACCGGCGTGCGGCTCTCGTTCGTCACCGTGGGCGTGTGGTGGGTCGTGTTCACGATCCCGGCGCTGTTCATCAAAGAGAAACATGCCGCGGAGGGCCTGCCATTCGGGCGGGCGATAGCGGCGGGCGCCCGTGAGCTCGTGGGCACTATTCGGCACTTGCGCGGCGACCGCACGCTCCTGTGGTTCCTGCTCGCGTACTGGTTCTACATCGATGGCGTGAACACGATCGTCAAGATGTCCGTCGACTACGGCATGTCGCTCGGGCTGAAGACGGATGCGCTCATCCAGGCGCTGCTGCTCGTGCAGTTCATCGGCTTTCCCGCCGCGCTCGCGTTCGGGTGGCTCGGCAAGCGCATCGGACCGCGCGCGGGCCTCTTCATCGGCATCGCCGCGTACGCGTTCGGCTCGGGCTACGCCTACTTCATGAGCACCGAGGCCGATTTCTTCGGCCTCGCGATCCTGATCGGGCTGGTGCAGGGTGGAATCCAGTCGCTGTCGCGCTCGCTGTACGGGCGGCTCGTACCGGCCGGCAAGGCGGGCGAGTTCTTCGGCATCTACAACCTGATGGGCAAGGCGTCTTCGATTCTCGGGCCGCTGCTCACCGGCACCGTCGCGCTGCTGACGCACGACTCGCGGCTCGCCATCGTCTCCATCGCCATTCTGTTCGCGATCGGCGCCGTGTTCCTGGCGCGCGTTCAGGTGCCCCAGGCGGCCGGATCGAGGCCGTAGAACGTCGCGAGCTCGCCGTAGAGCGCGGGGTGGAGCCGCTGCAGGTCCAGCGGTCGCTCGAAGAATGCTTCCGTCGCGACGGCGAAGAACTCCACCGTGGATTCGGCGCCGTAAGGATCGATGAGCGTGTCCTCGCCGCGCTCGACGGCGTCGCAGAGCGACTGATATTCGCGTTCCAGCAGATCGTGCCAGGCCTCGAAATCGCCTCGGCCCGCGCGGGTATCGGTGAGCGCGCCGTCGAGAGCGTTGTCCAGGAAGTGCGCGAACTCGTGCAGCACGACGTTGTAGATCTCCGTCTCGCTGCCGTGGTCCTGCACGTCCTGCCACGAGAGCACGATCTGTGCGGTATCGAGGCTCTGGCCCGAGAGCACGCTTTCGCCTTCGGTGACGACGCCCGCTTCGTCCTCGTCGGTCTGGTTGACGACGAACTCGTCGGGATACAGGAGGACGCTGCCGAGGGACTCGTACGCGCGCGGATCGCGCTCGACGACGAGCAGGCAGGCCTGCACGCCGATGACGAGGCGCATCTCGTCAGTCACCTGCAGTCCGCGGCAGCCGAGGAATTGCACGTCGGCGAGGAAGGCACGGACGACGGGCTCGAGCTTCGAACGCAGGTCGGGCGGGATGCGGCGATAGAGTGGCAGCGAGCGCTCGAGCAGGGCGCGCCACTCGGGCGGGAACGGCTCGCGGAATCGCGCGGCGCGGCGGCGCGCGCGCACCGCGCCCCAAACGATGGCGCCCACGAGCGCGAGCACGCCGAGCGAAAGGATGACCGCGAGCGCGCGCTGCGATTGCGTCACCGTGCTCTCGCTTTCACGCGTGCGCAGCCGGCACGGGCCGTCGCGGATGCGGCGGAGGGTGCAGTCATGTCGCGCGTTGAGCGCGTAGTCGCGGCTCGCTTTCGCGCCGCACGCGGAGGCGCGCGACGGCGCGCTCGAATTGTGCAATGTCCGCCTGCGACCGCGCGCCGGCCTCGCGCCCATATCGAAGATCGGCGTATCGACGCAGCAGCGGCCGCACGACCGCCGCGAGATCGGGCCGTCGAGCGGCCACATTGTCCGCGTAGGCGAGCGGTCCCTCGTGCGCTTCGCGCGGCACGCCTGCCTGCGCAAGCTTCGCGCATAACCGCGTGTACGCGCGCGCGAGCCGATCCATTGGCATGGCGCGCAGGGCTCTGCCGACGTGCCATGCGACGAAGATCAACCATCCCACCAGACCGGCCGCGAACAGCCAGCCAAGCGGCTGCCAGTCGCGCGAATCGAAGCCGAGCCACGCGAGCAGGTCGAGCTGCGCGTTGAGGTCGAAGCGGACGACGCGCTCGTTCCACCAATCGTTCAGTGCATCCCAGCGCAACCGCGCCTCGGCGACCCACGGGGAATCGCGCATGAGACGCTGCGTCGCTGTCATCGCGTCCGGGATCAGGTCGTACACGCCGCGACGGAGTCGGTCCGGCGCGACGACTGCCGTCGGGTCGAAGCGCGTCCAGCCTCTGCCGTCGAGCCACACTTCCGCCCAGGCATGCGCATCCGACTGCCGCACGAGAAAGTACTCGCGCACTGGATTCCATTCGCCGCCCTGATAGCCGGTGACGACACGCGCCGGCACTCCCGCGGCGCGCATCATCGTGACGAATGCGGATGCGAAATGGCCGCAGAATCCCTGCCGGGTGTTGAACATGAAGTCGTCGACCGAGTCGCGATCGAGCTTCGGCGGCGTCAGCGTGTACTCGAATCCCCCGCGCCGGAACAGCGCGAGCACGGCCTGCACGAAGTCCGCATCGCTGCGGGCAGCGGCGCGCATCTCGCGTGCGAGTCGTACCGTGCGCGGGTTGCGGTCCGGCGGCAGCTTCGTGTCGTAGTTGCGGGCGAGCGTGGACGGCGGCCCCGCGGTGGAATTGCGCGTGTAGGAAACCGCCTCGAACGTGGTGGGGCGCGTGACGGGCTCGTGCGCGATGAGCTGGTGATCGAACATCAGCACGGCGCGGCGCAGCGGGTATTCGGCCACGGTATCGAGCGCGAACCACCAGCGCTGCGCGGTCGGCTCCATCGTGACCCGATATCGGTACGCGATGCCCTCGTGCTGGAGCACGGGCTGGCGGTAGTAGCCGGTGCCGCGCTTCCACGTGTAGCCGTCGAATTCGTGCAGCACCGGGCCGCGCCAGTAGCGCTCCTCCGGCGGTGGCGTGGGACCCTCGAAGCGCACCCGGAACGCCGGCTCATCGGACTCGCTGAGCTGGGAGATGCCGCCCGGGCTCATCGAATCGCTGAGGCCCGTCACGGCGCTGTCCGCCTGCGGCAGGGTCCAGAACGCGCCGACCATGCGCGGGAAGAACAGGAACATCACCACTGCAAGCGGCGCGGCGAGGCCGAGGCTGCGCGCGGCGAGCGCGCCGGCCGCGCGCCCGGTCAGGCTGTCGCCTTGCTGCGCGACCACCGCGAGGGCCGTGCAGCAGATCCAGGCTTCGAGCAGATACAGCGGCGCGCGCGTCAAGCTCTGTCGATCGAGGCACGCGGCGAGCAGCAGGAAAGCGGTGGCGCCGATGACGACGTAGCGGTCGCGCCGCGAGAAGGTCTCGAGCAGCTTGATCGCGCCCATCACGACGAGCAGCGCCGTGCCCGCGCTCAATCCGTTCAGCGTGTGGAACTGCGCGAGAACGGCGGCGATCAGCATCATCGCCACGCCGATTTTTGCGAAGCGGCCGGGCAGGCGGATCGCCCGCACCTCCGCGGCCAACCGCCACCCGACGCAGACGAGCGCCGCGGCCGTCACCCACCACGGCACGCGGTCTATGTGCAGCAACATGCCGCCGACGAGCGCGCCCGCCGTCCATGCGAGCGGTGCGCGGATGCGTCGCAGAGTGCGCAGCTCAGCCATCGTTCACCGGCCGCTGAACGCCATACGACGCGAGAGCCGCAAGACAGCGGTGCCGATGCTCCGGCCCACTGTCCGGCTCGAAGTGGTGAGGCGGAATGGCGAGGCCGTAGCGCTCGCCGCGTGCCTCGGCGTCGACCACCCAGCGCGCGAGCTGCTCGAGCCGCGCCTCGAGGTCGAGGTGTTCGAGCTTCGCGAAGTCGAACATGCGCAGCTCCGCGCCCATCGCGGTGTATTCCTTGACCAGCAGCGGTGCCCCGCGCGCGTAGGCTTTCCAGGCGACCTGCCGCGGCGAGTCGCCATCGCGGAAGGGCCGCAGCAGCAGCCACTCGTCCGATCCGGCGAGGCCGCGTGAGCGCGTCCCGGTTTTCGTGCCGCTGTCGACCGGCATCGGCAGCGCGCCGTGCGCGCGCGGATACACGATCATCTCGATGCGCATGTGGATCCAGCTCCACGCACGGAACAGGCCGAACGGGAACGTGGACGAGATGCGCAGCCGGTCGATGCTCACGATGCCGCGCTTCGGCGCGTCCAGCGCGATGCTGAGCTGCGCTGGCTGGTGTGGCGGGACGTCGGCGCGACCGGGCGCCTCATCGGTGGGCTCGACCTCGATCTGGTAGCGACGGAAGTTTGCGTCGTTCTGCAGCGTGACCCGCAACGTGCCGCGCGTCCCAGCGAAGGTCGGTAGCGCCGCTGCGCTCGTGAGCGAGGTGCGCACGAGATTGCGGTGGCACTGGTGCATCGTGACCAGCCCGAAGCCGGTGAGCAGGAACGTAAGGAAGAGCGCGACGCTGTTCCCGTAGTTGATCCCGGCAATGAGCATCACGAGCAGCATGAGGGCGAAGCCGATGCCGACCGGAGTGGGAAGAATGTAGACGCGGCGGCTCGCCAGCTCGACGGGAGGAACATCCGGCCCCTGGCGACGCTTCGCCCAGGCGGCGATCCGGTTACGCAGGAAGCGCTTCACGACTCATGGCGGTACGGGCACCGCGCGGATCAAGTCGCGCGCGATCGCAAGTCCGCTGCTGTCTTCGACGGGATCGCGCAGCTCCAGGCGGTGCGCGACGATCGCGGGCAGCACCGCCTGCACGTCTTCCGGCAGCACGGCGTTGCGGTTGGCGATGTAGGCCCACGCCTGAGCCGAGCGAATGAGTCCCTGACCGGCGCGCGGCGAGAGCCCGAGCTTCAGGTCGCCGCGCTGGCGCGTGCGGCCGATGAGCGTCTGCGTGTAGTCGAGCAGCGCATCCGATACGTGCACGTTGCGCACGGCGGCTTGCAGCTCGACCACGCCTTCGGGCGTCAGCGCGGGCGGAATGTTCGCCAGCAGGTCGCGCCGCTCGCCACTGCGCAGCAGCTCGCGCTCGTGCGCCGCGTCCGGATAGCCGAGCGTCACGCGCATCAGGAAGCGGTCGAGCTGCGACTCGGGCAAGGCGAAGGTGCCGAGCTGCTCGTGCGGGTTCTGCGTGGCGACGACGAAGAACGGCTCTGGCAAGCGATACGTCGTCATGTCGGCGCTCACCTGCCGCTCTTCCATCGCTTCGAGCAACGCGCTCTGCGTGCGCGGGCTCGCCCGATTCACTTCGTCCGCGAGCAGAAGCTGCGTGAAGATCGGGCCCTTGCGGAAATCGAACTGCTGGCTCGCGCGATCGAACACCGACACGCCGATGATGTCCGCGGGCAGGAGATCGCTCGTGAACTGCACGCGATGCCACGAGAGCCCGAGCACGTGCGCGAGCGCGTGCGCGAGCGTCGTCTTGCCGACGCCGGGGACGTCCTCGATCAGCAGGTGGCCGCGCGCGAGCAGGCACGCGAAGCACAGCCGGATCTGATCCGGCTTGCCCAGGATGACCTTCTCGATGGCGGCGAGCGCCGCGGCGAGCTGGGCGGGGCCGGCGCTCATGTCCGGTCCAGCAGGCGGCGCACGCGCGCGAGCTGCGTTTCGAGGCTGGTGAGAGAGCGCTGGAACTCCGCTTGACGCTCGCGCTCCTGATCCACCACGGCCTTGGGCGCGTTGTTCACGAACTTGTCGTTCGCGAGCTTCGTGTGGGTCTTGCGCAGCTCGTCGCGGGTCTTCGCAATGAGCTTTTCCAGGCGTTCGACCTCCGCTTGCGCATCGATCAGCCCGGCGAGCGGCACGAGAATCGTGAGCTCGCCCATCAACGCGGTGGCGGCTTCGGGAGCGGTGGCGCCGGGCGGCAGGATGTCCAGCGTCTCGAGGCCGGCCAGCCGATCGAGATACGCGCGATGCTGCGTCGCGCGCGCGACGTCTTCGGGCGAGGCGTTCTGCAGGATGACCGGCAGCTTCTTCGAGGGCGCGATGTCCATGCCGCTGCGAATCTGGCGCACGCCGAGTATGAAGTTGCGCACCCACTCGATCTCGCGCTCCGCCTCCGCATCGAGCGCGAACTCCTGCGCGGTGGGGTAGGGCTCGAGCATCACGGTCGGCCCGTTGCGGCCGGCGAGCGGCGCGACGAAGCGCCAGATCTCCTCGGTGATGAACGGCATGAGGGGATGCAGCGCGCGCTGCAGGGCTTCGAGCATCTGCGCGAGGGTTTGCCGCGTGCCGCGCTTCGCCGCATCGGAGGCGTTCTCATCCTGCAGGATCGGCTTCGTGAGCTCGAGATACCAGTCGCAGAACTCGTACCAGGTGTACTCGTAGAGCGCCGTCGCGGCGTAATCGAAGCGATATTCGCGCAGCGCGCTCTCCACCTGCTCGAGCATCCTGCCGAAACGCGAGCGAATCCAGCGGTCGGCGAGCGAGCGCTCGGCCGGGCCCGTGCCGATGCTCGCCGCATCCCCGAGCGACAGCGACACGAACCGCGCCGCGTTCCACAGCTTGTTGCAGAAGTTGCGATAGCCGGCGACGCGCTGCAGATCGAAGCGGATGTCGTGGCTCGGCGCGGCGAGCGCCGCGAACGTGAAGCGCAGCGCGTCCGTGCCGTGCGCCGCGATGCCTTCCGGGAACTGCTTGCGCGTGTTCTTCTCGATCTGCGGCGCGAGCTGCGGCTGCATGAGCCCGCTCGTGCGCTTGGCGACCAGCGTTTCGAGATCGATGCCGTCGATGATGTCGAGCGGGTCGATGACGTTGCCTTTGGTCTTCGACATCTTCTCGCCGTGCTCGTCGCGGATCAGGCCCGTGATATAGACCTCGCGGAACGGCACATCGCCCATGAACTTCAGGCCCATCATCATCATCCGCGCGACCCAGAAGAAGATGATGTCGAAGCCCGTCACGAGCACCGAGGTCGGATAGAACTTGGCGAGCTCCGGCGTCTTCTCCGGCCAGCCGAGCGTCGAGAACGGCCAGAGCGCCGAGGAGAACCAGGTGTCGAGCACGTCCTCGTCCCGGCGCAGCGCGACCTCCGCGCCGAGACCGTGCTTTGCGCGGACGTCGGGCTCGTCCCGGCCGACGTACACGTTGCCCGCGTCGTCGTACCAGGCGGGGATGCGATGCCCCCACCAGAGCTGACGGCTCACGCACCAGTCGCGGATGTTCCGCATCCACTGGAAGTACGTGTTGGTCCAGTTCTCCGGCACGAAGCGGGTGCGACCCTGCTCGACGGCGGCTATGGCGGGCGCGGCGAGCGGTGCGATCTTCACGTACCACTGGTCCGTGAGATACGGCTCGAGCACGGCGCCGCTGCGATCGCCCTTCGGCACGCTGTGCTTGTGCTTCTCGACCTTCTCGAGGAGCCCGGCGGCCTCCAGCTCGGCGACGACGCGCTTGCGCGCCTCGAAGCGGTCGAGCCCGCGAAAGCGCGGCGGCACGTTGTCGTTCATCGCCGCGCGCGGGGTGAACACGTTGATCATCGGCAACGCGTGGCGCTGGCCGACCTCGTAGTCGTTGAAATCGTGCGCCGGCGTGATCTTCACGCAGCCCGAGCCGAACGCGGCATCGACGTAGCTGTCGGCGATGATCGGAATCTCGCGCTCCGCGAGGGGCAGCTTGATGTGCTTGCCGACGAGGTGCCGGTAGCGCTCGTCGTCGGGGTGCACCGCGACGGCGGTGTCACCGAGCATGGTTTCCGGGCGTGTCGTCGCGACGACGACATGGCCGGAGCCGTCCGCCAGCGGGTAGCGCAGGTGCCAGAGATTGCCCTCGACTTCCTCCGGCTCGACTTCCAGGTCCGAGACGGCCGTGAGCAGCACCGGGTCCCAGTTCACGAGCCGCTTGCCGCGATAAATCAGCCCCTCCTCGTAGAGCCGCACGAACACCTCGACGACCGCGCGCGAGAGGCCCGGGTCCATCGTGAAGCGATCGCGCGACCAGTCGACGGAGTCGCCGAGGCGCCGCATCTGCGCGCTGATCGTGCCGCCGGACTGCTCCTTCCACTTCCACACGCGGGCGACGAACTCGTCGCGGGAGAGGTCGGTGCGCTTCTTACCCTCGGCGTTGAGCTGGCGCTCGACGACCATTTGCGTGGCGATGCCGGCGTGGTCGGTGCCGGGCTGCCACAGCGTGTCGTCGCCGCGCATGCGGTGATAGCGCGTGAGCATGTCCATGAGCGTGTGCTGGAACGCATGGCCCATGTGGAGCGTGCCGGTGACGTTCGGCGGCGGGATGGCGATCGCATAGGGCGTGCCGGTGCCGCGGGGTGCGAACCAGCCGTTCTGCTCCCAGCGCTCGTAAATTCGCCGCTCGATCTCGTGCGGCGCGTAGACCTTTTCCATTGACCGCTCACTGCTTCGGGAACGCGGGATTATAGCCAGAGGGGGTTCCGGGGCTGCGGCACAGGTCTCGGCGGGACGGGCACGTCACGCCTTTCGCTGAAACGCGACGGTGGTGGGTCGGCGCGAACGTCGACGCTGGAGCGCGCGTCGCCTCGCATCAGGTGAGGCTGGGGCCGGCTGCGGCTCGCGGCGCGCGTCGATGCTCGGGGCGGGCGGTCACCCGCCCACGTTGTGCGTGTTCGGCTGAATCCCGCGCTCTTTGTATGCGCGAAACCGCGCGCGGCCGGCCTGGCGGCGTCCTGGATCGCCGTCGATGAACTCCGCCACGCGTTGGGCGGCGTCGGCGCAGGCGGGAACGTCGGCGGCAAGATTGACGAGCACGTCGAACGGTACGCTCGGTGGCGTGCCCACGCTGAGCAGCACGGGCGCGACCTCGAAACCGGCGGCGCTCAAGGGCTCGTGTGGCACGAAGCTGCCGTCGCCGAACGTCCAGAGCAGCTCGTCGAACTCCTTGAGCTCTTCGAGCTCCGTGTGCCACACGAGCACGGTATTGCCGGCGAGATACGCCTTCTCGACCACGCGGCACGCCGTGCGCAGCCGTGCGCGTGCGGACACTTCCTCCAGAACGTAGAAATCGACGATCACGGCAGGCGGATGGTGACCTTCAGCGCCCCGCGCGATGAATCAGGAAGTCCGCCAGCAGCGGCGTCGGCCGGCCCGTGCTGCCTTTGTTCGCGCCCCCGACGTACGCCGTGCCGGCGATGTCGAGGTGCGCCCATTTCATGCCGTTCGTGAACTTGCCAAGGAATGCGGCCGCGGTGATCGCGCCGCCCTCACGCCCGCCCACGTTCCCGAAGTCGGCGAAATTGCTCTTGAGCTGCTCGCCGTACTCCTCGGTGAGCGGCAGCTGCCAGCAGCGATCGTCGGAGCGCTGGCCCGCGGCGACGAGCTCGCGCGCAAGGGCGTCGTCGTTCGACATGCAGCCGGCGTGATGCGCACCGAGCGCGACCACGCAGGCGCCGGTGAGCGTCGCGATGTCGACCACCGCGGCGGGCTCATAGCGACGTGCGTAGTGAAGCGCATCGCAGAGCACGAGGCGGCCTTCCGCATCCGTATTGAGAATCTCGACGGTCTGACCCGAGGCGCTCGTGACGATGTCGCCGGGCTTCACCGCCTTGCCGCTCGGCATGTTCTCGGCCGCGGCAATGAGCCCGACGACGTTCAGCGGCAGACGCAGCTCGGCCGCCAGCGTGAGCGACGCGAGCACCGCCGCGGAGCCGCTCATGTCGAACTTCATCTCGTCCATGTTCGGCGGGTCCTTCAGCGAGATGCCGCCGGTGTCGAAGGTGATGCCCTTGCCGACCAGCACGATCGGCGCTTTCGGCGCCTTCGGCCCCTTGTATTCGATCACGATGAAGCGCGGCGGCTGCGCCGAGCCCTGCGTGACCGCGAGGAAGCAGCCCATCTTCTCCTTGCGGATGGCCGCTTCGTCGAGCACGGTGACCTTGATGGAGGAGTGCGCTTTGGCGAGCGCCTTCGCCTGCTCCGCGAGATACGTCGGCGTGCAGATGTTCGCAGGCAAGTTGGCGAGATCGCGCTGTACTTTGGCGGCCGCGGCGATGGCGGCGCCGTGCGTGAGACCGCGCTTGGCGGCCGTTGCACCACTGCCGCGCACCGGACCGGCGAGCACGCTGGCGAGCGCGGGCGGTTTGGGCTTCTTCGCGCTCTTCAGGTCGTTCGTCCGATACAGCGTCTGGCCCGTGACTTCCGCGACGACGCGGCCGAAGTAGTAATCGTCGAGATCGTTGAACGACGGGCGGGCGACGGCGAACGCCGCGCTCGCGATGCGCGTGCGCGCGATGGCCCCGACCGCCGCCCCGATCGCCTTGCGAAAGGCCCTGCGGCTGAAACTCTTCTGCGCACCGAGGCCGACGAGCAGCACCCGCTCGGCCTTCACCCCGGGCAGCTCCGGTATCAGGAGCGTCTCCCCGCTGCGACCCGGGAAATCGCCGCGGGAGGTGAGCTTCGCGAGCTTGCCGCCCGCGGCCGTGTCGACCGCTGCGGCCTCCCCGGTGAGCTCACCTTCCTCGAATACGCCGAGCACCAGGCACTCGGTCTCGAGCGTCACGACTCCCTTCGTCCAGACATCAAACTGCATTCGTTCTTCTCCTTAGGAGCGCGGGCGGTTCGCTCGCCACACGTTGAGGCGCGGACCGGTCTGATTTAGGGTGGCGCAGTGTAACTCAAGGCCGCGGCGGTAAAAGGCCGCGGCTGCAAATGTCGGCGCCATGCCATGGCGGCCGGCGCGAAAGGTGAGAGAGCGCTTTGCGGCGGATTCTGGATCGATACATCCTGCGGGAAGTGGTGCTCACCTGGCTGGCCGTGACGGGGGTGCTGCTGGTTCTGCTGCTCACGAACCAGCTCGCGCGCGTGCTGCAGCGGGCGGCCGAAAACCAGTTTCCGAAGAGCGTCGTGCTGGAGCTGATCTGGCTCGGCGCTTTGCAGAACCTCACCGTCATCATGCCGGTCGGCTTGCTCCTCGGCGTCGTGCTGGCGTACGGCCGGCTGTATCACGACAGCGAGATGGCCGCGGCATTGGCGTGCGGTGTCGGCGCCAAAACGCTCTATCTCCCGGTGATGTTTCTGACGGTGGCCATCACCGCCGTGATGGCGTGGCTGACGCTCTTCGTGGCGCCGGATGCCATCGCGAAGACGCTCTCGCTTCGCAAGACCGCGCTGCAGGCGGGGCAGTTCGCGCCCATATTGCCCGGGCGATTCCGCACGTTTGGCGGCAGCGATGCCGTGGTGTACGCAGAAGGGGTCGAAAAGGACGGCACGCTGACCAACGTGTTCGTCGAGCGCACTCGCGACGGCACCGTCGAAGTGGCGCTGGCCCAGCGCGCCCGCCATCTGGTCGGCGCGGATGGGTTGACGCACACCATCACGCTCTATGACGGCCAGCGCTTCGAGGGGATCCCGGGGAGCCCCAAGTTCCGCATGATGCGCTTTGCGGAGAACACCATTCCGGTCCAGGTGCCGAAGCTGACCGACACGATCACCGCGACCGAGGCGGAGCCGACGCGTGCGCTGCTCGCGTCGACGGACCTCGAAAAGCGCTCCGAGCTGCACTGGCGTGTCGCGACGCCGGTGATGTGCATCGTGCTGACATTGCTGGCCGTGCCGCTGAGCCGCTTGCGGCCGCGCGAGGGCCGATACGCGCGCTTCCTGCACGCGGTGCTGATCTACTTCGTGTACTCGACGATCCTCTCGGCGGGCAAGGTGTGGATCGCCCGCGGCAAGGTGCCCGAATGGCTCGGGCTGTGGTGGGTGCACCTCGTTGTCACCGCGCTCGCGCTGCTCTACATCTACGGTCCGCGGCTGCTCGCGCGCTTGCGCTATCGCGAGGTCGCGCCGGACGTCGTGCCGGCATGAACGCGCTGGATCGCTACCTCGTCCGCACCATTCTCGGCGCCGTCGGGATGTGGGCGCTGCTGCTGCTCGCACTCGGCGCGCTGTTTCTGTTCATCGGACAGCAGGATGACATCGGCGTCGGCAACTACAGGGCGCGCGACGCGCTGCTTTTCGTGCTGTTGAATCTGCCGGAGCAGGGTTGGCAGTTGCTGCCGATTGCCGCGCTCATCGGCTCGCTCATGGGGCTCGGTACGCTCGCCCGCGGCAGCGAAATCACAGTGATCCGCGCGACGGGCATTTCGCCCGCGCGCATCGCGGGCGCTGCGCTCATTGCCGGCGCCATCCTGATCGTGATCGCGATCGGGGTCGGCGAATTCCTCGCGCCGCAGCTCCAGCAGGCCGCCAAGCAGCAGAAGGCCTTCAGCAAGTTCACGGATATCACGTTCGGCGGCAACGGCGGCGCGTGGGTGCGAGATGGCACCCTGATCTTCAACGCGACGCGGCAGTCGGGCGAGCGGCAGTTCGGCGGCATGACGATCTTCGAGCTGTCTCCCGATCACCGGCTGCTGGCGATCGGGCATGCCGCGCGCGCCACCGCGGGGAGCGCGGGCGATTGGACGCTGCATGGCTACTCGGAGTCGCGCTTCACGCCGGAGCGCGTGGTGACGCGCAACGGCGGCGAGCGGCGGCTCGAATCGAGCCTCGGCGCGCAGTTTCTCGGGCTTGCGGTGGACGATCCGCACGACATGCAGATCGCCACACTGTGGGGTCTGATCCGCTACTACCAGGCGAACGCGCTCGATGCGCGGCCGTACGTGTTCGCGTTCTGGTCGCGCATCGCCCGCACGATCGCAATCGCGTTCGCGGTGCTCCTGCCGATCCCGTTCGTGCTCGGCTCGCTGCGCTCGGCGGGCGCCGGTACGCGCACGGCGATCGGTCTGATGCTGGGGATCGGGTTCTTCCTGCTCCAGCGGCTCATCGAGAGCGGGACGTTGGTGTTCGATCTGAACCCGGTCCTGCTCGCCTGGCTGCCGACCGCACTGCTCGCCGGCGTCTCGCTGACGCTGCTCGCCCGGGCGCGCTGAGCGCCGCCGAGTGACTCAGAGCGGCTGCTTGAGGATGCTCACGACGCGCGGCTCCATGTAGGACTTCAGCCCCATCTCGGCATATACCCGACCGATGCCGGATTCCTTGGCGCCGCCGAACGGCACGTTCGGGGCGGTGGCGCGGTGCTGGTTCACCCAAGCCGTACCCACTTCGAGCCGGGCCGCGATGGCCGCGGCGCGCTCGACGTCGCGGCTCCACACCGAGCCGCTCAGGCCGTAGCGCGTGTCGTTGGCGCGCCGGATGGCGTCTTCCACGTCCGTGAACTTCAGGATCGGTACCATCGGGCCGAACTGTTCCTCGCGCACCAGCCGGCTGTCCTCCGCGATGTCGGTGACCAGCGTCGGCGCGAAGAAGTAGCCCTTGCCCTGCGGCACCTCGCCGCCCGCGAGAAAGCGCGCGCCGGCGCGCTTGGTGTCCTCGAGCAGGCTCACGACCTTCTCGTATTGCATGCGGTTCTGAATCGGCCCGAGCTTCGTGGCCGGATCGAGGCCATCGCCCACCGTCCACTTGCGCGCGTCCTCGACGAGCGCCGCGCACAGGGCGTCGTAGATCTTCTCGTGCGCGTAGATGCGCTTGACGGCCATGCAGACCTGCCCGCTGTTCACGAAGCCGGCGAAGAACAGCTTCGGCGCGACCGCCCGCGGGTCGACGTCGTCGAGCACGATGGCGGCGTCGTTGCCGCCCAGCTCGAGCGTGACCCGCTTCAGCGTGCCCGCCGCGCTCGCCATCACCTTCTTGCCGGTGGCGACCGAGCCCGTGAAGGAGATCTTGTCGATGCCCGGGTGCTCCGTCAGCCACTGACCGAGGGCGTCACCGCCCGCGAGCACGTTCACCACGCCCGGCGGGAACACGTCGCGGATCAGCTCGCCGAGCTTCAGCGTGCTGAGCGGGGTGTACGGCGAGGGCTTCAGGACGACCGTGTTGCCCGTGTAGAGCGCCGAGGTCAGCGGCCCCGCCGCGAGGTTGATGGGCGCATTCCAGGGCGTGATGATGCCGGCCACGCCGAGCGGGACATAACGCACCTCGATGCGGCGCTCGGCATCGTCGATAATTAGCTCGCTTTCTATCGAAATTCGCGTCAGCCCCTCGGACTGGCTCGCCGCGCGGGCGATCTCGTCCCGGGCCTGGGCGAGCGGCTTGCCCTGCTCGCGCGTCAGGAGCGCGCCGAGCGCGTCCTGATTCGCGCGCAGAATAGCTGCCATTCGTTTGATGGATTCCGTGCGATCTTCGAACGAGAGCGCGCGCCACCGCGGCAAGGCGCGGCGCGCGGCGGCGACGGCGCGCTCGAGCTCGGCGCGGCCGGCGGCCGGGCAGCGCGCGAACACGGCTCCCGTTGCGGGATTGATCACCTCGAGCCGCTCGGCGGCGCTCGTCAGCTCGCCGTCGATGAGCAGCGAAAACTCGGTATCCGGAGCGGCCGAAGTGGCGACCTGCGCCTGTGCCAGAGCGAAATTCCTCGCGCGGAAAAATGAACGTCGGATGTGCGGCGATTGTCCCGCCGCAGGGTGGCCGATACCATAGCGGAGCCTTCCATCCTTCTCATCCCTCGAACGACACAGCCGGAATGATCCCGACCTGCAAGGCTCCCGACCCGAACACGCGCACGCCGAAGTTCCGTGCGCCACCCGGTGCATGTGACGCGCACTGTCACATTTTCGGCCCCGGTGACCGATATCCGTACGCGCCCGATCGCACGTACACACCGCCCGATGCGCCGCTCGAGCGCTTCAAGGAGCTGCAGGCGACGCTC
>DASZSS010000434.1:0-3539 GCA_035548535.1 Steroidobacteraceae bacterium
GCGGCGCGCCTGTCGATCACCGCGGCGACGGTCGATGAAGCGCTCTACAGCGCATTCGGCCAGCGCATCATCTCGACGATCTTCACCGATACCAATCAGTACCGCGTCATCCTCGAGGCGAAGCCGGGGCTCGTGACCTCGACGCGGGACCTGAGCCTCGTGAACATCCAAACGGGCTCGGGTGCGCCCACGCCGCTCACCGCCATCGCCTCGGTGACGCAGCAGGCGGCGCCGCTCGAGATCAACCGCGTCGGCCAATTTCCCGCCGCGACCGTCGACTTCGACACGGCGCCCGGCGTATCGCTGGGCCGCGCGGTCGAAGAGATTCGTGCGGCCGCGCGCGAGTTGCCCTTGCCGCCGAGCCTCACGATGACCTTCCTCGGCGCGGCGAACGCCTTCCAGGCATCGCTGCAGAACGAGCTGTGGCTGATTCTCGCGGCCGTCGTCTGCGTATACATCGTGCTCGGGGTGCTCTACGAGAGCTATATCCACCCGCTGACGATTCTCTCGACGCTGCCTTCCGCCGGCGTCGGCGCGCTGCTCGCGTTGCTCCTGACGGGGAGCGACCTCGGCGTGATCGGCATCATCGGCATCATTCTGCTCATCGGCATCGTCAAGAAGAACGCGATCATGATGATCGACTTCGCGATCGACGCCGAGCGCGCCGGCAAGAGCCCGCGCGCCGCGATTCACGAAGCCGCGCTGCTGCGCTTCCGGCCGATCCTGATGACGACGCTCGCGGCGCTGTTCGCGGCCGTGCCGCTGATGCTCGGGCTCGGCATGGGCTCGGAGCTGCGTCACCCGCTCGGGGTCGCGATTTTCGGCGGCTTGATCGTGAGCCAGCTGCTCACCCTGTTCACGACGCCGGTGATCTATCTGGTGTTCGATCGCATGGCGAAGCGACGTTCGGGCCCCGCCGGCGAAAGGACGCCCGCGTGAACCTGTCGGCGCCGTTCGTTCGCCGCCCGATCGGCACGATGTTGCTGGCCATCGGGCTGGCGCTGTCGGGAATCGGCGCGTTCTTCGTGCTGCCCGTTTCGCCGTTGCCGGAAGTGGATTTCCCGACGGTTTCCGTGACCGCGAACCTCCCGGGCGCGAGCCCCGAAACGATGGCGACCAGTGTCGCCACGCCTCTCGAGCGCCGTCTCGGCGTCATCGCCGATGTGAACGAGATGACCTCCTCGAGCACGCTCGGCAGGACGCGCATCACTCTGCAGTTCAACCTCGATCGCGACATCAACGGCGCCGCCCGCGACGTGCAGGCGGCGATCAACGCCGCGCGCGCCGATTTGCCGGCGACGCTGAAATCCAACCCGACGTATCGCAAGGTGAACCCGGCGGACTCGCCGATCATGATCCTCGCGCTCACTTCGAAGACGCGCACGCCGGGCCAGATCTACGACGCGACTTCGAACATCATCCAGCAGCGGCTCTTGCAAGTGAGCGGAGTGGGCGACGTCGAGCTCGGCGGCGGCTCGCTGCCCGCCGTGCGCGTCGAGATCGCGCCGTTCGCGCTCTCCCACTATGGCATCAGCCTCGAGGATGTGCGCACGGCCCTGAATTCCGCGAACCCGAACCGTCCGAAAGGCGTCATCGAGAACGGCTCGTTTCGCTACCAGATCTACACGAACGACAACGGCCGCGTGGCGGCGAACTATCGCAATCTCGTCGTCGCCTGGCGCAACGGCGCGGCGGTCCGGCTGAGCGACATCGCTGAAGTGAACGACAGCGTCGAGGACATTCACACCGAGGGCCTCTTCAACGGCGAGCCCGCCGTCATCGTCGTGATCACGCGGCAACCCGGCGCGAACATCATCGCGACCGTCGATGCGGTGAAGGCGATCCTGCCGCAACTGCGGGCGAGCCTGCCCGCCGACGTGAATCTCGAGGTCGCCACCGATCGGACGACCTCGATCCGCGCCTCGCTGCACGAGGTGGAGGTGACTCTGCTGATCGCGCTGGTGCTGGTCGTGCTGGTGGTGAGCCTCTTTCTCACGAGCGTGCGCGCGACGCTCGTGCCGGCTGCGGCCGTGGTCGTCTCGATCCTCGGGACGCTCGGCGTCATGTACCTGGCCGGCTACAGTCTCAACAACCTGTCGCTGATGGCGCTAACCGTCGCCACGGGCTTCGTGGTGGACGATGCCATCGTCGTGCTGGAGAACATCTCGCGGCACCTCGAGTCCGGCATGGAGCGCATGAAGGCCGCGCTGCTCGGGGCACGCGAGGTCGGCTTCACGGTGGTCTCGATCAGCGTCTCGCTGGTTGCAGTGTTCACGCCGCTCATCTTCATGGGGGGCATCATCGGCCGCTTGTTCCGCGAGTTCGCGCTGACGCTCGCCGCGGCCGTCATGATCTCGCTCGTGGTGTCGCTGACGCTCACGCCGATGATGTGTGCGTTCGTGCTGAAGCGGGGACACGATCCGCGCTCGCCGGGACGGGTCGCGCGCTGGGCGCGCGGGCTCTTCGAGCGCCTGGTGCGCGGCTACGGCCACGCGCTCGACTGGTCGCTCGCGCACGCGCCGATGATGGTGCTGCTGCTGATCGGAATCGTCGCGCTCAGCGGCTACCTGTACGTCATCGTGCCGAAGGGATTCTTTCCGACGCAGGATCTCGGGCAGCTCAACGGTGGGATGCGCGCGGATCAGAGCATCTCGTTCCAGGCGATGCGGGGCAAGCTCAAGCAACTCGTCGACATCATCCGCAGCGATCCGGACATCGCGACGGTGGTGGGATTCACCGGCGGCTCGCGAGCGGGCGGCGGCTTCATGTTCGCGACGCTGAAGCCGCGTGACCAGCGCACTGGAGGCACCGCAGACGTCATCCAGCGACTGCGCCCGAAGCTGGCACGCGTGACGGGCGTCGCGCTGTTCCTGAATCCCGTGCAGGACGTGCGCATCGGCGGGCGTCAATCCAACTCGACGTATCAGTACACACTGCAGAGCGATGATCTTCCCCTGCTACGCACCTGGGCCACGAAGCTCGCCGAGCGGATGAAGCAAGACCCCGTGCTCACGGACGTCGACACGGATCAGCAGGACCACGGCATCGAAACGTTCGTGCAGGTCGACCAGGGCACGGCGTCGCGCTTCGGAGTCACGGCGCGAGACATCGACAACACGCTGTACGACGCGTTCGGGCAGCGGCAGGTCTCGACGATCTACACGAGCCTCAATCAGTACCACGTGATCATGGAAGTGGCGCCTCAGTTCGCGCAGTCGCCCGCGGCGCTGAACGACATCTACGTACCGGCGCGCCCGGCGGCGACTGCCGGAACAGGTGCAACCACTGCCACTGCCGGAACAGGCATCGGTGCCGCAACAGGCGGTGCCGCCGGCACAGCGGGCGGCACGGCCGCAAGCAGCGCGTCGTCGACATTGCCCGCGCCATCCATCGTGCTGCCCTCGCGCGACCCCACGACGGGTGCCGCGGTGAGCTCGGCGGCCGCATCAATGGTCCCGCTCGCGGCGTTCGCGCATTTCGCCGAAGGCTCAGCGCCCGGGTCGATCGGCCATCAGAACACCTCGGTCGCCACGACCATT
>DASZSS010000435.1:0-3128 GCA_035548535.1 Steroidobacteraceae bacterium
GCGGCTGCACGCGCGCAGTGCTAAGATCGCGGCCGAAACGCGGATCCTCTACGGCGGCAGTGTCAAGGCCGGAAACGCGGCCGAGCTCTTCGCGATGCCGGACGTGGACGGCGGCCTGATCGGCGGCGCCTCGCTCAAAGCCGATGAGTTCCTTGCGATCCTGGCGGCGGCGCGGCCTCACTGAGGCGGCCTTCCAGGCATAGGTTTGTAGGCATGTTGCGAATGATTTTGATGGGCGTGCAGGTCTTCGTGTGCTTCGGCATCGTGGGCCTCGTGCTGCTTCAGCGCGGCAAGGGTGCCGACGCGGGCGCCGGCTTCGGCGCCGGTGCGTCGGGCACGGTGTTCGGCGCTCGCGGTGCGCGCACGGCCCTCTCGCGGACCACTGCGATTCTCGCGGCCGTGTTCATGTTGAACAGCCTCGCGCTCGCGTACATGGGTTCGCAGCAGGCGGCGGCACCGAAGACCATCCTCGACGAGGCGGCGGGCACGACCGCGCCCGAGCCCGCGAACGGTGCCGGACAGACACCGGTGGTGCCGGCTCCGGCCACGGGCAATTCGGCCCCCGCGCCTGCGCCATCGACGACGCCGGCGCCGGCGAATACGCCCGCACCGGCCGAAATCCCGGCGCCCGCGAACGGGCCCGAGAAGAAGTGAGTTTCCAACGGCGCGCGCCGCGCGCCGCTGCGGACGTGGTGGAATTGGTAGACACACTAGCTTGAGGGGCTAGCGCCGCAAGGCATGGGAGTTCGAGTCTCCCCGTCCGCACCAGATGTTTGTTCATGCCCTCGGGTAGCGATTTCACGGGATGCCCGGGGCGCAAGGCTTTCGCGCGCCAACCTGAGGCCATGCCTTGTGATGCGGCCACGCATGGGTGGCTGCGTAGCGCGGACGGCCGCGAAGCGCCGTCGTCAGGAATGGCGAGTAACTCTTAAGAGTCACTCATTATTTTGTCTGGTCTTGTAGAATGCGCGGCCGACACGGGGGGCAGCGCGCGGGGATGCGAACTGTCCCCTTTTGATGTGGGTTGAACATGCTGGCGAACTACCTGCCCGTTCTCATTTTCCTCGTCGTCGCCGCAGGCCTGGCCGCGCTGCTGCTACTGCTGGGCAACGTTTTCGGACGATTCTTCTCGCGCTTTCACGGCGACCGCGAAAAGGTCTCACCCTACGAGTGCGGCTTCGAGGCGTATGAAGACACGCGCATGAAATTCGACGTGCGCTACTACCTCGTCGCCATTCTCTTCATCGTGTTCGATCTCGAGATCGCGTTCCTGTTTCCGTGGGCCGTGGCGCTCGAGCGCATCGGCGTCTTCGGCCTGGTCGCGATGGGCTTCTTCCTGCTGATCCTCGTGGTCGGGTTCATCTACGAGTGGAAGAAGGGAGCACTCGAGTGGGATTAGAAGACCAGGGCCCCGACGGCTTCGCGCAGCGCGGATTCCTCACGACTCAGTTCGACAATCTCATCAATTGGGCGCGCACCGGCTCGCTCTGGCCGATGACTTTCGGTCTCGCCTGCTGCGCCGTCGAGATGATGCACGCGGGCGCCTCGCGCTACGACCTCGACCGCTTCGGCGTGGTGTTCCGCCCGAGCCCGCGCCAGTCGGACGTGATGATCGTCGCCGGCACGCTGGTGAACAAGATGGCCCCGGCGCTGCGCAAGGTGTACGACCAGATGGCCGAGCCGCGCTGGGTGATCTCGATGGGGTCGTGCGCCAACGGCGGCGGCTACTACCACTACTCGTACGCCGTGGTTCGCGGGTGCGATCGCATCGTGCCCGTCGACGTGTACGTACCCGGCTGCCCACCCACGGCCGAAGCGCTCGTGTACGGCATCATCCAGCTGCAGAAAAAAATCGAGCGCACGAGCACGATCGCTCGCTGAAACGGACGGATTGCCGCGCATGAAGAATGTCGAAGCCCTTGCCGCGAAGGTCGATGCGCACCTCTCGGGTCGCGTCACCCGAGTGCCTGCGCTGCCGGATGAGCTCGCCTATCAGGTGAAGGCCGCCGATCTGCTCGCCGTCTGCAGGACGCTGCGCGACGAGCCCGATCTGCGCTTCGAGATGCTGATGGACCTCGCGGGCGTCGACTACCTCGTCTACGGCCGCGACGAGTGGCAGACGCATTCCGCCACGCGCTCCGGCTTCAGCCGCGGCCGCGTCGCGCGCGTCACGGCGCCGAGCGACTCGAGCGAGGCGGGCGAGGGCGGTCGCGGCGAGCACAACCGCGAGTACCAGTTCGGCGCCGATGACATCGTCAAGCAGCGTCCGCGGTTCGTCGTCGCCTATCAGCTCCTGTCGATCACGCACAACGCGCGCTTGCGCATCATCGGCCTCTGCGACATGGACGAGGCCGGCGATCCGGTCATCGATTCGGTGGTCGACATCTGGGCCTCGGCGAACTGGTTCGAGCGCGAAGCGTTCGATCTCTACGGCATTCTCTTCCGCGGTCATCCGGATCTGCGGCGCATCCTCACGGACTACGGCTTCATCGGCCATCCGTTCCGCAAGGACTTCCCGCTGACGGGCAACGTCGAGGTGCGCTACGACCCCGAGCGCAAGCGCGTCGTCTACCAGCCCGTCAGCATCGAGCCGCGCGTGCTCGTGCCCAAAGTGATCCGCGAGGATCACCGCTACGAGCCGGCCCTTCGTGACCCGAACATACCCCGATGAGCAGCGACCCCGTCGAAATCCGCAATTACACGATGAACTTCGGCCCGCAGCATCCGGCGGCGCACGGCGTGCTGCGCCTGGTGCTCGAGCTCGATGGCGAGGTCATCCAGAAGGCCGATCCGCACATCGGGCTGCTGCATCGGGGAACCGAGAAGCTGGCCGAGTCGAAGCCCTTCAACCAGTCGATCGGCTACATGGACCGCCTCGACTACGTCTCGATGATGTGCAACGAGCACGCATATGTGATGGCGATCGAGCGGCTGCTGGGGATCCGGCCGCCGGAACGGGCGCAGTACATCCGGACGATGTTCGATGAGATCACCCGGCTGCTGAACCACCTGATGTGGCTCGGCGCCCACGGCCTGGACATCGGTGCGATGACCGTGTTCCTCCTGTGCTTCAAGGAGCGCGAGGAGCTCATGGACGTCTACGAGGCGGTGTCCGGCACGCGCATGCA
>DASZSS010000436.1:0-9061 GCA_035548535.1 Steroidobacteraceae bacterium
AAAACGTCGGTCCCGCGCAATACTTACCCGCCGGTAGCATTCTCGGTGGTAAACTCGCGACCCTCTGTCGGGGCCCGTGCATGTCATCCAACTCCTCCGCCGGAGCGCGCCTGCGCGCCGCGCTCGAAGCCGAACGTCCCCTTCAGGCCGTCGGCACCGTGAATGCGTATTGCGCGCTGCTCGCCGAGCGCGCCGGATTTCGCGCGCTCTACCTCTCGGGCGCGGGCGTCGCCAACGCGTCCTTCGGCTTGCCGGACCTCGGCATGACCTCGCTGAACGATGTATGCGAGGACGTGCGCCGCATTACCGCCGCGACCGCCGTGCCGCTGCTCGTCGATGCGGATACCGGCTGGGGTGGGGCCTTCAACATCGCGCGCACGTGCGCGCAGCTCATCAAGTCCGGCGCCGGCGGGATGCATCTCGAGGATCAGGTCGCGACCAAGCGTTGCGGCCATCGGCCCGGCAAGGAGCTGGTGCCGGCCGAGGAGATGGTCGATCGCATCAAGTCCGCCGTGGACGGCCGCACGGATGACGCTTTCATCGTGATGGCGCGCACCGACGCGCATGCGGTCGAAGGACAGCAGGCCGCCGTGGATCGCGCCGGGGCGTACGTCGAGGCTGGTGCCGACATGATCTTCGCCGAGGCGCTGACGACACTCGACGAGTACCGGCAGTTCACGTCGGCCGTGCGCGTCCCGGTGCTGGCCAATCTGACCGAGTTCGGCAAGACGCCGCTCTTCACGGTGCAGGAGCTCGCATCGGTCGGCGTGCGCATGGTGCTGTATCCGCTCTCGGCGTTTCGTGCGATGAGCCGCGCGGCCGAGACGGTGTACAACGCCATCCGGCGCGAAGGCACGCAGAAGAACGTCGTGCCTCTCATGCAGACGCGCGCCGAGCTGTACGAGACGCTCGGCTATCTCGATTACGAAAAGAAGCTCGACGAGCTGTTCGGCGCGGCGAGCCCTCCACCCGCTGCGAAGAAGTGATCCGTCATGACTGAAGCCTCGAACCTCCCCGGCGGCGCAAAGCCCAAGAAGTCCGTTGCGCTCTCCGGCGTGCCCGCCGGTAACACCGCGCTCTGCACGGTGGGGCGCACCGGCAACGATCTCCACTACCGCGGCTACGACATCCTCGACATCGCGAACAAGTGCGAATTCGAGGAGATCGCGTATCTGCTCGTGCACGGCAAGCTGCCGAATCGCGCGGAGCTCGCGGGATATAAGGCGAAGCTGAAGAGCTTGCGTGGCCTGCCCGCGGTCGTGCGCACGGCGCTCGAGGCGCTGCCGGCCGCCGCGCATCCCATGGACGTGATGCGCACCGGCGTGTCGGTGCTCGGCTGCGCGCTGCCGGAGAAAGACGATCACAACGCGGCCGGCGCGCGCGACATCGCGGATCGCCTGATCGCTTCGCTCGGCTCGATGCTCACGTACTGGTATCACTTCAGTCACTCGGGTCAGCGGATCATGGTCGAGACCGAGGACGAGTCGGTTGGCGGGCACTTCCTGCATCTGCTGCACCGGCGCGCGCCGCCGGACTCGTGGGTGCGGGCGATGCACACCTCGCTCATCCTGTATGCCGAGCACGAATTCAACGCGTCGACGTTCGCCGCGCGCGTGATCGCGGGCACGGGGTCGGACATGTACTCGTGCATCACGGGCGCCATCGGCGCGCTGCGCGGCCCGAAGCACGGCGGTGCCAACGAAGTCGCGTTCGAAATCCAGAGCCGCTATCAGACGCCGGACGAGGCGGCGGCGGACATCCGCGCGCGCGTTGCGAACAAGGAAGTGATCATCGGCTTCGGGCACCCGGTGTACACGATCGCCGATCCGCGCAACCAGGTGATCAAGGAAGTCGCGCGCAAGCTCTCGCAGGAAGCGGGCGACATGAAGGGCTTCGAGATCGCCGCGCGCATCGAGAGCGAGATGATGTCGCTCAAGAAGATGTTCGCAAACCTCGACTGGTTCTCGGCCGTCTCATACCACATGATGGGCGTGCCGACCTCGATGTTCACGCCCCTGTTCGTGATCGCGCGCACCACCGGCTGGGCGGCGCATGTCATCGAGCAGCGCGCCGACGGCAAGATCATCCGCCCGAACGCGAACTACGTCGGCCCGGAAAACATCTCGTTCGTTCCTCTCGAGCAACGCACCTAAAGGTTTCACGTCCATGTCGAGCTACGACGACAAATCCGCGAAGCGGCCGGATCCGGATGCCGTGCTCGTTGCGATCGCCGATTACGCGCACGGCGCGAAGATCACGAGCAAGAGCGCGTACGACACCGCGCGCTACTGCTTGATGGACACGCTCGCGTGCGGCTTCCAGGCGCTGAAATATCCGGCGTGCACGCGCCTGCTGGGTCCGGTGGTGCCGGGCGCGGTCATGCCGGGCGGCGCGCGGGTGCCGGGCACTTCCTACGAGCTCGACCCCGTTCAGGCGGCGTTCTCGATCGGTGCGATGGTTCGCTGGCTCGACTTCAACGACACCTGGCTCGCGGCGGAATGGGGGCATCCATCGGACAATCTGGGCGCGATTCTCGCCGTGGCGGACTACCTCGCGCGCAAGGCCCGCATGGAAGGCACGACGCCGCCCTCGGTGCGCGATGTGCTCACGGCGATGATCAAGGCGCACGAGATCCAAGGCGTGCTCGCGCTGGAGAACAGCTTTAATCGCGTAGGCCTCGATCATGTGATCCTCGTGCGTGTGGCCTCCACCGCAGTCGTCACGGCGATGCTCGGCGGCACGCGCGAGCAGGTGATCAACGCCGTCTCGAACGCGTGGCTCGACGGCGGCGCGCTGCGCACGTATCGGCATGCGCCCAACACGGGTTCCCGCAAGAGCTGGGCCGCCGGCGACGCCGCGTCGCGCGCCGTGCGTCTGGCGCTGATGGCGCTCAAAGGGGAGATGGGCTATCCGTCCGCGCTCACCGCGAAGACGTGGGGCTTCTATGACGTGCTGTTCAAGGGCAAGCCATTCTCGCTGCCACAGCCGTTCGGCAGCTATGTGATGGAGAACGTGCTGTTCAAGATTTCCTTCCCGGCGGAGTTTCACGCGCAGACGGCCGTGGAGTGCGCCATGCAACTGCATCCGCTCGTGCGCGATCGGCTGTCGGAGATCTCGAGCGTGACGATCGAGACGCAGGAGCCGGGGGTGCGCATCATCGACAAGACGGGGCCGCTGGCCAATCCGGCGGATCGCGATCACTGCATTCAGTACATGGTTGCCGTGCCGCTGATCTTCGGGCGCCTCACCGCCGAAGACTACGAAGACAAGGTGGCGAGCGATCCGCGTATCGATGCGCTCCGCGCGAAGATGCAGGTGCGCGAGAACGCGACGTTCACGCAGGAATACTACGCGCCCGACAAGCGCTACATCGGCAATGCCGTGCAAGTGTTCTTCCGCGATGGCTCGTCGACGCCACGCATCCAGGTCGACGTGCCGATCGGTCACCGCAAGCGCCGCGACGAGGGCATGCCGGTGCTGGTGAAGAAGTTCGAGACGTCGGTCGCGGCGCACTTCAAGGAAAAGCAGGCGGCGCTCGTGATTGGCGCCTTCGCTGACGCGGCCAAGCTCGATGCGATGCCCGTGAACGAGCTCGTGGCGACCATGGTGACGAACGGCTAGCCGGCACGGGAGCCGCAATCAGGCCGTGAACGGCTCGCGCGCAACGGAGCAGGAGGGGCTGATTCGTGACGCCCGAACTCTCGGCGTCGCGCTGACCGCGCGGCAGGCGGAGCAACTGCTGCGGCTGCTCGGCGAGCTCGCGAAGTGGAACCGCACGCACAATCTCACCGCGATCACCGATCGCGCCGAGATGATCACGCATCATCTGCTCGACAGCTTGTCGGTGCACACGGCGCTGGCGGGGCAAAGAGTTGCGGACGTGGGAACGGGTGCGGGCTTTCCGGGGTTGCCGTTGGCGGTGGTGTATCCCAACCGCGTCTTCACGCTCATCGATTCGAATAACAAGAAGGTGCGCTTCGTCGCGCATGCCGTGCGCACGCTGGGCCTCGCGAACGTGACGGCAGTGCATGCGCGGGCGGAAGCCGGATTGCGCGCCTTGCAATCCAGTTGGCAGCCGGTGGTTTCGCAGGGCGCTGACTCACAGGCCGCCGACCCGCAGCGCGCTGACACGCAGCGGGCCGACTCGGTGCTCGCGGATTCGCAGCGAGCCCCCTCGCAGCGGGCCCCCTCGCAGCGGGCCGACCGGCCGCGAGCCGACCCGCGGCGCGGCGAGTCGCCGCGTGCCCCAGCACCGTCGCCGTTCGACACGGTCGTCGCGCGCGCATTCGCCGCGTTACCGGAGCTCCTCGAGAAAGTGGCCCCGCTCTGCGGACCGCAGACTCGCGTGCTCGCAATGAAAGGCAAGCGCCCCGACGCCGAGATCGCCGCGGTCCCGCGCACCTGGCGCGTGATCGAGACGCGGGCGCTCGCCGTGCCGGGCTTGAACGCCGAGCGCCATCTCGTGATCCTTCAGCCCGCGGACCCGGCCTGAGTGGCCGCGCCCGCTCACCGAGGAATCGACTTTGGCCCTGACTCCGTTCCACATCGCCGTGCAGGTGCGAGACATCGCCGAAGCGCGCCGCTTCTACAAAGACACGCTCGGCTGCACCGAAGGGCGCAGCGATACCCAGTGGGTGGACTTCAACCTCTTCGGCCACCAGTTCGTGTGTCATCTGAATCCAGCGCTCGGCAAGGACGGCAAGATTCAGCAGATTCACAATCACGTCGACGGGCACGGTGTGCCGGTGCCCCACTGCGGCGTCGTGCTGGAGATGGAGACGTTCCACGCGCTCGCGGAGCGCATTCGTAACGCGGGCGTGAAGTTCGTCATCGAGCCGTACGTGCGCTTCAAGGGTCAGCCGGGTGAGCAGGCGACGATGTTCCTGCTGGACCCTTCCGGCAATGCGCTCGAGTTCAAGGCGTTCAAAAACATCGAGCGAGACTTGTTCGCGACTTAGCGCCCAGACGTAGAGCCCATTTGCGCGGGGGATTTGCGCCGCGCCTCGACTCACGCGGCGCCCGCGCGTGGGCGTGACTGCGAAAACGACGTGCGCGGTAAGACGCCGCGGCCCGCTCAGCGGCGCGACAGCGGCAGCGCCGTCGTTTCCTTGATCGTCGAGAGCGCGATGGACGAGTGCACGGATTCCACCCCGGGCATCTTCGAGAGGTGGTCGAGAAAGAACGCCTCGTACGCTTTGATGTCGCGCACGCAGATGCGTAACAGGAAGTCCGTGTCGCCCATCAGCGTGTAGCACTCGAGCACCTCGGGATGCTCGCGCACGGCCGCCTCGAACTTGGCGAGCGAGTCGCGCCCGTGCGCCACGAGCTTCACGCGCGAGAACACCGTCACGTTCAAGCCGACCTTCTCCCGATCGAGCAGCGTGACGCGCGCCTTGATGACGCCCTGCTCCTCGAGCCGCGTGATCCGCCGCCAGCAGGTCGAGGTCGTCATGTCCACCTTCTCGGCGATTTCCGCGGCGGAGAAATTGCCGTGATGCTGCAGGACTTCGAGGATGCGCAGATCGCCCCGATCGAGCTCGACTTGCATGGTACGTACCGTGATGGGCCGCAAGGATGGGATGGATATTTCACCGAACGGCCTTTTGAGGCAAGTTTTGTAACACGTGTTGCAGGCGCGCGGGCGTACGCTTCGTCGTAGTCCATACCCCGCGAGGCGCCCGATGAACCCCTTCGACAGCCGGGAATTCGACGGTCACGAGCTCGTCCTGTTCACGCACGATGAGCCGACGGGTCTGCGCGCCATCGTCGCCATTCACTCGACCGCGCTCGGGCCCGCGGCGGGTGGCTGCCGCATGTGGCCGTACGCCTCGACGAGCGAAGCGGTCACAGATGCGCTGCGGCTCTCGCGCGGCATGAGCTACAAGAATGCGATGGCGGGGCTGCCCTTCGGCGGCGGCAAGTCCGTGATCATCGGGGATCCACGGCGCAAGACGCCCGCGCTGTTCGAAGCGTTCGGGCGCTTCGTGGATTCCGTCGGCGGCCGGTACGTCACCGCCGAGGACGTCGGCACGACGACCGCGGACATGGAGAGCGTCGCGAAGCACACCCGCTTCGTCGCCGGCCTGCACCGCAAGCCCGGCGAAGTCGGCGGGGATCCCTCGCCGAAGACGGCGCTCGGCACGCACCTCGGCATCAAGGCCGCGGCGAAATTCCGCCTCGGGCGCAGCGATATCGAAGGACTGCGCGTTGCCGTACAGGGTCTCGGCGGCGTCGGCTACCACCTCTGCCGGCTGCTCGCCGCGGAGGGCGCCAAGCTGACCGTCGCGGACGTCCGGGCCGACGCGGTTACGCGCGTATGCGATGAGCTCGGTGCCGAGCCCGTTCCGGTCGAAGCGGTGCTGCGGCAGGACGTCGACGTGGTCGCGCCGTGCGCGCTCGGCGCCATTCTCAACGCCCAGACCATCCCGACCTTGCGCGCGCGCATCGTCGCGGGTGCCGCGAACAATCAGCTCGCGACGGATGCGGACGGCGAGGCGCTACTCACCGCCGGCATCCTCTACGCGCCGGACTACGTCATCAACGCGGGCGGCATCATCAGCGTCGCGCGTGAATACTTCGGCGGCAGCAGCGAGGCGCAGGTCACCGCGGACATTCACGGTATTCCCGCACGGCTCACCGAGATCTTCGAGCAGGCGCGTCGCGAGGGTAGTCCGACTAACGTCGTGGCGGATCGGCTTGCGCGGGAGCGCATTCACTCGGCGCGGCGTCGCCTCGTCGCGTAACGGTCGGAGCGGCGCCCGCGCGTCGCCAGTTGGCGACGGCCGCGGCGGAACGCCGCTCATATCGCCTCCCGCTGAGCCGGCTCCAAAACGCGGCCGTGCCTCGCATCGCGTGTGCAGTACACTGCGCGCACCGATGAAGCGCGTCATCGCCATTGCCAATCAGAAGGGTGGGGTCGGCAAGACGACCACGGCCGTGAATCTTGCGGCCTCCCTCGCCGCGACCAAGCGGCGCGTGCTGCTGATCGACCTCGACCCCCAGGGCAACGCGACCATGGGCTGCGGCGTCGACAAGTCCCAGGTCCAGCAAGGCACGTGCGAGGTGCTGCTCGGCGAGGTGCCGATCGAGCAGGCGCTCGTCGCTCTCGACGGCGCGAGCTTCACGATGCTGCCGACGAACCAGGACCTCACGTCCGCGGAAGTGCGGCTGCTCACGATGATGACGGGCCGTGAAACGAAGCTTCTCCATGCGCTGCAGCCGGTGCGGGAGCGGTTCGACGTGATCCTGATCGACTGCCCTCCGGCGCTCAACATGCTCACCGTCAATGCGCTCGTCGCCGCGGACAGCGTGCTCGTGCCGATGCAGTGCGAGTACTACGCGCTCGAAGGATTGTCGGCGCTGCTGTCGACCGTCGATCAGATCCGCGAGGCGGTGAATCCGTCGCTCGAGCTCGAAGGCATCCTGCGTACCATGTTTGATCCGCGGAACAACCTCGCGAACGAGGTGAGCGCGCAGCTCATCATGCATTTCGGCGACAAGGTGTTCCGCACGATCATCCCGCGGAACATCCGGCTCGCCGAAGCGCCGAGCTTCGGCAAGCCCGTGCTCTTGCACGACCGCGAATCGCGCGGCGCCCTCGCCTACCTGGCGCTCGCCGGCGAGATGATCCGCCGCGAAGAGGAAGCGCTCGAGGCAGCCCGGGCGCCGCCGCCCGTAGAAGCGTCGCCCGAAGAGCCGTCCGCGACCGAAGCGCCCGCGCCCGCCGAGCCTTCCGCACTGAGCTAGCGTCTTGGGCTAACGTTCCGGGCGGGCACTCGGGCCGGCGTTCCGCCGATGCCGAGCGGCGTGCGCACACCTGGCGGTTGGCTCGGTCCCGCCGAACGTTCATGCACACGGCAGCGCATTCGCTATGATCCCCGAATCATGAGCTTCAAGAAGCCCACGCTGGGCCGCGGCCTGGCGGACCTCCTCGGCCAGAGCGCCACCCGCCCCGCGCCCCTTGCGCCGATCGCGCCCGCCGCGGCAGTCGCTACGCCCGCGCCGGCCGCAACGCCCTCGGGCGACTACCTGACGAAGCTGCCGCTCGATCTGCTCCAGCGCGGCAAGTATCAGCCGCGCGTCGACATGCGGCAGGAAACGCTCGAGGACCTCGCCGCCTCGATCAAAGCGCAGGGCGTCGTGCAGCCGATCGTCGTGCGTCCCGTCGGCGCGCCGGCGCCGGGCGAATCGCAGCGTTACGAGATCATTGCCGGCGAGCGCCGCTGGCGCGCCGCGCAGCTCGCGGGGCTCGCGGAGATCCCGGCCATCGTCCGCCGGATACCGGACGAAGCGGCCATCGCCGTCGCGCTCATCGAGAACATCCAGCGCGAGAATCTGAATGCGCTGGAAGAGGCGCGGGCCATCGAGCGCCTGATCAACGAGTTCCAGCTCACCCATCAGCAGTGCGCGGATGCGATCGGCCGCTCGCGTACCGCCGTCACCAATCTGCTCCGGTTGCTCGAAGCGGCGCCCGAGGTGTGCGAGCTGGTGGCGAATCACTCGCTCGAGATGGGTCATGCGCGTGCGCTGCTCGGCATCTCCAACAAGCGCAAGCAGGCCGAGGTCGGCGCGGAAGTCGCGAAAAAAGGGCTGTCGGTACGCGAGACCGAAGCGCTCGTGCGCCGGCTGCAGCAGCCCGAAGCACCGCGCGCCCACGCACCGGCGGCCGGCTCGAGCGATCCGAACGTGCAGCGTCTCGAGCAGGAGCTTGCCGAGAAGCTCGGCGCGAAGGTGCTCATCCAGCACGCCGCGGACGGCAAGGGCAAGGTCATCGTCAACTACAACAGCCTCGACGAGCTCGACGGCATCCTCGCGCACATCAAATAGTCTGCGTACATCGCCGGACGCGTGACGGAAACGGAACACCGTTCCATGCGTGGCGCCCGCGGCCACGGTTTTGCAGCAAAAAAAGCGCTTCGCGGCACCTCGCGCTGTGGAATTTCGAGATTCGCGTCTCTATAATCCCGCGGCTTCGCGCCGGGCCGTCTAAGTGATTGTCCGGGCAGAGTAAAAAGCGAAGCCACTTCCCAGTTCTGCGCGAATCCGGAAAGTGGCTTTTTTA
>DASZSS010000437.1:0-6300 GCA_035548535.1 Steroidobacteraceae bacterium
TGTGCGAAGACTACATCCGCCGCCGCGCCGTGCGGCATCTCGAGAAGGGGCGCGGGGTCATCTTCGCGGCCGGCACCGGGACTCCGTTCTTCACCACCGATACGGCGGCCGCGCTCCGCGCGATCGAGATCAACGCCGATCTGCTGCTGAAGGCCACGAAGGTCAACGGCGTGTACTCGGACGACCCGGTCCGCAATCCGAAAGCCACGCGCTATCCGCGCCTGACCTACGACAAGGTGCTCGCGGACAAGCTGAACGTCATGGACGCGACGGCGGTGGTCATGTGCCGTGACAATCGCCTGCCGCTGCGCGTGTTCAACCTCAACAATGCCGGCGACCTGCCGCGCGTCGTGCGCGGCGAGGATGTCGGCACGCTGGTCACGTTCGACTAAGGAGTCGGACCATGCTCGAAGACATCAAGAAAGACGCCATGACACGCATGGCGAAATGCGTGCAGAACTTCGCGGCGGACACGCGCAAGCTGCGCACCGGCCGTGCGCATCCGAGTCTCGTGGAGCACCTGAAGGTGGACTACTACGGCGCGGAGACGCCGCTCAATCAGGTGGCGAACATCACGGTGGAAGATGGGCGCACGCTCGTCATCTCTCCCTGGGAGAAGACGATGGTGCAGGCGATCGAGAAGGCGATCTTCAAGTCCGACCTCGGGCTCACGCCGATGACGGCCGGCACGGTGATCCGCATTCCCATGCCGCCGCTCACCGAGGAGCGCCGCCGCGACATCACGAAGGTGTTGCGCCACGACGCCGAGAACGCCCGCGTCGCCGTGCGCAACGTGCGCCGCGACGTGATGAACGACGTGAAGGAGGCGCTGAAAGAGAAGCTCATCTCGCAGGACGACGAGCGGCGCGCCGAAGCGGAGATCCAGAAGCTGACCGACAAGCACATTGCGGATGTCGAGCAGCTCCTGCAGGCGAAAGAAAAAGAGATCATGCAGGTCTAGCCGACGTGAGCGCAGCCTCGGGTCAGCGCGTGACGGCGCGCCTCACGACGCGAGTGATGGGAGCGGAGTGACGCTTCCCCGGCACATCGCGATCGTCATGGACGGCAACGGGCGCTGGGCCGCCGCCCGCGGCCAGCCGCGCGTCGCCGGTCACAAGAGCGGTCTCGAGGCGGTTCGCGTCACCGTGCGGGAGTGCGTGAAGCGCAAGATCGCGGCGCTCACGCTGTTCGCGTTCTCGAGCGAGAACTGGCAGCGCCCGCCGGAGGAGGTCTCGAGCCTCATGAGCCTCTTCTTCGAGGCGCTCGAGCGCGAGATCGCGGAGCTGCACGAGAACGGGGTGCGGCTGCGCTTCATCGGCGACCGAAAGGCGCTGTCGGTGCGGCTGCAGGCGCGCATCGCGGCGGCGGAACAACAAACCGCGGGCAACGGAGGGCTGCAGCTTCAGGTAGCGGTGAGCTACGGAGGTCGGTGGGACGTGGTGCAGGCGGCCCGGAAACTCGCAAAGCGATGCGCGCAGGGGGCACTGCGCGCGGAGGACATCACCGAGCGAGATCTCGCCGCGGCCATGGAGCTCGCTGTCCTCGATGAAGGCGCGGGCGCTCGCGAGCCGCTCGCCGATCCCGATCTCTTCATTCGCACCGGCGGGGAGAAGCGCATCTCGAATTTCCTGCTCTGGAACCTCGCGTACACGGAGCTGTACTTCACCGATACGCTCTGGCCGGACTTCAATGCCGCCGAGCTCGACGCGGCATTAGCGTATTTCGCGAGCCGCGAGCGGCGCTTCGGCCTGACGAGCGCGCAGATGCAGCGCGCGGGCCGCAGGTAGGCCGCCCGCAGATCATGGCGGAGGGCATCAAGAAGCGCGTCACGACTGCCGTCGTGCTCGCCGCAATCCTGCTGGCAGTGGTGCTGTGGCTGCCCCCGTGGGGCACTCAGGCGCTGATGACGCTGGTCGTGCTCGCCGGTGCCTGGGAGTGGTCGGCGTTCCTGCGGGTGCAGAGCGTGGCGCTGCGCATAACGTATGTTGTCCTGATCGCCGCATTGATGGGGGTGACGTGGCAGCTTACGGCTGACCCGGCCGGCCGGGACTTCGTGCTGCGGCTCGCCCTCGTCTGGTGGATCGTGGCGCTCGGCTGGGTGATGTTCGCGCCGCGCCGCGTGTCGTCGTGGGCGGCAGCGTTGGCGGGTGTGTTCGCGCTAGTCCCGGCCTGGATGGCCCTGAACCGTCTCGTCGACTTCCCGCGCGGCCCCGAGTGGTTGCTGTTTGCGCTGATTCTCGTGTGGGCTGCGGATATTGGTGCGTTTTTCGTCGGCCGGCGCTTCGGGCGCACGCGACTTGCTCCCAGTGTCTCGCCGGGCAAGACGTGGGAGGGTGTCGTGGGCGGAGCGCTCGCGAGCGCGCTGGTGGCCGCGCTGGGCAGCGGCCGGTTCGACCAGCCACTGCTGTGGTTCGTGCCGCTGTGCCTCGCGGTGGTCGCATTCTCGATCGTCGGCGATCTCACGGAGAGCCTGCTCAAGCGCTTTGCCGGCATGAAGGACAGCGGTAGCCTCTTCCCGGGGCATGGCGGCGTCATGGACCGGATCGACAGCGTGACGGGCGCGGCCCCGATTCTGCTGCTCGTGCTCCTGAAGCTCGGAGTGCATCCGTGATCGGCGTGACGGTGCTCGGCTCGACCGGCTCAATCGGCGAGAACACGCTCGACGTGCTCGCGCGCCATCCCGATCGGTTTCGCATCGTCGCGCTCGCCGCGAACAAGAGTGCCGCGAAGCTTGCGCAGCAAGTCGTTCAGCATCGCCCCGACTACGCCGTGCTCGCGGATGAAAGCGCGCTCGCTGAGCTGCGCGAGCGCATCACGCGCGCCGGTGTCGGCACGCGCGTGCTGGGCGGCGAGAGCGCCTTGCTCGAAATTGCGACACTGCCGCAGGTGGACTACGTGATGGCCGCCATTGTCGGCGCGGCGGGCCTGCGCTCCACGTTCGCAGCGGCGAAAGCCGGCAAGCGCCTGCTGATCGCGAACAAGGAGTCGCTCGTCATGGCTGGGCCGCTGCTCATCGAAGCAGCGCGCGCATCCGGCGCGACACTGCTGCCGGTGGACAGTGAGCACAGCGCCATCTTCCAGTGCCTGCCGCCGAACACACGCGCGGGCGAAGCACCGAAGGGCGTGCGTCGTGTCGTGCTCACCGCGTCCGGTGGTCCGTTTCTCGATTGGCCGCTGGAGAAGCTCGCGACGTGCACACCGGAGCAGGCGTGCGCGCATCCGAATTGGGTGATGGGCCGCAAGATCTCGGTCGATTCCGCGACGCTGATGAACAAAGGGCTCGAGCTCATCGAAGCCGCGCTGCTCTTCGGTCTCGATCCGGCGCAAGTCGATGTGGTGGTGCATCGCCAGAGCATCGTGCACTCGCTCGTCGAATACGTGGATGGCTCGGTGCTCGCGCAGCTCGGCTCGCCCGACATGCGCACACCGATCGCGTATGCTCTCGCGTGGCCGGATCGTCTGACGTCCGGTGTAGAATTCCTCGACCTGATCCGCGCCGGGCGCCTCGATTTCTGCGCCCCGGATGTCGATCGGTTCCGCTGTCTCGCGCTCGCGCAGGCGGCGGCGCGTGCCGGCGGGTTGTCGCCGGCGATACTGAACGCGGCGAACGAGGTGGCCGTGCAGGCCTTCCTCGACCGCCAGTTGAACTTTCTGGATATCGCGAGGGTCTCTGAGGCCGTGCTCGCAAAAATGACCGGCGGGCCTATACCGGCAGGGCCCATTCGTGATCTAGATGACGTCCTGGGGGCCGACGCCGAAGCGCGGCGAGTCGCTCGCGAGCGCATCCCCACCCAGCAGACCCGCCAACGAGGGGCCCACGCATGAGCATCCTTTGGTACGCATTGTGGTTCATCGTGGCCGTGAGCTTGCTCGTCACGGTGCACGAGTACGGTCATTTCTGGGTGGCGCGCCGACTCGGCTTCAAGGTGCTGCGCTTCTCGGTCGGGTTCGGCAAGCCCATCATCGAGCGCACCGGCAAGGACGGCACGGTCTACTCGCTTGCGAGCCTGCCTCTCGGCGGATACGTGAAGCTCCTCGACGAGCGCGAGGGGCCGGTGCCCACGGCCGAGCTGTCGCGCTCGTTCACTCGCCGGCCTCCCTGGCAGCGCATTCTGGTCCTGCTCGCGGGCCCCGCCTTCAACATCATCTTCGCCATCCTCGTCCTCTGGGGAATGCTGTGGGCTGCAGGCGACATCAAGGATGTGCGCCCCGTGGTCGGCGACGTGATGAAGGACTCGATCGCCGCGCGCGCCGGTCTGCACCCGGGTGACGAGATTCTCTCGGTCGGTGCCCCGCCGAGCGGCGAGCACGCGCTCGTCCGGCGCGACGTCGTGTTCAGCTTGCTCGATTCCATCAGCGCCAACGGCGCGGCCACGCTCTATGTTCGCGGCAAGGACGGCGACCGCCATACCGCCACGCTGAACGTGGGCGGCAGCGAAGCGCGGCGCAGGCTCACCGAGCCCGCGGCGCTCTTCAAAGGGCTCGGCTTCGAATTCTGGGAGCCGCCGATCCCGGCGGTGATCGGCCAGTTGATCGGCGACGGTCCCGCGGCCAAGGCGGGTCTGCAGAAGGGCGATGAGATCGTCGCGATCGCCGGCAAGCCCGTGACGGATTTCCGCGACCTCGTCGCCGCGACGGCCGGAACGCGCCCGGGAGATGTGCTCGATGTGCGCTACAAGCGCGGCAGCGAGGAGCGCGACGCCCACATCCACGTCGGCAGCGTCAAGAACGCCGAGGGCAAGACCATCGGCTTCATCGGCGTGAAGCCCGCGCCGCCGCAGATTCCCGAGTCGATGATCGTGCGCACGCACCTCACGCCGGTGACGGCGCTGACGGCAGCCTCGCGGGAAGCCTGGGACATGACGGCCCTGCAGGCGCGGCTCGTGTGGCGGATGATGATCGGGCAGGTGTCGCTCAAGAATCTGTCGGGCCCGCTCTCGATCGCTGAGTTCGCCGGCGAGTCCGCGAGCGACGGCGTGACGCCGTTCCTGAGCTTCCTCGTGCTCATCTCGTTGAGCCTGGGATTCCTGAACCTGCTGCCGATTCCGATCCTCGACGGCGGTCAGGTCGTGTTCCAGCTCGTCGAGTGGTTGAAGGGCAGCCCGTTGTCGGAGCGGGCGCAGGCGTTCGGTCAGCAGGTGGGTATCGCGCTGCTGATCCTGTTGATGGGCGTCGCGCTGTTCAACGACATCGCGCGCCAGGTCAGCGGATGACGTTCACGGGCTGATTATTAAAGTCGTCGCGCGCGGGTCCGCGGACGCCGCTCGCTGAACGACATTTTCTGTTGGGGATTTCGGAAGGGGCGGTCCTGATGCGCCGTGCGACTTGGGTCTCGGTTGCGTTGTTCGTGCACACGACACTGGCGTTGTCCCAGGAAGCGGGGACGGCTGCGCCGGAATTGGTGGCGCCCGCGAACGAGGCGGATTTCACAGTCAGCGACATCAAGGTCGAGGGGCTGCAGCGCGTCTCCGAAGGCACGGTTTACAACTACCTGCCGGTGAACATCGGCGACCGGCTCACGCCGACCCGCGTGCGCGAAGCGATCCGCGCGCTCTACAACACCGGCTTCTTCCGCGACGTGCAACTGCGCCGCGAAGGCAACACGCTCGTCGTCGTCGTCCTCGAGCGGCCCTCGATCGAGAGCTTCGAGATCACCGGCAACAAGGACATCAAGACCGAGGATCTGCAGAAGTCGCTGCGCAACGTCGGGCTCGCGACGGGCAAGACCTTCGACCGCTCGGTGCTCGAGGACGTGAAGCAGTACCTCACCGATCAGTACTTCAGCCGCGGCAAGTACGGCGTGCGCGTCGACACGAACGTCGAAGACGTCGCCGGCAACAAGGTGAAGATCAAGATCGACATCAAGGAGGGCAAGCGCGCGAAGATCCGCCAGATCAACATCGTCGGCAACGAGTCGTTCAAGGAGAAGGACATCCTCGACAGCTTCGAGCTGAAGACGCCGAACTGGCTCTCCTGGTACAAGCAGAACGACCGCTACTCGCGCGAATCCCTGCAGGGCGATCTCGAGAAGCTGCGCTCGTTCTACATGGACCGCGGCTACGCGAACTTCCAGATCGACTCCACGCAGGTGGCGATCGCCCCCGAGAAGGACGACATCTTCATCACGGTGAACATCCACGAGGGGGAGGTCTACAAGATCAGCGACGTGAAGCTCGCCGGCACGTTCGTCGTGCCCGAGGCGGAGCTGCGCAAGTACCTCCTGATCCAGCCCGGCGAGACCTTCAACCGCAAGCTCATCACCTCGTCGCAGGAGCTGATGCAGAACCGGCTCGGCGTCGA
>DASZSS010000438.1:0-3950 GCA_035548535.1 Steroidobacteraceae bacterium
CCTCGATGCCGCGCGGCCGCTTGCCGATCTGGATCGTCTGCACCACCGCGTTCTTGTCTGTATCGATTACGGTAACGGTGTGCTCGTCCTCGTTCGAAACGTAGGCGCGCCCGGCGTGCGCGGCGAGCGGCAGCGCCAGCAGACCGCAGAGCAGCGCACTGCGGGAAAACTTCCCGGAATCTCTCGCGAAAATCATGAGTCCCTCGCAAATACCCGACGTAAAAACTTCGACCGTCCCGTGGATGTGCGCGGCAGCATATCGTTCGCTCGCGCTGTGAGCCATGCGTGCGCGCGGCCACGGCGCGGGCGCTGCACCCGGAGATCATTGGCAATTCACATCGCGGCCGATAATCGTCCGTCACCTCTCACGAGTGAATGAGCGAGCCGCGCGCGCGATGCGCGCCGCCCGGCGACGTGTGATGCGGGATTTTGCAGGCAAAGTGGCGTTCATCACGGGCGGCGGCAGCGGCGTCGGCCTCGGGCAGGCGAAAGTGCTGGCCCGCGCGGGCGCGAAGGTCGTGCTCGCCGACATCCGCGACGATCACCTCGATGCCGCGCTCGCGTGGTTCAAGGAGCAGGGTATGCCCGTGCACGGCGTGCTGCTCGACGTGACCGATCGCCCCGCCTACGAGCGCACGGCACAGGAAGTGGAACGTACCGTCGGTCCCGTGCAGCTCCTGTTCAACACCGCAGGCGTGTCGATGTTCGGGCCGCTCGAAGAATCCACGTACGAGGACTACGACTGGATGATGGGCGTGAATTTCGGCGGCGTGGTGAACGGCATCCGCACCTTCGTGCCGCGGATGATCGCCCAGGGCGAAGGCGGCTACATCGTCAACTGCGCGTCGATGTCGGGACTGATCGCGAGCGGGCCCGCCGGCATCTACAGCGCTTCGAAGTTCGCGGTGGTCGGGCTCTCGCAAGCGTTGCGCCAGTCCCTCGATCGCTACGACATCGGTGTGTCCGTGCTCTGCCCGGGCAACGTGAACACGAATATCGCGGAATCCGTATTCACGCGGCCCGCGCATCTGCGCAACACCGGCTACCACTTCGATGCGGACGTGTTGGCTGCGTTTCGGAACATCTACGCCTGCGGCATGGACCCGGTCGAGCTCGCCGAGCACACGCTCGCCGCGATGGCGCGCAATCAGCTCTACATCATCCCCTATCCCGAAATGCGCCAGCGCCTCGTGGATCACTACGAGGAGATTCTCGCGTGCTTTCCGCCGCCCGATTCCGATCCGGCCGGCGTGCGCAAACGGCAGGCGGCGATGGCGCGGTTCGTGCGCGAGCGGCAGGCGATCGAAGCACGCCGCAAGTAGCGCGATCCGGCGCGAGCGGCCGCGCCGGTGCGAGCGCCCGCTCCCCTTCAGCTCGCCTTGATGTCGCTGAGCTGAATGATCGGCTGCACGTTCGTGTAGTTCGCAATGTCGTTCTGAATCTGCGCGGCGTGCGGCCCGAAGGCCTGCTGGAACGCCTCGACGGAATCGAAGCGCAGATGGCACAGCGTCGAGAATTCCGCCTTGCTGCCCGGCGCGGCGCCGCCGAGGCCCTGCTCGACGACGCAGCCCTTCAGGGCGCCGCCCAGCAGGCGCTTCACCATCGGGATGTGCGTGCCGAGGTAGTAGCTCATATCAAACTTCGCGCCGTCTTGGTTGGGATAGAGAACGTTCACCGTGATCATCGCGTTCGCTCCTCTGAAATGAAAACCGCCGCCGTGTGCACGCACGGGGGCGTGCATGCTACGGCGGCGGTGGGAGCGGACGCAAAGCGCGGTGCGCTTCGCCGGTCGCGCCGCGATTCGCTGTCACGCGAATCGCACAATCAGGATCAGCTCTCCGTGAGCGGGGTAAGCGTCAGCTCCACGCGGCGGTTCTGCTGGCGTCCATCGGGCGTATCGTTCGAGGCGATCGGGCGAGACTTGCCGTAGCCGATCGTGGCGATGCGATTCTCCTGGATGCCCTTGCTGCGCAGGTACTGACCCACGGTATTGGCGCGGCGCTCGGAGAGCGCCTGGTTCGTCTGATCCGACCCGACGCTGTCCGTGTGGCCGGCCACGTCGATGATCGTCTTGTCGTATTCCTTCAGGACGAGCGCGACGGAGTCGAGCACGCCGAAGAAGCTGGAGTTCAGATCCGCGCTGCCCGTGGCGAACGTGATGTTTCCGGGCATGTTCAGCACGATGTTGTCGCCCTGGCGCGTGACCGACACGCCGGTGCCGCGGAGCTGCTCGCGCAGCTTGGCTTCCTGGCGATCCATGTAGTTGCCGACCGCGCCGCCGGCGAGCGCACCGACGCCTGCGCCGATCAGCGCGCGCTTGCGCCGTTCCTTCGAGTTGTCGCCCGTCAGCGCACCCAGTGCGGCGCCCGCGAGCGCGCCGATGCCGGCGCCCTTGGTCGTCTTGCTGACCTGTTTCTCGCCCGTGTAGGCGTTCGTCGTCATGCAGCCCAACAGGATGCCCGCCATCGCTGCGACGATCAGACCGCGCACGAGCGGGCTCCCGCGCAGCGTTTCCAGATGAGTCATAGGGTCCAACCTCCACGCAACAGGACGCGCACGCTACGCGAGCGCCCGGCGCCGTGAAGTGACGCGATTCACGCCATCGGATTCGACGGAAGCCCTTGATTTGTCGCGGATTTAAGACATCTTGCGGCGGTCCGCGCGTATTGCCATTTCCCCGCAAAACTGCCATGCGCGGCGCACCGGACGCGCCCGGCCGCCTCAGAACGTGACGGGGCGGGCGAGAAACTCATCGGTCCCGAAGAACATCTCGAAGCCGAGCCCCACTCCCCAGCTCGGCTTGCGCGACTGCCAGCGGAACTCCTTGGGATACGTGAAGCTCGAGCGCACCTCGAGAACGAGCCAGTCGCGCACGACGCTCTGGCGATACGCGGCCTTGATGCCGTACTCGTGCAGCGGGACTTCCTGGTCCGTCGCGCCGTCGAACCCGACTTCGACCGCCACCGCGCGCCGGCGCGACAGGCCGCGCAGCGCGCGCACGGCCGAGTATCCGAACACGCCCTCCGAGTTCTGCGAGATCGTCGCCGACGTCGTCCAGCGCACGAGCCACTTCTCCGCGAAGTACTTCTCGAGGTCCGCGCGAGTGGTGAAGCCGAGCCGCTCGCTGTTCTGCCAGAACACCGTCTGGCGCAGGCTCATGAGCCCCGTTTGGGATTTGCCGAGCTCGTAGACGAAGCTGCCCTTCAGATACGGGTCGAGCGGAAAGCGCAGGCGCACGCCCGCGCCCGCGTCGAAGCGGCTGCCCTGCTTGTCGGGCGTGTGAAAGGTGATGCCGGCGAGAGTCTGCTCATCGCTCGCAGGGCCGTACTGACGCTCGAATGCGCCGGACTGCGGGTCGCGCTCGGACACGTACTCGTCGCGGTTCACGCGTCCGATAAACGCATGCCAGCGCTCGTCGAGCTGCGGTAGCGGCAGATCGACGTGAAAGCGCAGCTTCGGCTGCCAGCCCTCGAACTCATCCCACAGGAGCGCGGGCGCGATGCTGCCGGTGACGGCTTGATAGGCCGCTTCATCTTCTTCAGGGCCGAAGAGGCGATCCAGGCGCTCCGCCGACTTCGAGACCATGTCCTTGACGCCTTGTTGCGTCCGGTCGAGCCACGCGTCGTGATCCGGCTGCGGTCCGGCGTCTTGCTCCGATTGCGGCGCTGGCGGCGGCTGCGGTGGCGGGTTCGACGGCGGCGACGGCTCTTCTGCACCCGCGTAAGCGGCCGCGCACAGCAGGGCCGGAACCCACCAGAGTGTCGTCGACAGCCGTCGCATTGGAGTGTTGCCCGTGCTCCTTCCTGATCAGCGTAGGCCAACCGGATGCGAATAACCGTGCGGCACGTCTGCCACGCCGAATTTGATCGTGTCGCTCCTTAAAGAAAAGCTCATCCGCGCAGCTTTTGTTCCCATCTCCGGCGTGCCATGCGTTGGTCTCACGCCACGCG
>DASZSS010000439.1:0-5851 GCA_035548535.1 Steroidobacteraceae bacterium
GTCGGCGGCGTGGGCATCGAGGCCGACGGCATCTACTCGCTCGATCGCCAGATCACCGATCGGGACGGTGATGATTCCAATCTCGACGAGGTGATCGCGCTCGCGGCCACGTTCGGCTTCGCCGCGCCCGCGGATCGGCGCGCTCCGCGTCTCACCGTCGATGGCCGATCGTTGCGCTTCAGCGATGCTTCGCTCGATGACCTGCAGTCCTCGACGGATTCGCCACCGACCTTCGATTCGATCAACGGCAGCGCCGGCACGCTGATCCCGGTCAATGGTTACTTCGCAGGCACGGTGGTCGCGGGCACACCGTTCGGCCAACCGGCATCGGGCATCCGTCCCGACACGCTCGACTATCCGGGCCTCGATGCCTTCGTGCTCGTCGACGCAACGAATACGGAGCGCTTTCGGCCGCGGGCCGGAACGGAAGCGAGCGGCGCGTTAACCGAGACCGAAGTGCGCGAAATCCTGCGCAGCGCGCTCGGCACCGCGAATCGCACGCGCGCGCAGATTCGCCGGCCGCAGGGCCTCCCCGCGGCCCTGACGATCTCCGTCGTCGATTCGAACGGGGTGATTCTTGGCATCGCGCGCACACGCGACGCGCCGCTGTTCGGAGTGGACGTGTCAGTACAGAAGGCGCGCACGGCGGCGTTCTTCTCCAATCCGCTGGCGGCGTCGCTCATGACGGCGCTCCCCGACGCGGTGTATCTCAACGGCGGGCTGACCGTGCTCCGCAATGAGCCGCTCGGTCAGTACGTCACGGCGCTGCAGAGTTTCACCGGATTGCCCACCGTCCTGGCCGATGGGCAGGTGGCCTTTACGTCGCGCACCATCGGCAATCTCGCGCGCGCGTTCTATCCGGACGGCATCGACGGCAATCCCGCCGGTCCGCTCGCCAAGCCCGCGGGGGAGTGGAGCGTCTTCTCGACGGGCGTGCAGCTCGATCTCGTTTACAACGCGCTTGTGCAGCACGTCGGCTTCGTGCTGGGCAAGGCGCCGGATGTGCCGCAGAACTGCACGGGCGTGAGTGGCTTCGACTCCATGTTCGCGACGAGTGGCGCGATCGCGGGTCTCGCGGACGGCATCCAGATCTTTCCGGGATCGGCGCCCATCTATCGCGGCCGCACGCTCGTCGGTGCGATCGGCGTGTCGGGCGACGGCGTGGATCAGGACGACCTCGTTGCGTTCTACGGCTTGCAGGATGCGACGAATCGCCTCGGCTCGTTCAGTCAGGCCCCCATCGACATGCGGGCGGATCAGCTGCAGCCCGCCGGCGCTCGGTTGCGATACATCGGCTGTCCGCAGGCGCCGTTCACTGATTCGGATACAGCGGAGCCGTGCCGTGGGTTCTAAGACTCGAGAATTGGAGGGACGACTCGCGCGCACGCGCGTCTGCGGATTCGCGGCGGCGGCGCTCGCGGCGGTTGCGGGATCGAGCACGATCCGCGCGACGGAGCAACTGCGTGTGAATGTGCGGTCTCCTGCCGCGGGCGCGATGCGCGTCGCGCAGGCGACATCGCCCGACTCGTCGACACCGGAGGTCGACGACGAGGTGCAGGCGCGCCGTGTCGAAACCGGAGCACCGCTGAGACCGCCGCAATCCCCAGGCACGGAGCCTTCCGCCGATTTGGTTGCCGCGGAGGACGAGGGCAGCCTGTCCGGCTCAGCGCCGTCCGAGGTGGTCGTCGATCGGCCGCCGCGAGCCGCAACAGAGGATGAACGGTGTACGCCGCGAGCATCCGTCGAGCCGCGTCGTCGCAGTCCGTCGATCACGCGCTCGCGCATTCTCGACGTGCCATGCAATCCGAACGCGCTGCCGGAGGCGGAGAACACGCCGGATCAAGCGGAGGGTCTGCCCGATCGCTGGCGCATCGTCTCGATGCTCGGCTATCGCCGGAACCTGCTCGATCCCTACAACGGCAACAACTGGCTGAAGGGCGACGAGCCGGCGTTCGGCAAGGACTGGTTCGTCAACCTGCTCGGCATCTCCGACACGATCGCCGAGCCGCGACGCGTGCCCACGCCCACGGGCGGCACGGCGAATGCCGATCCGGGCAGCAACGACACGATCGGCGATGGGCAATCGACCCTCTTCGTGCAGCAGGTCTCGCTCGAAGCCGTGCTCTATAAAGGAGACACGGTGTTCAAGCCGCCGGATTACGAGTTTCGCTTCACGCCGGTCTTCAACGTGTCCTATCTCGACGCGAGCGAGAACGGCGTGGTCAACCAGAAGGCGACGCGCGGCAACACGCGGACGGACACCGCCGTCGGGCTGCAGGCGCTGTTCATCGACAAGCACCTGCGGAACGTCTCGGATCGTTTCGACTTCGACAGCTTCCGCGTCGGCATCCAGCCGTTCATCTCGGACTTTCGCGGCTTCCTGTTCCAGGACAGCCCGATCGGGGTGCGGCTCTTCGGCACGCGCGCGAACAACCGGATCCAGTACAACATCGCGGCCTTCCGACGGATCGAAAAGGATGCGAACAGCGGCCTCAACGACATCTTCTCGGAGGGCTGGGCCGCGCTGCGCGACGACGATGTCGCGGTTGCGAACATCTACGTGCAGGACTTTCCGGTGCTCGGGTTCACCTCGCAAGCCATCGCGCTCTACAACCGCAACCGCGAGGGCGACGACACGTTCATCGACGACAACGGCGTCATCCAGCGGCCGACGTCGCTCGGTCTCGGTCGGGGCAGCGATTACGACGTGACGTACGTCGGTTACAACGGCGACGGTCACTTCGGCCGCTGGAATCTCACCACCTCGCTCTACGGCGCATTCGGCAAGGTGGACCGCGGTGTGTTCGTCGATCGCGAACAGGACATTCGCGCCGGGTTCTTCGCCGCCGAGCTCTCGCGCGATTACTCGTGGACGCGCCTGCGCGCATCGGTTGCGTACGCCACCGCGGACGACGATCCCTTCGACGATCGCGCGACAGGGTTCGATGCGGTGCTCGAGAACCCGCAGTTCGCGGGGGCCGACACGAGCTTCTACATCCACCAGTCGATTCCGCTCATCGGCGGCGGGCGCGTCGCGCTCTCGGGCCGCAATGCGTTCTTCAACTCGCTGCGCACGTCGAAGGATGACGGGCAGTCGAACTTCGTGAATCCGGGGCTGCTGCTCGCCGGGCTCGGCGCCGATGTCGATCTGACGCCGACGCTGCGCGTCTCCAGCAACTTCAACTACGTGGCGTTCGCGAACACGGCGGTGCTGGAAGTGGCGCGCGGGCAGGGCGGCATCGACAAGGACATCGGCGTCGATGCGTCGCTCGCGCTCACGTGGCGTCCGCTGGCGATCCAGAACATCGTGATGCGCTTGTCGGTGGCGGGCTTGGTTCCGGGCAAGGGCTACAAGGATCTATTCGGGGATGAATTTGCGTATTCAGTGCTCGGGAATGTCGTTCTCACGTATTGAGATGACCTGGACGCTCGCCGCACGAGTGCGCGGGCGACGCCGCAGTTGGGCTGCTGCGCTTCGGTCGGCCGCGTCGGTCGGCGCCCGGGGCATCGTTCTCGCTCTTCTACTCGCGAGTGGAATGCATTCCGCGTTCGCATCGGGCGACGAGGAATCGCCAGTCGAGCGCAAGTACATCACCGCACCTCCCGCGCCCGAACGACAGAGCGCAGAGGATGCCGCTCGCAAGAGTGCCGGCTGTCGCAGCTGTCACACGACCACCGACCAGCTGACCATGCACACCAACCCGGCCGTCACGCTCGGCTGCGCGGACTGCCACGGCGGCGACGCCACGGTGATGTGGTCCGGAAGCGGTGACGTGAAGTCGCCAGCCTACGCCGCTGCGCGCGACAAGGCGCACGTGCTCCCGCGTTATCCGAAGAGCTGGCACTACCCCTCGAGCGCGAATCCCGAGCGCACGTATGCGCTCCTGAACCGCGAGGCGCCCGAGTTCATCCGCTTCATCAACCCGGGCGACTACCGCGTGGCGCGTGAGGCGTGCGGCGCATGTCACTTGAAGATCATCCAAGCCGCCGAGCGCAGCCTCATGGCCACGACGAGCATGTTCTGGGGTGGCGCGGCCTACAATAACGGCCTCTTGCCCTACAAGCAGTACATCCTCGGCGAGGGCTACACGCGCGACGGCAAGCCCGCCATCATCGAAAGCCCGCCATTCGCGAAAGAGGACGCGGAGAAGCACGGCTTGCTCGCGAAGATCACACCGCTGCCGCGCTGGGAGAATCTGCGGCCCGCCGATATCTTCCGCGTCTTCGAGCGTGGCGGGCGCAATGCCGGCAACACGTTCGCCGAGACCGGTCTGCCGAATCTCACCGGCGCGATCCAGAAGCTCGAAGAGCCCGGGCGGCCGGATCTGAAAGCATCGAACCGCGGTCTCGGCACGGGTGCGCGCATTGCCGTTCCCGTGATCAACATTCACAAGACCCGCCTCAACGATCCGCTGATGTGGTTCCTCGGCACGAACGATCAGCCCGGCGACTATCGCTCTTCCGGCTGCACGTCCTGCCATGTCGTGTACGCGAACGACCGCGATCCGCGGCACTCCGGCCCGTACGCGATCTACGGTCACCGCGGCATGAGCATCACGGCGGACCCGACGATCCCCCACGATCGCTCCGGTCATCCGCTGAAGCACGAGTTCACGCGCTCGATCCCGACGAGCCAGTGCATGGTGTGCCACATGCACCAGCCGAACATGTTCGTCAACACGTTCCTCGGCTACACGATGTGGGACTACGAGTCCGACGCGCCGCGCATGTGGCCGCAGAAGCAGCGCTTTCCGACGGCTGCGGAGATGCGCAGGGTGCTCGATCGCAACCCCGAAGGTGCTGCGCCACGCGGCCTGTGGTCCGATCCGGACTTCCTCGCCAACGTTTCGCAGCTGAACCCGACGCTGAAGGACACGCAGTTCGCCGACTATCACGGGCACGGCTGGAATTTCCGCGCGGTATTCAAGCGCGATCGCAAAGGCAATCTGCTCGACGCGAACGGTGCGCGCGTGAGCCAGAACGACCCGAAGAAGTTCCAGAAGGCCGTGCATCTCTCCTCGATACACGTGGATGTCGGCATGCAATGTGTCGACTGCCACTTCGCGCAGGACAATCACGGCGACGGCTACATGCATGGCGAAGTCGCGCAGGCTGTCGAGATCGACTGCAAGGATTGTCACGGCACCGTGCGCAGCTATCCGAACCTGCGCACCTCGGGGCCGGCCTCCAGCGCCTACGGCACCGACTTGTCGCTGCTCCGCAATCCCGACGGCAAGCTCCGCTTCGAGTGGGTGGACGGCAAGCTCATCCAGCGCTCCGCAGTCACGCCGGGCCTCGAGTGGACGATGTCGCTCGTGAAGGATTCGGTGACGCCCGGCAATCCGCACTACAACGAGAAGGCCGCGCGCGCGAAGCTGATGTCGCGCGACAACAAGACCCAGAAGTGGGGTCCGGATGTTCCGTGGGAGAAGCTCGCCCACAACGACGACGACATGGAGTGCTACGCCTGCCACACGTCGTGGACGACGAGCTGCGGCGGCTGCCACCTGCCCATCGAGGCGAACTGGAAGACGGCGCGCCACCACTACGAAGGCGGCGAAACGCGCAACTACGCGACCTACAACCCGCAAGTCGCGCGCGACGAGATCTTCATGCTCGGCCGTCGCGGTCCGACCGAGGGCGGCAAGATCGCGCCCATACGGTCGTCGTCGGCACTCGTGCTATCGAGTACGAACGCGAATCGCGAGCACATCTACGTGCAGCAGCCGCCGATCGCGTCGTCGGGCTACAGCTCACAGGCGATGAACCCGCACTATCCGCACACGGAGCGCAAGACCGAGACGAAGACGTGCAGCGACTGCCATCTCGCGAAGAGCGGCGACAACAATGC
>DASZSS010000440.1:0-2000 GCA_035548535.1 Steroidobacteraceae bacterium
GCACGGCTTCCATGTAATCGACCGCTCGTGACGAGGTGAATGCGCGCCCGGCCAGGTGCAGAACGAGGCCTGACAACAAGCCGCCCGCGAGCGGCACGAGAGCGCGGTGCCACCACACGAGATCGGCCGCGGCATGCACGAAGCTCTGCGACTGCCCGGTGAACAATCGTTCGAGCAGCCGTACGGCCTCGCGGAAGGCGACGCTGGTCAGCGCGCCGCAGATTCCGATGAGCGCGGCCCAGAAGACGATGCCCGCCAGGTCCTCGTGGCCGAAGAGGATCAGTCGCAGGCGCGTCAGCAGGGAGAGCGGCAGGCGAGCGATGTCGCGAACTGGATTGTCCATCCGTAACTCGGCGGACTTCTCACCCCGCCCTCGTACGTGAGCTGCGCACTCTAACCGCTCGGGCCCGGAACTTGAAAGCGTCGCCGAGCGGTCACCGCTCGCAGATCTCCAGGCCGACGATCTCCGCCACGATTCCTTCGTGGCAGCGAGTAGCGGATCGCCCACGATTCGCGACTCTTCGCGACGACGTTCGACTCGCGGAGGGCGTGGCTCCGCGTGGGCAACGCGCTAAGTAGTAGTGTCGGTGCCCCGTCGCAGGGTTACGGATGCAGGCGCCCGAGCGCATCTTAAAGAATAGGCACGAGGCGCTTCGGCCGGCTCGCGACGCTCCGCAGGCTCGGGTACGTGCCGCGGCTGGCCTTGCCTGCGACGCGGTCGCTTCGTTTCGCCGATGAATGAGGAGCCTCCATGCACCCCTACCCGCATATCTATCGGGTGTCCGCAGCCGGCGCGCCGGGCGGCACGGTCGCTGTTTCCTCCGCAGCGCTGCCGACGATGACAACCGCAGCGCCGCCCGAGTTCGACGGCCCCGGCGGCTTCTGGTCGCCGGAGACTCAGCTCTGCGCAGCCGTGGCCGACTGTTTCATCCTCACTTTCCGCGCCGTCAGTCGCGTCATGCGCCTCGAATGGCTGCAGCTCGACTGCCGTGTCGAAGGCACACTCGAGCGGGTCGGTGCGCTTTCGCAGTTCACGCGCTTCGCGACGCACGCAACGCTCACCGTGCCGACGGGCACCGACGTCGCGAAGGCTCGCTCGCTGCTCGAGCGCGCGGAACACACCTGTCTCATCTCGAATTCACTACACGGTACGCGCACGCTCGAAACCGAGATCGTGACCACACAACAGGAGTGAGAGGAATGGGCTACTACATCGCAAGAACCTCTTCACGGCCCTTCGACGTCGTCGTGACCGAGGTGATCGAGCGGCTGAAGGCCGAGGGCTTCGGCGTGCTCACCGACATCGATGTCCAGGCGACGCTGAAGAACAAGATCGGCGCGGCCATGCCGAAGTACCGGATTCTCGGCGCCTGCAATCCGAAGCTCGCCTACGAGGCGCTCCAGCTCGAGAACAAACTCGGCGTGCTGCTCCCGTGCAACGTCATCGTGAGAGAAGCCGCAGACGGACAGGTCGAAGTCGCGAGCGTCGATCCGGTGAATGCCATGGAGCGCACGCAAAATCCGGCGCTGGCGGCCACCGCCAAAGAAGTACGCGAGCGGCTGCAGCGCGCGCTATCCGCCGTCCCCGCGTAGGGTCGTCGAGCGCGCATGAAGCGCGCGCGCGTCGCGCGGCCGCCTTGGAGGCGTTCGGACGAGCTCAGCTGGAACGACATCATTGCGGACGGCCATAGCTGTCGTGAACAGATCCGTCAGGAAACGCCCCGGCAAGCGCTCCACCTGTCGCAAGTGCTCCGCGCAGCCCATCGACACTAGCGCCGCGCCAGTTGTACCGATTGGTCAACAAGCGGTACGGCGCGCCGCGGCCGTCCACGAAAGTGCGGCACCAGAGCTCGGTCAGCAGCAGCGTCCACACACGATAGAACTGCTCTTGGCGAGCACGGCTGCGCGCAGGCTCGCGCAGCAGGCGCGCGACATCCTCGGGATCGAAGAGACCGCGCGCGCGCACGCTATCGGGCCCGAGCAGCTCGCTCGCCATGGCA
>DASZSS010000441.1:0-2927 GCA_035548535.1 Steroidobacteraceae bacterium
TTTCATCCCACCGGGATCTACACCGCCGGCTGCCTCATCACCGAGGGTGCGCGCGGCGAGGGCGGGTACCTGACGAACTCGAAGGGCGAGCGCTTCATGGAGCGCTACGCGCCGAACGCGAAGGATCTCGCCTCGCGCGACGTCGTGAGTCGCGCCATGACGATCGAGATTCGCGAGGGCCGCGGCGTCGGCGAGGAGCACGATCACATCGAGCTGCACCTCGAGCACCTCGGTCCCGAAGTGATCCACGAACGGCTGCCCGGCATCGCGGAGACCGCGCGCATCTTCGCGGGTGTCGATGTGACGAAGCAGCCGATTCCGGTGCTGCCGACCGTCCACTACAACATGGGCGGAATCCCCTGCAACATCCATGGGGAAGTGCTCGCGCCCAAGAACGGCAACGTCGATGCCGTCGTGCCCGGATTGATGGCGGTGGGCGAGGCGGCCTGCGTGTCCGTGCACGGCGCGAACCGGCTCGGCTCGAACTCGCTGCTCGATCTCGTCGTGTTCGGCCGCGAGTCCGCGCGGCGTTGCGCGGAGATCATCAAGGCAGGCAGCCCGCACAAGCCGCTCGCGAAAGACGCCGGTGACTTCGCGCTGGCGCGTCTCGATCGGCTGCGCCATGCCAAGGGCTCGCGCAGCACGGCCGAGATTCGCCTCGAGATGCAGAAGACCATGCAGGCGGATGCGGCCGTGTTCCGTACCGGCCCCACCTTGCGCGAAGGCATGGAAAAGCTGGCGCGCACCTTCAGCTCCTTCAGCGACGTGCGCGTCAGCGACCGCGGGCTCATCTGGAACACGGACCTGATCGAAACGATGGAGCTGGAGAACTTGCTCTTGCAGGCCACCGCCACCATCCACTCCGCCGAGAATCGCAAGGAGAGCCGCGGAGCGCAGGCGCGTGAGGACTTCCCGAACCGCGACGATGCGAACTGGTTGAAGCACACGCTGGTGTGGGTGAGCGGCCCCGGTCAGGTGCGTTTCGATTACCGGCCCGTCCATTTGCAAACGCTGACGAGCGAGGTCGAGACGATCCCGCCCAAAGCCCGTACCTATTGAACGACCCGAGCCATGGCCGACTTCAGCTACACGCCGATCAATCCCAACGGCCGCGTCCACAAGGCGCCGCCGGGCGCGCGCAACGTGCGCACGTTCCGCATCTATCGCTTCGACCCGGAGGCGGGCGACGGTCAGGGGCCGCGCATCGACACGTTCGAGCTCGACCCGAAGAGCTGCGGGCCGATGGTTCTCGATGCGCTCATTCAGATCAAATCCTCGCTCGATTCGACGTTGACGTTCCGCCGCTCGTGCCGCGAGGGCATCTGCGGCTCCTGCGCCATGAACATCAACGGCGTGAACCGTCTCGCTTGCACGACTTCGATGCTGGACCTGGGCAGCGAGATCAAGATCTATCCGCTGCCACACATGCCCGTCGTGAAGGACCTCGTGCCGGACCTCACGAACTTCTACGCGCAATACGCGGCCGTGCGCCCCTGGCTGCAGGCCAAGGCGCCGCCGCCCGAGAAGGAGCGCCTGCAGAGCAAAGAGGATCAGGAGAAGATCGACCGCCCGGCCGCGTGCATCCTGTGCGCCTGCTGCTCGACCTCCTGCCCGAGCTACTGGTGGAACAGCGACAAGTTCATCGGGCCGGCCGCGCTGCTCGCCGTGTACCGCTGGGTGATCGACAGCCGCGACGAGGCCACCGCCGAGCGGCTCGGGCAGCTCCGCGATCCGTTCTCGATGTACCGCTGCCACACGATCATGAATTGCACGGACGTCTGCCCGAAGGATTTGAACCCCGCGCGCGCCATCTCCGAACTCAAGAAACGGATGCTCGATCTGCCACGGGATTGAGACGGCCGCCGATGGAGCTGGAAACCCGCCGCCTGCTCTGGCGCTGCCGCCGGGGGATGAAGGAGCTGGACGTTCTGCTCGAGCGTTTCGCTCGCGAGCGCTACGAGAGCGCGCCGCCGGAGCAAAAGCGCGCGTTCGCACGGCTATTGGAGCTGCCCGATCCGGAGCTGGTCGACTACTTTTTCGGCTATGCCACGCCGCCGGAGCCGGAGCTCGCGCGCCTCGCGCAACTCATCGCCACCCATCGCCCTTGAGGTGCCGCCCTCGAGGCGTCTGCAGGCGGGGGCGCTGCTGTTCGCATCGGTCGTGGCACTTTCCATGTGCCTTGCCCCGGCGCCAGCGTGGGGGTGGCGGTTGCTGGCAGGCTGGGCGAGCGTCCTGTTGGCGTGGCGCTCGGGCCGAACGATCCTGTTCCAGCGCGGACCTGGCGCCGTGCGCCAGTTCGTCTGGGCGGCGGATGGGCAGTGGCGGATCCGGTCGCGAGCGGGCTGGGCGAGCGCGGACATTTCGCCGCGGTCTGCGACGTTCGGCCCCTGGATTCTGCTGGCATGGAGGGCGAGGGCGGACGAGGAAGAACCCCGGCGAGGCACGGCTCGAGCCTGCTATGCGCTGATCGACGCGGCCTACGTCAGCGGAGGCGCCTTTCGAGCGTTGCGGGCACGCCTCAAACTGGCACTTTCGCGTGCCCACCCCAAGTGAGCCCCCATGGCAACTGTTAGACTGCTCACAACTTTGTTGACCCGACAGGCACAATCCGGTCCGCGACCCGTCCGACCCATGAACTTCACAGGGCGTTCAGGGTCTATTCAGGGTTTTTCGGCGCCGTGGCCTTATGTCCTCTCGGGCTCCATCCGCCAGAGGCACAGAGGGCGCGCATGAGCGCCGACGTAAGCGATCTAAGCCTGGTCCGCCGCGTCCAGCGCGGCGACAAAGGTGCGTTCGATGCGCTGGTGCTCAAGTATCAGCACAAAGTGGTCAAGCTGGTCATGCGCTACGTGCGCAACCCGGCCGAGGCCGAAGACATCGCGCAGGATGCCTTCATCAAGGCATACCGCGCGTTGCCGCAATTCCGA
>DASZSS010000442.1:0-1613 GCA_035548535.1 Steroidobacteraceae bacterium
CTCGAGAAGAACGAGCGCCACATCGAGGCGATCCGGAAGGCGCTGCGCAAGGCCAAGGCGCTGTATCTCGCGACCGACCCGGACCGCGAAGGCGAAGCGATCTCCTGGCACCTGGCGGAGATCCTGAAAGAGCGCGGCGAGCTCGCGAACAAGAAGCTGCACCGCGTGGTGTTCTACGAGATCACCAAGTCGGCGGTGCGCGAGGCCATCTCGCAGCCGCGCGATCTCTCGCTCGATCTCGTGAACGCGCAGCAGGCGCGGCGCGCGCTCGACTATCTCGTCGGCTTCAACCTCTCGCCGCTGCTCTGGAAGAAGGTGCGCCGCGGGCTCTCGGCCGGGCGCGTGCAGAGCCCGGCGCTGCGCATGATCTGCGAGCGCGAAGAGGAAATCGCGGCCTTCGTGCCGCAGGAATACTGGACCCTCGACGGTGAGGGCGAGCACAGCCAGCAGCGCTTTCCGCTGAAGCTCACCGAGTACAAGGGCGCGAAGGTCGAGCAGTTCAGCTTCGTGAACGCGGGCTCCGCCGCGGAGGTCGAGCAGACCCTCATCAACGCGGCGCGCGCCACCGGCAACGCGCCCGGTGCGCCGCCGGATGCGCTCGGCTCGCTGAGGGTGTTCGCGATCGAGCGCAAACAGCGCCGCCGTAATCCGGCGCCGCCGTTCACCACGTCCACGCTGCAACAGGAAGCCGCCCGCAAGCTCGGTTTCAATGCGCGGCGCACGATGCGGCTCGCACAGCAGCTCTATGAAGGCGTCGACATCGGCGAGGGCGCGGTCGGTCTGATCACCTACATGCGCACGGACTCCGTCTCGCTCGCCGCGGAAGCGGTGCAGGAGATTCGCGAAGTCGCGACGCGGCTCTATGGCGCGGCCGAAGTGTCCGAGGAAGTGCGCGTCTACAAGACGAAGTCGAAGAACGCGCAGGAAGCGCACGAAGCCATTCGTCCGACGTCCGCCTCGATCATTCCCGCCGATATCGAGGGCAAGCTCGATCCGGATCAGTTCAAGCTGTACTCGCTCATCTGGAAGCGTGCGGTCGCCTCGCAGATGAGCCACGCGGTGTTCGACACCGTCGCCGTCGACATGCTGGCCGGCCCGGACGGACCCGAGCGCCACGTGTTCCGCGCGAACGGCTCGACGCTCGTGAAGCCGGGCTTCATGGCCGTGTATCAGGAAGGCGCGGACGACGTGAAAGTGGACGAGGACGATCACGCGCTGCCGGCGATGAAGGAAGGCGACCTCGTGTCGCTCGTCGGCCTGAAGGCCGAGCAGCATTTCACCGAGCCGCCGCCGCGCTACACCGAGGCGTCGCTCGTCAAGGCGCTCGAGGATCACGGCATCGGCCGCCCCTCGACCTACGCGACGATCATCTCGACGCTGCAGGACCGTGAGTACGTCGAGATGGACCAGCGCCGCTTCATCCCGACGGACATCGGCAAGATCGTCGGCAAGTTCCTGACGAAGTACTTCCACCGGTACGTCGAATACGGCTTCACCGCGGCGATGGAAGACGAGCTCGACGCCATCTCGCGCGGCGAGGAAGCGTGGACGGTGCCGCTGCAGAAGTTCTGGAAGCCGTTCATCAAGGACGTCGAGAAGATCGACAAGACCGT
>DASZSS010000443.1:0-1793 GCA_035548535.1 Steroidobacteraceae bacterium
CTTGTTGTTGGCGATGATGAACGGGCTCACCATCATCGAAAGCGCAATCGCCACGAGCAGCGGCTGGCCGATCCGGGTCGGCAGCTCACCCGCCTGCAGCACGATCGTGAGCAGCGCGATGCCGAACTCGCCCGCGATCGAGATGACGATGCCGGTGCGGATCGACTTGAACCACGAGTTCACGAACCCGCGCGTGACGAGGGCGGCCGCCGCCGCCTTCAGGACGACGAGCCCGAGCAGCATCGAGAACACGACGCCGAACTCGTTGATGAGCAGGCGCACGTCGAGCAGCATCCCGACCGTGATGAAGAAGAGTCCGAGCAGGACGTCGCGGAAGGGGCGGATGACCGTCTCGATCTGATGCCGGTACTCCGTTTCCCCGAGCATCATCCCCGAGAGGAACCCGCCGAGCGCGAGCGAAAGGCCGGCAAAGTGCGCGACCCACGCGGACGCGAGCACGACGAAGAGCGCGGCGAGCGTGAAGAGCTCCCGCAGGCCGCTGCGCGCGATCTCGTGGAACAGCGGCCGCAGCAGCGAGCGACCGAGCACCAGCACTACCGCGACCGCGACCACGCCGGCCACCACGGACAGCACCGTCCCGGACAGCGAAAAGGTGTCGCCGCGCGTGAGAGCCGACGCCAGGGCCAGGAGCGGCACGAACGCGAGGTCCTGGAACAACAGCATGCTGAAAGCGAGCCGCCCGTGCGTGCGGTTCAGCTCCGCCCGCTCCGTGAGCTGATGCACGATGATCGCCGTGCTGCTCATCGAAATGGCGCCGCCCACGACGATGGCCATGGGCCATGGCACGCCGACCGCCCGCCCGATGCACGCGAACACCACCGTCGTCGCGACCACCTGCGCGGCGCCGAGCCCGAACACTTCGCGCCGCATGGCGATCATGCGCGGGAGCGAGAACTCGAGGCCGAGCGTGAAGAGCAGGAACGTCACGCCGAGCTCGGCGAGGAGCTGCGACGTCGAGGAGTCCGAGACGAGCCCGAACGCATAGGGCCCGAGCGCCATGCCCGTGAGCAGATAGCCGAGGATTGCGGGCAGCCGCATGCGCCTCACCAGTGTCACCACCAGCAAGGAGCCCGCGAGCAGAATCAGAACTTGAGTGAGCGGTTGTTCGATCACGCGCCGGAAAGGTAGACCGGCGACCTCACCGTGATCAACCTGCTCAGCTCATCAACACGGTCGTGTCGTAGCTTTCGAAGCCCTGGATGGCGCGCCGATACGCGTTGAAGACGAGACGCTCGGCGACCTTATCGGCGCGGGGCGAGAGCAGCATGCGCATCACGACGTCATCCGCCGGCCGCTGCGAATCCTCCGCGAGCAGTTGCTCGATGAGCCGCGTCAGGCGATGCACGATCTCGTTGACGAAGCGCAAGTGCGCCTGATCGTGCACCGCATCGGCGCCCGGACCGTACGTGGTGCGCGCCTCCGCGGCCAGCTCGTGCAGGAACATGTTCAGCAGGCGCGCTTTGTCGAGCAGCGCCAGCTCCTGGAAGTATTCGATCTCGGACTGCAGGTTCACGACGGGGCTCCCGGCGTTCCCCGGACGGTGGAGTGCAGCGCGGGCCGTGCTGGCTGCGCGGACGCGCAGCCGCAGCCGCCGGCCCGATCAGGCCGGGAAGAAGTCGATGGGTTTGGTCGTCGTGATCGTCTCGACATCCTTCGCCTCGAACCGGAACAGGCGCACACGCGCCACGATCTTCTTTTCGAGGTCAGGATCGTGCAATTCGCTGGAAACTACCCGGCACATCGTCACTTCGCCGGAGGGAGATATTGTGAAC
>DASZSS010000444.1:0-3632 GCA_035548535.1 Steroidobacteraceae bacterium
CACCATTATAATGCGCGGCTTCATGCAGCGGTCGGGCTCATCCAGACGTTCGCCCCGAGCGTACTGGCTCATGCTTCTGGGGCTATCGGGCTTGCCCGCCGCGGTACGCGGGGCGGAGCCGCCGTGCCCGTCGTCGCGGCCCGACACCGACGCCACCACCACGACCGAACGCCCCACGCCTCCCGTCCCGCGCGCGCAGGTCGACCAGGCGGACATCGAGTTCTCGAGCGACAAGGCGACCGTCGGGACCGACGGCAACGCACAGCTCTCCGGCAACGTCGTCGTGCGGCAGGGTGACCGCGAGATTCGCGCGAACAACGTGGAGTACAACCAGAGCGAGAACGCGTTCAAGGTCGAAGGCAACGTCGAATTCGAGGATCCTCTCGTGCGCGTGCGGGGCGGCGGCGGCCACTACTCCGCCACGCAAGGCGCCGACTTCCGGGACGCCGAGTTCGAGCTGCGCGAGCGCTCCGCGCGCGGCAGCGCCGCGCAAATGCAGCTCACGCCCGAGGGCGTGATGAACCTGAGCGCCGTGAGCTTCACGACCTGTCCGGTCGACGACGTCTCGTGGCAGCTCCGCGCGAACAGCATCTCGCTCGACACGCGCACGCGCATCGGCACCGGCCGCGGCACGCGCGTCGATTTCAAGGGCGTGCCGATCCTGTACTTGCCGTGGATGTCGTTCCCGCTCGGCGACGAGCGCAAAAGCGGCTTCCTGTTTCCCACCATCGGGCACAGCTCGCGCGGCGGCGTGCAAGCGGCCGTGCCGTTCTACTGGAACATCGCGCCCAATGCGGATGCGACGCTGCAAGCCACCGAGTACAGCCGGCGCGGTCTCGACATGGGCGGCGAGTTCCGCTGGCTCACCGAGCGCACGCTGAGCAAGCTCGAGGTGAACTACCTGCCGAACGACAGCATCACGCACGCGGATCGCAATCGCTTCAAGCTCGACAACGTCACGAAGCTGCCCGCCGATCTGCGCTTCTACGTCGACGCGGAGTCGGTGAGCGACTCGAAGTACTTCGAAGATTTCGCGCAGGGCCCGGAAGGCACGAGCATCGCGTTCCTCGAGCGGCTCGCCGGGCTCGGCTATCGCGACGAGCACTGGCGCATGTCGCTCGAGGCGCAGCAGTGGCAGACGATCGATCAGAACCTCGCGCCCGCGGATCGTCCGTACGCGCGCCTGCCGCGGCTCGTTCTGGGTGCCGATTACGGCTACGGGCCGGGGCAACTGGTGCGCTACGGGTTCGACAGCGAGATCGTCAATTTCGACCGCCATGTCGATCCGACGGTGTCGCAATTCGATGCGCTCCGCGTGCACGGCTGGCGCTTCGACGCCATGCCGACCGCATCGCTCGATTTCGAGACACCGGGCTTCTTCCTACGTCCGGGCGTGGCCTGGCGCTACACGCAGTACGAGCTCAGCGATGGCGCGCCGGGCCAGCGCAGCGCGCCCTCGCGCAGCCTGCCGATCTTCAGCTTCGACACCGGCATGATGTTCGAGCGCGAGTCGGGCTCGCGCGGTCAGCGCCGGCAAACGCTCGAGCCGCGACTGCTCTATCTGCGAGTGCCCTTCCGCCAGCAGGACGATCTCCCGCTGTTCGATACCGGGCTGCCCGATCTCAACCTGGTCCAGCTCTTCCGCACGAATCGCTACGTGGGGGCGGACCGCGTGAGCGATGCGAATCAGGTCAGCGTGGGCGTGACGAGCCGCCTCTTCGATTCGAAGTCCGGGACGCAGTTTCTGGCCGCGACCGTCGGCCAGACGTACTACTTCCAGAATCCCCGCGTCCACCTGCCCGATGAGCCCGTCCGCGACAGCAACACCTCGGACTTCGTCGGCGAGCTGCTGGTCACGGCATACAAGAACTGGAACGCCACGCTCGGCATCCAGTGGAATCCGGAGGAAGACCGCAGCGAGCGTGCCCAGGCGATGCTGCAGTTCAAACCCGGCCCGGAGCAGGTGCTCAACGTCGGGTATCGCTTCCAGCGCGGCCTGCTCGAGCAGGCGGAAGTCTCCGGCGCCTGGCCGATCAACCGGCAGTTCGCGGGCTTCGCGCGCTACGTCTATTCGCTCCAGGACCACAAGGCGCTCGAGCAATTCGCCGGGGTCGAGTACAGCGCCTGCTGCTGGCGGCTGCGGTTGCTCGGTCGCAAATCGGTCAGCACGCGAGACGGTTCCCAGGACACCGGCGTCTATCTGCAACTGGAACTCACCGGGCTTGCCAGTGTCGGATCGGCGGCGGATGCTCTCGTCGCCGGCGCCATCCGAGGCTATACCCGCCCGGCCACAAGACCTTGATCACGATAGGATTCTGATCCATGCGACGGTTTCTTCAGGCGCTCCTCCCTGCGCTTTGCGCGACGCTTTTGGCCACCGGGGTGGCCCATTCCCAGACGCGCGACCTCGCGACGACCGGCGAGCTGCTCGACCGCGTTGCGGCCGTGGTCAACGACGGCGTCGTGCTCCAGAGCGAGCTCGACGAGCAGGTGACGCTGATCACGGAGCGCCTGCGCGCACAGAACGCCGAGCTGCCGCCACAGAACGTGCTGCGCCGGCAGGTGCTGGAGCGCCTCGTGCTGCAGGAGATCGAGATGCAGCGCGCGGAGAAGGCGAATCTCAAGGTGCCGGACGAGGCCCTGAACAGCGCGATGCAGGACGTCGCCCAGCGCAACAACATCTCTCTCTCGCAGCTGCCCGAAGCGCTCGCGGCGCAGGGCATCGACTACGCGGCCTACCGCGAAGCCATGCGCAAAGAGCTGACGCTCACGCTGCTGCGTCAGCGTGACGTCATCCAGCGCATCACGGTGACGCCGCGGGAGATCGATCAGTACCTGGAGAAGCAGAAGAATGCGCCGGCGCAGTCGGGTGAGTACAACGTCTCGCACATCCTGATCGCCGTGCCGCAGACGGCGACGCCGGAGCAGCTCGAAGCCGCGGACAAGAAGGCCGAGGAGGTCTACCAGCGCGCGCAGGCCGGCGAGGATTTCGCGAAGCTCGCCGTGGCGTACTCGAACAGCCAGACGGCGCTCGACGGCGGCTCGCTCGGCTGGCGCAAGGGATCGGAGCTGCCGACCTTCCTGACCGACGTGATCGCCCGCCTGAAGCCCGGTGAGGTGAGCAAGCCGCTGCGCACGCCGACGGGCTATCACATCGTGCGGTTGAACGAAGTGCGCGGCGCGAATCAGCAGGTGATCGTCGAGCAGGTGCACGCCCGGCACATCCTGATGAAGACCAACGAGCTGCAGGATGACGCGACGGTCCGGCAGAAGCTCAACGCGCTGCGCGACCGCATTCTGAAGGGCGAGGACTTCGCGGGCCTCGCCAAGATTTCGTCCGAGGACCCGGGCTCGGCCGCCGAAGGCGGCGATCTCGGCTGGACCAACCCGGGCACTTTCGTGCCGGAGTTCGAGGAGGAGCTCGCGAAGCTGAAGGACAACGAGATCAGCGAGCCGTTTCGCACGCAGTACGGGTGGCACATCGTGCAGGTGCTCGGGCGGCGGGAGTTCGACAACACGGATGAGCTGAAGCGGCGGCAAGCGGCGGAAGCCATCCGCGCGAGCCACGCCGACGAGGAGACGGAGCTGTGGATGCGGCGGCTGCGGGACGAGGCGTACGTGGAGTACAAGCT
>DASZSS010000445.1:0-4035 GCA_035548535.1 Steroidobacteraceae bacterium
GCTCGTCCAACACGACCACCCCCGGGGCTTTACGCAACAGGGCGCGCGCTTCCGTGACGTCGATCTTCTTTCGCGTCTCGATATGCACCGCCTCGGAGTGGCCGAAGAAGACCGGGACGCGAACTGTGGTCGGGTTCACACGCAGGGTGTCGTCCTCCATGACCTTGCGGGTCTCCCAGACCATCTTCATCTCTTCTTTCGTGTAGCCGTTCTCCTGGAAGACATCGATCTGCGGCAGCACGTTGAACGCGATCTGCTTCGGGAACACCCGCCCCTTCACGAGCCCGCCGCCGTTCAGCAGCGAGATCGTCTGCCGGGCGAGCTCGTCCACCGCGTCCCGCCCTGCGCCCGAGACCGACTCGTAGGTGGCGACGTTGACGCGCGTGATCCCCACGGCGTCGTAAATGGGCTTCAGCGCGAGGACGAGCTGGATCGTCGAACCGTTCGGATTGGCGATGATGCCGCGGGCCTTGTAGCCCGCGATCGCGTGCGGATTCACTTCGGGCACGACGAGCGGAACGTCGGCCTCGTAGCGAAACTCGGTGGTGTTGTCGATGACGATGCAGCCGGCGGCGGCCGCCCGCGGCGCGAGCTCGCGCGAGAGCTCCGCGCCCGCCGAGAAGAGCCCGATATCCGCCTGACTGAAATCGAACCCGGCGACATCCCTTACCGGGTAGGTCTTGCCGTGGAACGTGACATCCTTGCCTACCGAGCGATCGCTCGCGAGCGGATGCAGCTCGGAAACGGGAAAGTCGCGCTCTTCGAGCACCTTGATCATCGTTTCGCCGACGAGGCCCGTCGCCCCGACGACCGCCACTCTGAAGGATCTGGGTGAAGACATGTGTTCAGCGAGTCCGAGTGATGTCGGGCGTCGGCGACACGACGTCCGCGTTCTGCGCGCGGTGGCGCAGGTAGTGGTCCATGAGAACGATCGCGAGCATCGCTTCGGCGATGGGCGTCGCGCGCAGGCCGACGCACGGGTCGTGCCGGCCGGTCGTCACCACATCGACGGGCCGGCCCGCGAGATCGATCGTTTGGCCGGGCACCTGAATGCTCGAGGTGGGCTTCAGCGACACGTGCACGACGATGTCCTGGCCCGAGGAGATGCCGCCGAGGATGCCGCCCGCGTTGTTGGACTTGAAGCCGGTGGGCGTGAGCTCGTCGCGATGCTCGCTGCCCTTCTGCTCCACGGCGCGCGTGCCGGCGCCGATCTCGACTGCCTTCACGGCGTTGATGCCCATCATGGCGTAGGCGATCTCGGCGTCGAGTCGGTCGAACACGGGCTCGCCCAGGCCGGGCGGCACGCCCGTCGCGATCACCGTGACGCGCGCTCCGATCGAGTCGCCATCCTCGCGCGTCTTCCACATCAGCGCTTCGAGCTCCTCGATGCGCGCGGGGTCGGGGCAGAAGAACGGATTCTCGTACGCGAACTCGGGCTGCACCGGATCGAGCGTGAGCGTGCCGATCTTGCTGAGGTAACCGGAGATGCGCACGCCGAGCCGCTCGGCGAGATACTTGCGGGCGATGGCGCCGGCGGCGACGCGCACCACCGTCTCGCGCGCGGACGAGCGGCCGCCGCCGCGATAGTCGCGCAGCCCGTACTTCTGTTGATACGTGTAGTCGGCATGGCCGGGACGGAAGCGGTCCTTGATCTTCTCGTAGTCGCGGGAGCGCGCGTCCGTGTTCTCGATGAGCAAGCCGATCGGCGTACCGGTCGTCTTCCCCTCGAACACGCCGGAGAGGATGCGCACCGCGTCCGCTTCGCGCCGCTGGCTGACGAAATGCGACGTGCCGGTGCGGCGGCGATTCACGTCACCTTGCAAGTCGCTCTCCGCGAGCGCGAGACCGGGCGGGCAGCCATCGACGATGCCCCCCATCGCCGGTCCGTGGCTTTCACCGAAGGTGGTCACGGTGAAGAGCTTGCCGATCGTGTTGCCGGACATGTGAGTGCGAACCTATTGCTATGAACCCTGTGTGGCGAGCGCCTCGGCGGGCAGAAGGAACACGCCACCGCCGCCGCGCTCGAACTCGAGCCACGTGAACGGGAGCCGGGGATACGCCCGCCGGACCGCGCGCTCGGTATTGCCGACCTCGACGATGAGCGTGCCGCCCGGCCGCAGGTATCGGCCCGCTTCACTCAGAATGACCTTGACGGAGTCGAGACCCGCGCGTCCCGCAGCCAGCGCTTGCCGCGGCTCGTGCGCGTATTCGGGCGGCAGGGCCCGAAGCTCGCTCGCACCCACGTAAGGTGGATTGCTGACGATGATATCGTACGTCTCACCCGCGAGCGCGCTGAAATGATCGGAAATCAGCAGTCGAACACGCCTGCCGAGCCGATGCCGACGCACGTTCTCGCGCGCCACCGCGAGCGCTTCGGGTGAGATGTCCACCGCGTCCACGCGCGCGCGCGGGAACGCCTTCGCACACGCGATGGCGATGCAGCCGGAGCCGGTGCCGATGTCGAGAATGCGCCGCACCTTGCGCGCGTCGACCCAGGGTGCAAAGCGTTGCTCGATGAGTTCCGCAATGGGCGAGCGCGGAATCAGCACGCGCGGATCGACAGTGAACGGCAGGCCCGCGAACCACGTTTGGCCCGTGAGGTAGACGGCAGGGATCCGTTCCGAGATGCGGCGGTCGAGCAATGCGGCCACTTTCCGCTGGCCGGCGGCGCCGACCACGCGCTCGTAGGTGCGAGGCGTCGGATTGTCGGGCAGACGCAGCGCGTGCCAGACGAGCGCAGCGGCGTCGTCCCATGCGTTGTCGGTGCCGTGGCCGAAGAAGACGCCGGCCTTGGTCAGGCGGCGCGCGCCGTGCTCGATGAGTGCACGGACCGTGACGCGGCGGCCAAGCTGTGCGACCCGTGCGCGGGACTGCCACGCGGAGCGCGCGCCCGAGCCGGCGCGCGGCGTTCGCGCCGGCCCTGCCTCGGTCCGCACGGCGGCGCGCATCGCGCTGCGCGGTGCGGTCCGCACGGGCACGCTCTGTCCGCTGCGGGTGCGGCCTCGCACGGCCGCGGTCTTCGCGGTGCGCGCCTCAGCCCGCGCGACCGTGCTCGTCGCGCTGCGCGCCTGCGCGCGCGCCATCAACTTTCCGCTGCGGCGCTGCGACCGATGCGAGCGCCGCGTATGGGATACTTCACGCATGCAGATGAAGAGCTCTTGGTTCCTGTGGGCGGCGGTGGCGGTGCTGGCGATGCTCGCCGGCTTCTATCTCGCCCAACGTACGAGCGAGTCAGTCCCCCAGCTTACAAGCGGTACCTGGTTTCCGCAGCCTCGCCCCATCGAAAACTTCGCCCTGACGGACGAGACGAGCCAGCCGTTCACGCTCGACACGCTGAAGGGCCATCCGACGCTCGTGTTCTTCGGCTTCACGCATTGCCCCGACGTGTGCCCGACCACGCTCGCGCAACTCGCCCAGATCGCACAGACAGCGAATGTTCCGCAGCTCCGTGTGCTGCTCGTGAGCGTCGATCCGACTCGCGACACGCCTGAGGTGTTGCAGCAGTACGTGCACGCGTTCGATCCCTCGTTCAAAGGCGTGACGGGCGATCCGGCCCAGATCGAGCGGCTCGCGAAGGAGTTCGGCGTGGCGATTGCGCGGGTCGACCTCTCCGGCGGCGACTACACCGTCGATCACTCGGCGGCGGTGTTCCTGCTCGACTCGCAAGCGCGCCGGGTCGCCGTGTTCACGCCGCCCTTCGAGGTTCGGCCGATGGCCGCGGATCTGCGCAACGTCGCGGACCGCTTGACGGGCTGAATCGGCGATGAGCACTCCCGAAACGTCGACGCTCACGACCGGCAGCACCGAGCCCCCGACACTGAAGCGCAAGCTCTTCGTGGGCGTGCAGCACGTACTGCCGCAGCACTTCCTGACGAGCATCGTCTACTCGCTGACGCGCAGCCGCTCGGCCGCCGTGAAGAACTGGCTGATCCGCAGCTTCGTGCGCGGCTTCAAGCCCGAGATGGCCGACGCAGTCGAGCCAAATCCGCTCGCGTACGGCAGCTTCAACGAGTTCTTCACGCGCGCGTTGCGGCC
>DASZSS010000446.1:0-13496 GCA_035548535.1 Steroidobacteraceae bacterium
CGCTGCTCGCGTATCGAGTCGCGGTCGGCGCGGCGATGACGGGCGCATTCTCCGGCTGGTCGCTCGTGCCCACGCTGCTGATCACCTGTGGCGGCGGGGCGATCTTCGGGATTCTGCTCGCGCGCGCGATCCTCTGGCTCACGATGCGCATCACGGATCTGCAGGTCTCGATCATCATGCAGTTCGTCGCATCCTTCGCGGTGTGGATCCTCGCGGACCGTCTCGGGCTGTCCGCCATCATCGCGACGGTCGCGTTCGCCATGACCGCCGCGCGTATCGCGCCGGGACAGGTCGGCGGACGCGCGCGCATCTCCGCCTATGCGGTCTGGGACGTGGTGGTGTTCGTCATGAACGTGCTCGCGTTCGTGCTCATCGGTCTGCAGCTCCGAGGCATCGCGCAGCGCATCCAGGACGGCGAGTGGCGCATCTTTCTGCTCGCCGCCGGCGCCGTGTGTCTGACCGCCATCCTGGTCCGGATCATCTGGGTCATGTGCTCCGGCCTGTTCCTGCGGTGGAAGGTCCGCCATTTCGGCATCAAGAACCCGCTCATGAAGCCGAGCCTCCGCGGCGCAATGCTCATCTCGTGGTCGGGCATGCGCGGCATCGTGACGCTCGCGGCCGCCCTGGCCCTGCCGGGTGGCTTCCCGCACCGGGATCTCATCGTGTTCTGCGCGTTCTGCGTCGTGCTGGCGACATTGGTCGTGCAGGGCGCGACGCTCGGCCCGCTCATGCGCCGCCTCGGCCTGCGGGACGACGGATCGGTAGAACGCGAGCTATCGATCGCCCGGGAAGAAACGGCCAAGGCCGCCCTGGCGGCGCTCGACGGCGGCGAGCCGCGCACGGCCGCGGAGATCCTGCGGCGGGAGTATCAGGCGCGTATCCGCCCCGATACATGCGCGCCCGAGGCCCTCGCCGCGCTTCAACAGCGCGCGGTGGCGGCGCAGCGGCGCGCGCTGCTCGACCTGCGGGCGCGCGAGGTGATCGGCGACGATGCGTTCCATGCTGCGGAGGAAGAGATCGATCTGCTCGAGCTCACCGCCGATCCGCGGGTACGGCCGAATCTGCCCACGACATGAGGTGCGCGTGAGCCGGCGCCTACTTGCCAGCGCCAGCGGAACTCCGCTCTAATCCGGGGCGTTTTTTCCCCGGCACACGTCGCGACACAAGAGAGCCGGAGAAGAACGCGGTTTCTCGGCCAGCGCATGTTGAGGGGGCAACTGATGGTGAGCAGAGCAGGTTCGGTCCGCGCACTCGCGGCTGCCAGCCGGACATCCCGCACGCGCGGTACGCGAGTCGCGCGCGGCACGCGCGGCTCCGCGGCGCCCGCCCCGCTGCAAGCGCATCTGGAATCGGACGAGCTGCTCGAGGAATACAAGCGTCACTATCGCGTCGGCTCGGAGATCGACTTGCAGCTGCGGCTGACGCGCGGCTTCACCATCGTGGCGCGGCGCTGGCGCAAGTATCTCGACGAGCACCTGCGGCGCATCGGTCAAAGCCAGGCGCGCTGGGAGGCCCTCTTTGCCGTCGCCATGTCGCGCGATGGCAGCGCGCTCGGTGCCATCGCGAAGCGCGTCGGCGTCGAGGGACCGACGTTCGTGCGCATGATCGCGCAGTTCGAGCGCGAGGGGCTGGTGAAGCGCCTCGCGAGCAGCGAGGACCGTCGCGCGAGCATCATCCGCATCACGCCGAAGGGCGAGCAGGTGCTGACGCAGATGCGCGAGCTCACCACCAAGGTGCGCAAGGAATTCCTCGGCGAGCTGTCCGTGGACGACGTGCGGAAGATGCTCGACATGCTCGAGCACATGTTGAGCTTTTTGAAAGACTGAGCTGCCGGCGCCGCAATAGCGGCGGCCTCATCGCGTAGCGGCGACGAGACGCGCGACGATGGTGCGCAGCTCGGGCAAGAGCTCGTGCGCATCCAGGATCTCGAAATCCGTCGCGGTCATGACGAGCATGGACGCCAGCATCTCCACGCTTTCCGCGCCCACGGTGAGCGTGCACGTGCCGTCTTCGGCCGCCTCCAGCGGTCCACACCATCGCGGCACCTTCTTCTCCAGCTCCTCGAGCGTGCCCTTCAGACGCAACCGCATCTTGTACCGGTACGACACGTGCCGGATCGAGCGCTTGACGTAGGTCTCGATGTCCTCCGGGAACTTGCGCGGCACGAACTGCGGGCCGCTCGATAGCAAGCGCTCGATGCGATCCACACGGAACGTGCGCCAGTCTTCACGCTGCGTGTCCCACGCCACCAGGTACCAGCGGCTGCCCGTGTGAGCGAGCCGCAGCGGCTCGATGATGCGCGAGCTCGCCTTGCCGTCGCGATCCTTGTAGGCGAGCTTGAGCCGCATGTGATCGCGACAACAGGACGCGATTCGCGAGAGCACGTCCACTGGCGGCACGACCTGCGCGCTCGGCAGCGAGATCGTCACCGCGTGCAACGCGCTCGCGCGCTTGCGCAGCCGGTTGGGCAACACCTGATCGAGCTTCGCGAGCAACCCAATCGCCACCTCCTCCATCTTGCCGACGCTGCCGGCCGCGGTGCGCAGGGCGAAGGCGACCGCGACGGCCTCGTCGTCGCTCAGCAGGACCGGCGGCATCGAGGTGCCGGGACCCAACTGATACCCGCCGCCGAGACCGGAGGAAGCGCGCACCGGGTAGCCGAGCTCGCGCAGCTTATCGATGTCGCGCCGGACGGTGCGCGCATCGATCTCCAGGCGCTCGCTCAGCTCCTTGCCGGACCACTGCCGCCGCGATTGGAGCAGGGACAACATGCGCAGCAGGCGGGACGAGGTCTGCAACATGGCGCGCAGAATATAAACGATCGCGGACAGGAACTGTCCGCAATGGATTCTATGCTTGTCGCCGTGGGTGGGACGGGAGAAGTCTTCAATGAGCGTCAAGACGTACAAGGGAAGCTGTCATTGCGGGCGTGTCCAGTTCGAGGCGGACATCGATCTGCGCGCGGGCACCGGTAAGTGCAACTGTTCGATCTGCACGAAGACGCGTAAATGGGGCGCCGTCGTGAAGCCGCAGGCCTTCCGGCTCCTCGTGGGCGCGGAGGATCTGGCGGACTATCAGTTCGGCAGCAAGGTCGCCCATCACCGCTTCTGCAGGCATTGCGGCGTGCATGCATTCGGTCACGGGAACATCCCCGAGATCGGCGGCGCGTACTACTCGGTGAACCTGGCCTGCCTCGACAACGCGGAGGACGTCGAGCTCGCGACGGCGCCGGTAAATTTTTTCGACGGCCGCCACAACAACTGGGGTGCGCGGCCGGCCGAAACGAGGTACCTCTAGTCGCGTAGCGTGAGTCGACTGCAACGCGCGGGCCGCCCGGGCGCTCCCCGGGCCGCTCGCGCTATGCTCGCGTCCATGAAAATCTTTTCCGAGACCCTGCTCGATACGCTCGCGGCGCAGGCGGCGGCGAGCCCGCGCAAGCGCGCCCATCACAGCATCCATGCCGCGGCGGCCGATCCGGTGCAGCGCTTCTTCGTGGCCGCCGACCGGGACACGTACTTCCGCCCGCACCGGCATTCGAGCAAGTCCGAGCTCGCGCTGGTGCTGCGGGGGCGGTTCGACATCTTGACGTTCGACGACGCGGGCCGCGTGAGCGGGCGCTATTCGGTCGGCGGCAACACCGGCGGCTTCGGTTACGAGACGCCGAGCGGAACGTGGCACACCCTCATCGCCTGCACGGACGGCGCCACGTTCCTGGAGATCAAGGAAGGCCCGTACGATCCGGCCACGGCAGCGGAGTTTGCGTCATGGGCGCCGCCGGAAGGCGACCCGTCCGTGCCGCGTTTCCTCGAGTGGCTGCGCCGCGCCGAGCCCGGTGCGGGCGCATACCAGGCGGGCTAGATCGCGCGCGAGTCCGCGGGCACGTGCTCGCGTCAGCGCGCGACGAGGCTCGCGACGAAGTGCGCGTAGCCCGTCATGAACTGCTTCAAGCGCTCCCGAACGTCCGGATCGACGAGCGTGCCCGACGCGTCGAACACCTGATTCGCATTCGAGACATAGAGCGGCATTCCGTGCCACGGCCGCATGCCGAGGGTGCGCAGGATGGGCAGCCACGCCGTCTGCGAGAGCAGCGTGCCGAAGCGTCCCGGCGAGGCTCCCATGATCGCCACCGGCCGGTCGCGGAACAGACGCGGCACGTCCGCCGGTGGGCGCGACAGCCAGTCGATCGCGTTCTTGAAAACGCCGGGGATCGAGTTGTTGTACTCGGGCGTGACGAACAGCAGCCCATCGGCGGCGGCGAACTGCTCCTTCAGCGTCGCCACCGCGGGCGGAATGCCCTGTGCCTCGACATCGGCGTCGTAGAGCGGAATACCGCGGATCGTGCCGACGTCGATCGTCAGAATGGCCGGCGCGACTTCGACCGCCGCGCGCAGCAGTGAAGCGTTGAACGAGGCTTTGCGCAGACTGCCGGCGACGGCAACGATTCGGGGCATGAGCGCTTTCGTCGGGGGGTCGGGAGGCGAGCCATGACCTTAAGCCGCGGCCGCGACGAACTCAATGCAGAGTGCGTTCCCGCTCAACTTCGCGGTGCGGACGCGCGCGGCCGGAGTGCCTCGCGAATCCGACGCGCCTGTGCCTTGGCATCGTCGATGGTCGCGGACGCCTTCCGCGTCGAGGCCGCGCTCGATTCCGCGAACGCCCGGGCGAGCGCGCGATCGGCCGCGACGGTGTCGCCCGCGTCACGGTAGCACTGCGCCGCGCGCCGGTGATCACCGCTCTGGCGCGCCTCTTCCGCCAGCGTTCGGGCATGCTCGCGCGAGAGAGCGTGGCAGGTCGGCAAAGTCGTATCCGCCCGAGCCGTTCCGCTGCCGGCGGCGAGCACCGTGAACGCCACCAGTGCGCTCATCGTTGCGCGGACGAAGCCCATGCCGTCATCGAGATCCATTGCGCCACCCATGACACGTATACGGCGTGTCTTACCGGGTAGACGCGTGAACGGCGTCGCGATTGGCTCAGGCGGCTCAGAACCAGCCGTAATTGAAACTGATGCTGATGCGCTCGCCCGCCACCGGATTCGGTGGCACCTCGTGCCGCAACCAGCTTTCGAACAGGATGAGGCCGCCGGCCTGCGCCGGCAGAACGACCCAGGGCCGACTCGCGCCCGCCCGCGGCGGCGCCGCCATGAAGCGATCGAGCCGCGGATCTTCCAGCTTGATGCCCGGCACGCCCTTGGGCGTCTGCACGTAGTACGTCCCGCTGATCGTGGACAGCGGATGCAGATGCAAGCCGTGCACCACTTGGCGCGGCATGATGTTCACCCAGCAGTCCGTCATCGCGAGCTGGCGTCCTTCGAGATCGAGATGCAGCGCGCGTGCGAATGCCGCGACGTGCCGGCTGACCTTTCTCTCCAGCTCCGCGAACGTCGGCGACAGCCGATGCATGTGGCTCGCCGAGTTGTAGGAGGTGTAGCCGCCCGGATAATTGCGCGCCGACCAGCGCCGCCCGGACTCATCGTCGTGCTGCAACTGCCGGCATTCGCGCAGCAGACGCGCGTTGAAGGCGCGCCAACGTCCCTTCTGTAGTCGCGTCGCGTAAACGAGAGTGGGAAAGAGCTTCTGTATCGTCACTGCGGTGGCACGCTGCCGGAAAAAGTCGCTATTATCCGACATCCTTTGACGCTCTTCCGGATTGCGGATGACGTACATCGAACTGCCGCGCGCACTCGAGGACTATTTCGCCTATGCCGAAATCGATCCGACGCGTCACGGCCGTCGATTCACGATCAACCTCCCTTACTTCGACGGCAACCGCCTCGACCGCCTGCAGTGGTGGTATCACGTGAGCCCGGATCAGGAGGCGCGCCACGGCGATGCGATTCTCGCCACGCTGCGCGCGCAGGCGGTGCAACGTTTTCGCAAGCACATCGAGCGCTGGCTGCAGAACACCGGGCAGAAGTTGTACGGCGACGAGCCCATCCCGCGCATCGCGCGGCTGGATGCGTTGCCGGCGCAGAGTGCGAGCAGCCCAGCCGAACCGCCGCCGGAACCGGCCGAGCCCGTCGCGGAGCCCGAGACCAACGTGGTGTCCTGGCCGGCTGACAAAGTCGCCAACGGCTGACGCGACATGAGCGAGCCCTGCGCGGCTGATCCTGGCCGCTCGGGCCGCGCTGTGCGCCGAGACGCACAGCGACCATAGCCAACGAACACGAGGGGGCGCTGTTCATGTGGGATCAGGTTTACGTGCCGGTCGCGCAGAGTCTGTCGCTGTCCGCCGTGTGCGCGGCGATTCCGATCGTGGTGCTGCTCGTCGCGCTCGCGTGGCTGCGACTCGCCGCATGGAAGGCCGGACTGCTCGGGCTCGCCGCGGCCATCGTCGTCGCGCTGGTCGTGTATGGCATGCCGCTGCGGCTCGTCGTGAATGCCACCGCATACGGCGCAGCGTTCGGGCTCTTTCCCATCGCGTGGATCGTGTTCTGGGCGGTGGCGCTTTACCGGCTCACGGTCGAGACAGGTAAGTTCGAGCTGATCAAGGATTCGGTCGGGCGACTCACGCAGGATCGGCGCATGCAGGGATTGCTCATTGCGTTCGCCTTCGGTGCGTTCATCGAAGGCGCGGCGGGCTTCGGCACACCGGTGGCGGTCGCGGCGGCGATGCTCACGGGCCTTGGGTTCACCCCGTTCTATGCCGCGGCGATCTGCCTGATTGCGAACACCGCACCCGTCGCGTTCGGCGCCATCGGCACGCCACTCGTCACGCTCGCGGGCGTGACGAATCTGCCGCTCGCCTCGCTGAGCGCAGAAGTCGGACGCATCTGCGCGCCCGTCTCTTTTTTCATTCCGGCGTATCTCATGGTCGTGATGGGCGGCTTTGCGTCGCTGCGCACGGTGTGGCCCGGTGCGCTCGTGTGCGGAATCTGTTTCGCGCTCACCCAGTTCCTGGTCTCGCGCTTCATCGGCCCCTACCTCACGGACATCCTCGCGTCGCTCGCGACGATGCTCGGCCTCGTCGCATTGCTGCACGTCTGGCGTCCGGCGGACGCTGCGCCGGTTACCGCAACGGCGAGCGCCGGGCCGGAAGTGCCCGCGGGAACGCTGCTGCGTGCGTGGTCGCCGTACATCCTGCTCGTGATCTTCGTGCTGCTCTGGGGCTACGGGCCTTTCAAGGCCGTGCTCGACCAAGCGACCGTCGCGTTCGCGTGGCCCGGTCTCGATGGGGCCATTCAGCGTCTGCCGCCCGTGGTCGCCGCGCCCGCGCCGTACCCCGCGAAGTTCACGTTCAACGCGCTGTCCGCGTCCGGCTCGGCCGCACTCTTCGCGACGTTCCTCTCGGCATTCGTGCTCGGCGTGCCGCTGCGCAGGCTGTTCGGCATCATCGGGCGCACGGCGCGCGATCTCGCTTTCCCGATTCTGACCATGGCGGCGGTGCTCGCCCTCGCGTACGTCATGAACTATTCGGGTAACACGGCGACGCTCGGCCTCGCGTTTGCCGCGACGGGTGCGCTGTTCCCGTTCTTCAGCGCGTTCCTCGGCTGGCTGGGCGTGTTCCTCACCGGCAGCGATACCTCGGCCAACGCCCTCTTCGGCAATCTGCAGGTGGTCACGGCGAACACGCTCGGGCTCACGCCCGATCTGATGGCGGCAGCGAACTCGAGCGGCGGGGTCATGGGCAAGATGATCAGCCTGCAGAGCATTTCGGTCGCGGCCGCGGCCACGGGCATGGCGGCAAGCGAGGAAGCCCGGCTGTTCCGCTTCACACTGAAGCACAGTCTTTTTCTGGCGACGGTGATCGGGCTGGTGGTCGCGGCGTATTCGTATATTTGAGTCCGGCGGCGGAAGCACTCGGGTAGACTCGCGGGCCCACTCATGGAGTCTCACATGCGCGCTATCTCCGCCTCCGTTCTCCTCGTTTCCGTGGCACTGGCCGTCGTCCCGGCGTGCGCCAAGGGACCGCCGAAGCTCGCCACCGATCAGGACAAGACGCTCTACGCGCTCGGCCAGGCGATCAGCAAGAGCCTCGATGCCTTCCAGCTCACCCCGCAGGAGCTGGAGATCGTGAAATCCGGCATCGAGGACGGGGTCGCGGGCAAGCCTTCGGCGGTCGACATGACGCAGTACGCGGACAAGATCCAGGAGCTGCACCGCACGCGCCTCGCGGCGCTCACGCAGAAAGAGAAGACCAGTGGCGCGGCGTACGTGACCAAGGCAGCCGCCGAAAAAGGCGCGACGAAGACTGCGAGCGGCATCGTCATCAAGACACTCACGCCGGGCACGGGCGCATCGCCCACGGCCACCGACGAAGTGAAGGTGAACTACGAAGGCAAGCTCATCGACGGCACCGTGTTCGACAGCTCCATCGAGCGCGGCGAGCCGGCGACCTTCCCGTTGAACGGCGTGATTCCGTGCTGGACGGAAGCGGTTCAGACCATGAAGGTGGGCGGGAAGAGCCGCATCGTGTGTCCGTCGGACCTCGCTTATGGCGATCGCGGCTCCCCGCCGCAGATTCGGCCGGGCGCGACGCTGATCTTCGAGGTGCAGCTCCTCGATATCGTAAAGCCGGGCCAGGAGCAGCCCGCGCCCCCGAAATAAGCCGCGGCGCACGATCCAGCGGGGGGCGACCGCCGGGCCGCCTGGCCGTCCTGCTTGGGCGCCGGGCAGGACAGGCGCGGTCCCTCCGCGGGACACTCGCGCCGCCGGCACACAGGATGCCGCGCTCGGGCGCCACGGTTTCAGGCACTTTTCCTGCGGGCAAGGCGGCGAGGCGGTACTGTGGTACAAAGCAAGTCCCGCCAGAACCTCCGGCGCTGCCGCCGGAACTCAGTCGGGTTGACGCGAGTTTGGGGTGAACACCGTTGGGGATGCGCCATGCCTAAAGGCCGACCGTTAGTGAATGGGCAACGCCTGCTGTTCGCCCGCACCTTCTTCCGGCACCCCATCATGCTCGGCTCCGTCATTCCGAGCTCGCGCTTTCTGATTCGCGAAGTGCTGGACCCCATCCATTGGGGACGGGCGCAGGTCATCGTGGAATATGGTCCCGGCGTCGGCACGATCACCGGCGAGATCCTGGCGCGCATGCGCCCGAACGCCACGTTGATCGCCATCGAGACCAACCCGGATTTCGTGCGCTATCTGCGCGCCGCCTAGCCGGACGATCGGCTCCACGTCGTGCAAGGCTCGGCGGCCGATGTCCGCGCGATCCTGCGCGAGCACGGCGTGGAGAGCGCGAATTACATCATCTCGGGGATTCCGTTCAGCACCCTGCCCGCCGCGGCTCGCGAGCAGATCCTGCGCGACACGCGAGCCGTGCTCGAGCCGGGCGGCTCGTTCCTCGTCTACCAGTTCTCGGCGCGTGTGCTCGCGGACCTGCGGCGCATCTTCGGGGACGTGCAGCGCGGCTTTCAGCTCCTGAATATCCTGCCGGCGCATCTGTTCTTCTGCACGCCGGAGCCGCGCTCGCTCTCGACTTCCTGACCGGTTGTTGCGAACTATTGCGCGGGCGAAGTCACGAGCGAGTGCGAACCGCGCCCGCCGCGCCGCCCGTGATCCGCGAGTCCGGCTCGGCGGGCAATGTCGCCATCCACTTGCGAATCCGGCGCGCGTCCGCGACGCGCGTGTACTTGCCGAATGAATTCAGCAGCACGATCAGCACTTCGCGCCCGTCCACGACGGCCTGCATGACCAGGCAGCGGCCGGCCTCGGAGATGTAGCCCGTCTTCTGCACGATGATGTCCCAGTCCGGATTGCCGACGAGCGTGTTGGTGTTACGGAACTCGATCATCTGCCGCCCGACCTTCACGGCGTGCGCCCGATCGGTCGAGTAGCGGCGGATCGTCTCGTTCTTGGCGGCCGCCGCCACCAGACGCGCGAGGTCCCGCGGGCTCGCGACGTTCTGGCTCGAGAGGCCCGCCGGATCGACGAATCTCGAGCGCGTCATGCCGAGCGCTTTCGCCTTGGCGTTCATCGCGCGCACGAACGCGGGCGTGCCGCCTGGATATTCGCGTCCGAGCACGTTGGCCGCGCGATTCTCCGAGGACATCAGCGCAAGATGCATCAGCTCGCCGCGCGTGAGCTTCGTGCCCACGGCGAGCCGCGAGAACGTGCCCTTGCCGTGCGCCCGGTCCGCGTCGGTGACCTGCAGCGTTTCGTCGAGCGGCAGATTGGCGTCCACGACGACGAGGGCCGTCATCAGCTTCGTGATCGAGGCGATCGGCAGCGGCGTGTCCGCGTTGCGGGAATAGAGAACCGTGGAGTGGGTGACGTCCAGCACGAGCGCGGAGCTCGAGCGCAGGTCCGGGCCGTCGTGGGCGCGCTTCTGGCCGCTCGCCATGGCGAGCGGGATCGCGACGAGCTGCACCAGCACCCAAATCGAGACCACCCGCTGCAAATTCATTTTTGTCTCGTCGACCCCGGATTCAAACCGCGCGCAGTCTAGCAAACAGAATGTCGCGGCCGAGTGTTTCGCATCACGGTGAATGAAGTCCGCGCGAGCGGCACCGTCGCCGGAGCCGTGGTGCGCCATGCCGCAAGAACCGGAATGCCCAACGGCGGCGCGCCGCGCATCCTTCCGCGCACACCAGACGGAGGACTGCGCCCATGAATTTTCGAGTCTCGGGTCTGCCGCTTGCCCCTTTCCAACCGCTGTTCGCGCTTTCGGATGCGCAGCTCGCCGAGCGGCACATCATCCGGCAGGTCGCCGATCGACCCGGCGCGTTCCCGTGCCGGGTCAGCTTGCGTGACGCCGAAGTCGGCGAGCGATTACTGCTGCTGAGCTACGAGCATCTTCCGGTCGCGACGCCGTTCCGCTCGCGGCACGCCATCTTCGTTCGCGAGAGCGCGACGGAAGCGCATCCGGACGTGAACGAGCTGCCGGAGATGCTCGCGCGCCGGCTGCTTTCGATCCGCGCCTTCGACGATGCCGGGACGATGCTCGACGCGGATGTCGTGCCGGGAAACGAAGCGGTGCCCGTGATCCGGCGGCTGCTCGGCGAGGCCAAGGTCGCGTACCTGCACGCTCACAACGCGAAGCACGGGTGCTTCTTCGCTCGCATCGATCGCAGCTAGCGGTACACTTCGCGGCCATTCCGTCCAACCTGGAGGAGACGCGTATGGCACTTCGTGAACAGCACATCGACTACCGGGACGGCGAGACGCGCTTGCAGGGCTTCTTCTGCTACGACGACTCCTACTCGGGGCCGCTGCCGGCCGTGCTCATCAGCCATACCTGGAGCGGACGGGACGAGTTCGTCGAGCGTAAGGCGCGGCGGCTCGCCTGGCACGGATACGCCGCATTCGCGCTGGACATGTATGGGGATGGCAAGCGCGGCAAGAGCGTCGAGGAGAATCAGGCGCTCATGATGCCGTTCATCCAGGACCGCAAGCTGCTCGCGCGCCGGATCAACGCCGCGCTGACGGCAGTGAGGGGCCAAGCCACCGTCGATGCGCGGCGAGTGGCGGCCATGGGCTTCTGCTTCGGCGGGCTGTGCGTGCTGGATCTGGCGCGCAGCGGCGCGGACGTGCGCGGCGTCGCAAGCTTCCACGGCATTCTGAAACCGAACGGGTTGCCGCCCAACAAGATCTCGGCACGCGTGCTCATCATGCACGGCTACGATGATCCGATGGCGCCCCCGGAAGACGTGCTCGCCATCGCGAAGGAGCTGACGCAGGCCGGCGCGGACTGGCAGCTCCACGCGTATGGCCATACGGTGCACGCGTTTACCAATCCGGAAGCGCGCGACGCCCAGGGCGGCATGGTCTACAACGACCGCGCCGATCGGCGTTCGTGGCACACGTTGCTGCAATTCCTCGAAGAGGTGTTGCGCTAACCCGCGAGCTGCTGGAGCTGCTCCATCACGATCGGCCACGCTCGGCTCAGCGGGTCGATGACCGCGAAGTGGCCGACTCCACGCAGCTTCACCAGTCGCGCGCGCGGATGCGCGGCCACGTACGACTCGGACAGCGAGACCGGCACGACATCGTCGTCCTCGCCATGAACCAGGGTCACGGGGATTGCCGGGGACGGCATGCGCTTCGGATCGAGATCGGCACGCTGTCGCGGGTCCTCGCCGAGGAAGAGCCGCGTCGCGCCCTCGCCGAGATCGAGCGCATCCGCGAGTTGCAGGTCCGCGGCCGGGCCGAGCGCGAGCGCGCCCATCAGCTTCGGGTTCGGGCGCTTCGAGGCAGCCCAGAGCGCGAGGTGACCGCCCGCCGAATGCCCCATCACGATGACGCGGCCATCGTGCGCGCGGATTTGCGCCGGCAAGCCCGCTAGCGCCGCCGCGACATCGTCGATGGTCAGGTTCGGGTGCTGCGGAACGCGGCGATATTCGATGGCTGCAACCGTCCAGCCCGCGGCGGCCATGGCGACCGCCATCGGACCGGTGTGCATGCGGTCGTAGATCGGCCGCCAGAACCCGCCATGGATCAGCAGGACGAGCGGGCGGCGCGTCGCCTGCTCGCCGCCGAAGCGGACGTCGGCGATCTGGTCCGGGTCCGTGCCGTAGGCAATGGTTTCATCGGGTGGCGTCGCAGGGCGCGTCAGAACGGAACGATCGTCGGGCACCGTCGGGCTCCTCGTAAGCGAGTGCCGCGAAGACTACCGTGTTCGCTCTCGCGCGTCTGCGACGCCAGCGCTCACTTGTACGCGATGGCAGCGCTGCACGGGCCCGCGAGGTGCACCACCTCGTAGCGCGTGAAGCCGGCCTCACGGCACCAGCTCCAGAAGTCCGCGCCCGTGAAGTCGAACGCGTCGCCGAACTCGATGAGCATGTTGAGCGACATCATCAAGCCGAACGCGTTCTCGCGGCGCGCATCGTCGATGAGGTTCTCCACCGCAATGAACGCGCCGCCCGGCGGCAGCGCTTCGTACGCGAGGCGCACGAGGTGCTTTTTCTTGTCGAGATTCCAGTCGTGCAGAATCATGCCCATCGTGATCACGTCCGCGCGCGGTAGCGGGTCCTTCAGGAAATCGCCGGAGACGGCGCTCACGCGATCCGACGTGCCGTCCTTCTCGATCCAGCGCCGCGCGATCGGCTCCACCGCGGGCAGGTCGAACGACAGGCACCGCAGATGCGGATGGCGCTTCGCGACCAGCGACGCCAGCAACCCGGTCGCGCCGCCGACGTCGCACAGCGTGCGGTACTTCGTGAAGTCCACCTTCTCCGCGAGCGCCTGAAAGTTCGGCAGCGAGATGCCGCGCATCGCGGCCATGAATTGCTCGAGCCGCGCCGGATCGGCGTACAGCGTCTCGAACATCGGCGCGCGGCTGTGCTTCAACTCGTTCTGCGGCTGTCCCGTTTTCAATGCGGTGCCGAGATCGTTCCAGTACCCGAAGAGCCGCGCGTTCAGCATCTCGAGGATGCCGCCAACGTAAGCCGGCTGGTTGCGATCGAGGAAGTGCGCGGTGCTCGGCGTGTTGCGGTACTTCGCGAGCGGGCCGTCGCCGTCGCGCTCGAGGAAGCCGAGCGCGACGAGCGTATCGAAGAAGTCGAAGATGCCACGCGGGTGCAGACCGAGCACGCGGCGCAGCTCCGCGGCGGTCATCGA
>DASZSS010000447.1:0-4396 GCA_035548535.1 Steroidobacteraceae bacterium
ACGCCGAAGGGCGCGCAGGGCAAGCGCACGGCCGGCATCGGCGTGCAGTTCAGCGAGCAGGATCGCGGCCAGACGCAGAAGAAGATCGAGAATTACCTGGCCGGTGCCCTGTCCGGGGACAAGGCGACGCACACGATGTGATTCGTCAGGCGGTGCGTCGCAGGGCGACGTTGCCGCTCGTGAGGCCGCCCCTCAGCACGTACGCGTCGAACCCGCGCTCCACCAGGATGTACGCGGCGGCCGAGCTGCGCCGCCCCGTGTCGCAGTACACGACATACGGGACACTCCGATCGAGCGTCGAGATTTTGAGCCGGATGAAGTACAGCGGGATGTTCAGCGAATCCTCGATCGCGAGGTTCTGATGCTCGCTGGGTAAGCGCACGTCGAGCCACTTGCCGCCCTTCGCCACGATGTCGCGCGCCTGCTCGTAGCTCACCCATTGCAGCAGCGGCTCGTTCATGAGCTCGCGGAAATCCTGCTTGTTGAGCCGCATCAGCACGCCGTCCGTCAGCATCGTCACGGTGGCGTTGCGCTTGGCTTCGGCAATCAGCGCTTCCTCGCCGAAGGTATCGCCGATGCCGAGCTCGGCCAGCTTGATGCCTTCCTTGTTGAGCGGCGTCTCGCGCGTGACGAGGCACTTGCCGTTCACGATGGCGTAGAAGTAGTCGCCTTCCTCTCCCTGCTTGATGACGACTTCACCGGCCTTGAACGGCACGCGCTGCATGCGCAGGAAGATCGCCTGGATGTTCGCCGGCGGGATGCGATGGAACGCTTTCGTTTGCAGCAGCGTCGTCATCCAGTCGTCGCCGCCGGCGGCTTCGAGCTGCGTTTGCAGCTCCGCCACTTCGTACGTGCCGGTCTGGTCCCACGTGATCATCACGTCGAGCAGATCGCTGTCGATCGCGAGGTAGCTCACCTCGTCGAGCGTGCGTGCGGTCTGCTTGCGGGGAATCTGCGGGGAGAGGGGATTGCGCGCATCCGGCGTGCCGCCGCGAATCATGGCCACGGTCCGACTGCCTTCCTGCATCTCGACCATGCCGCTCACGACCCACACGGTGCGCTTGTCCGTGTCGCCTTCCTTGAAGAGCACGCGCCCGGCCGGCATCGTGCGTACGCTCACTTTTTTGGCGAGTGCGGCGAGATTGTCCCGCTTCAGACCGTCGAGAGGCGCAAACGCCTTCAGGATTTGAACGCTCGTTTCGCGTTCTTCGGACATCGTGAGCCAACCCGCCTGTGCAACATGAGATACGGGCCCGAAAATCATACGGGTCCTTCGAGCGAATCGATGGTAACACAGCGTTCCGAGTGCTCCGGAACGGGTTCACGGTTTTTCGGCCGCGCCGAGCAATTCCCAGCCGGGGTCTGGCCGAAAACGAGAACCGTATCGCTCTGTGAGCTCGTTCAAGCGCGCCACGACCTCCGTGGCACCGCGGCTGCGCGCGTAGGCGAGCGGACCGCCGCGGAACGGCGCGAAGCCCGTACCGAAAATGACCGCAGCGTCGATGAGGTCCGCATCGGCGGCGACGCCTTCGCGCAGGACCGCGGCGCATTCGTTCACGAGCACGAGGATCATGCGATCGATCAGATCCGGCGGCGCGGCGGCGCCCGCGGTCGGAGGCTTCACCGCCTTGCCGTCTTTCCACTCGTAGAAGCCGGCGCCGCTCTTGCGACCGAGCTTCTTTTCGGCGACGAGCGCATCGAGCTGTCGCAAATCCGGAGCGGGGCGCCCGAGCTCCGCGGCGATGATCTTGCCGACGTGACTGGCCACATCGAGGCCGACGACATCCGCCAGCTCGACCGGGCCCATCGGCATGCCGAAGTCGACCGCCGCTTCGTCGATGGCCGCGAGAGGCACGCCTTCCTGCGCGGCGTACATGGCTTCATGTAGATACGGCATGAGCACGCGATTCACGATGAACCCCGGCGCGCTCCTACAGGGCACCGGCAGCTTGTCGAGGCGGCGCGCGAAGGAGACCGCCGCCTGCGCCGCGGCGTCGGCGGTGCGCGCGCCGCTGACGATCTCGACGAGCGGCATCTGCGGGACCGGATTGAAGAAGTGCAAGCCGACGAGTCGCTCGGGCCGTGCGAGCTTCGCCGCGAGGGGCTCGAGCGTGATGCTGGACGTGTTGGTCGCGAGCAGGGCGGTCGGCTTCATGCGCGGTTCGAGACGCGCGTACAGCTCCTGCTTCGCTTCGAGATTCTCGAAGATGGCTTCGATGACGACATCCGCATCGTGCACTCCGTCGCCCGCGACATCCGCCTGCAGGCGATTGCGCGCATCGGCCCGCTGGGCGGGCTCGCGAATCCGCTTTTCGAACAGCTCGTGCGCGCGCTTGATCGCCGGCTCGATGAATTCCAGTCCGCGGTCCTGCAACGTGACGGTCAGGCCGCGCAGCGCACACCACGCGGCGATGTCGCCGCCCATCACACCCGCACCGACGACGTGAACGTGCTCGACGGGTTGCGCGCCCTTGCCGCCCATCGCCTTCAGCCGATCCTGCAGCAGGAAGACGCGGATCAGATTGCGCGCGGTCTCGGTAGTGAAGAGGTGCGCGATCGAGCGCGCCTCGGCTTCGTACGCCTGCTGCCCACGCGCGCCGTAGTCGGTCCATAGATCGATGATCGCGTACGGCGCGGGATAGTGCTCGCGCTTCACCTTGCCGGACACCTGCGCGACGAGCGCGGGTTTCACGAACTTGCGCACGATCGGCCAGCTCAGCACCTGCTCCGCGAACGGCGGCCGGTGATGCGGCGGCTTCTTCATGATCATGTCGCGCGCCGCGCTCTCGAGATCGGGCACCTTGACGAGCCGATCGACGATGCCGAGTTGCAGCGCCTTATCCGAGCGCACCGGGCGCCCGGTGAGCAGCATCTTCATCGCCGGCTGGACGCCGATGAGACGCGGCAGGCGCACGGTGCCGCCGAACCCCGGGTGAATCCCGAGCTGCACTTCGGGCACGCCCAACGAGAGCCGGTCGTCGCCCACGGCGACGCGGTACCGGCACGCCAGGGCCAGCTCGAGGCCGCCACCGAGCGCAAAGCCATGGATGGCGGCGACCGTGGGGCAGGGGAGTGCCTCGAGCCGATCGAGCACCTGCTGACCTGCGCGGATGAGCGCGTACGCATCCGACGCATTCCGGAACGACGTGAACTCCTTGATGTCCGCGCCGGCGATGAAGCCGTTCTTCTTCGCCGAGCGCACCACGACGCCCTTGGGCGGATTGCTCGCGAGCGGTCCGAGCAAGGTGCCGAGCTCTTCGAGCACGGTACGGCTCAGCACGTTCGTCGACGTGCCGGGCTTGTCCAGCGTGAGCCACGCGATGCCCTCGGCATCGCGCTCCACGGTCCATGCAGCAGCGGACGTATTCATGGCAACAACCTGCTCGTTGGGGGTCATGCCGCCGGACGGCGGGCCATCGCGTCTTCGCGCACGGTGAAATCGCAGATCAGCGGCCGATGATCCGAGAAGCGCACGTCCGGAACCCTGAAGTCGTGCACTTCGATCCCGCGGCTCACCAGGATGAAATCGAGCTCGATGCGTGGCACGCGCGCCGGAAAGGAGGGCAGCCCGGCGCTGTTGGCGCTCGTCAGTCCGGCGGCGCGCATGAACAGGTAGATCTCGTGCGTGCCCCAGAACGTATTGAAGTCCCCTGCCACGACCACCGGCTTCTTCGACTGCACGATCAGGTCGTGCAGCGAGCGGAGCTGCTGCTGGCGATGCCGGAACTTCAACGACAGGTGCACGAGGAACACGCAGACCTCATCGAGCTCCAGCTCGATGATGAGCCGCTTGATGCCCTGATCGAAGTAATGGAAGCGCTCGCCGCGGACGTGCGGCGCGGACAGGAAGGCGTTGCCTTGCTTGCGCACGATGGGCACGAACTGGTTGATGGAGCCCATGCCGTACTTGCACTGGAACGTCGAGTAGTGGCCGAGATGGCTCGCGATGTGCTCCGCCTGATTCACCATGCCGGTGCGGATCGAGCCCGTATCGACTTCGATCAGGCCGACGATGTCGGGATGCTCGTTGCGGATGAACTCCGTGATGCCGGCCAGCACCTTGCGGTTGCTGCGCAGGTAGCCTGCGCCGGGCAGCGGCAGATGGAATGCGGGGCCGGTGCCCGTGGCATAACGGATGTTGTAGACCAGTAAGCGCAATACAGAGCCTTTCTGACTCGCGAAATGCTGCATTCTATCGATCGAACGCGGCGATCGGGAGAGCGAGCGTCGCCCGGCGGCGACGCGCGCGGGCAGGCGGTTTCGCGGTCGACCTGAACTGTGCCAGACTCATCGCCATGTCCCAATCGAACCCGCTCCGCATCTTCGTGACCCACTTGTGGGAGACCTCGGATGATTACCTGCGCGTGTTCGAGTACCTCGAGAGCGCACGCAACTT
>DASZSS010000448.1:0-2492 GCA_035548535.1 Steroidobacteraceae bacterium
CGGTCGCGGTGAACAAGATCGACCTGGTCGAGTTCTCCGGCGAGCGCTTCCATCACATCATGGGCGACTACTTCGGGTTCGCGCAGTCGCTCGGCTTCAGCTCTATCACGCCGATTCCGCTCTCGGCGCGCTTCGGCGACACCGTGACGACGCGCTCCGAGCGCATGCGCTGGTACGACGGGCCGACGCTGCTCGAGTATCTCGAGAGCGTCGACGCCGAGCAGGCGCTCAACGAGAAGCCGTTCCGCTTTCCGGTGCAGTGGGTGAATCGCCCGAACCTGGATTTCCGCGGCTTTGCGGGGACGGTGGCGTCGGGCACGGTGCGCGTCGGCGAGAAGGTGGTGGTCGCCTCGTCTGGCAAGGAATCAGTGGTGGAGCGCATCGTGACCGCCGATGGCGATCTGCCCGAAGCGCGTGCGGGCGAGGCGGTGACTCTGACGCTTGCCGATGAGATCGATGTCGCGCGCGGCGATGTGCTCGCGCGCGCCGACAATCGGCCCGAGGTGGTCGATCAGTTCGCCGCGCACGTCCTGTGGATGGCGGAGGAGGCGATGCTGCCGGGCCGCTCCTACCTCATGCGCATCGGGACGAAATACGTGCCGGCGCGCATCACGAGCCTGAAGCACAAAGTCGACGTCAACACGCTCGAGCACATCGCGGCCAAGACGCTCGCGCTCAACGAGATTGGTCTCTGCAACGTCGCGACGGCGACGCCCATCGCCTTCGACCCCTACACGGAGAATCGCGAGACGGGCGCTTTTATCCTGATCGACCGCTTCACGAACGCGACGGCGGGCGCGGGGATGATCACCTTCGGGCTGCGCCGGGCGACGAACATCCACCGCCAGAGCCTGCTGGTGGACAAGGCTTCGCGCGCCCGGCTGAACGGCCACAAGCCGGCGATCCTGTGGTTCACGGGGCTGTCGGGCTCGGGCAAGAGCACCATCGCGAACATCGTCGAGCGCGAGCTGCACGCGCGCGGCGCGCACACTTACATGCTCGATGGCGACAACGTGCGCCACGGGTTGAACCGCGACCTCGGCTTCACCGATGCGGACCGTGTCGAGAACATCCGCCGCGTCGGCGAAGTCGCCAAGCTGTTCGTCGATGCCGGGCTCATCGTGCTGTGCTCGTTCATCTCGCCGTTCCGCGCGGAGCGGCGCATGGTGCGCGAGCTGGTCGGCGCCGAGGAGTTCGTCGAGATCTTCGTCGACACGCCGCTCGAGGAATGCATCCGGCGCGATCCGAAGGGGCTCTACGCGCGGGCGAAGGAAGGCAAGATCAAGAACTTCACCGGCATCGATTCGCCGTACGAGCCGCCCGAGAACGCCGAGCTTACGGTGAGCACCGCCGAGGGAACGGCCGAAGACGCCGCGCGGCGCGTGCTCGAAGCGCTCCGCGAGCGGGCAATCCTCGATTCGTGAGCTCAGTCGCGAGCGAGACTCGCGACGTGAGCGGCGATGGCGAGCGAGGCCGTGAGACCGGGCGACTCGATGCCAAAGAGGTTGATTACCGAGGGCACCCCGTGCACCGCCGGTCCGTCGATCCGGAAATCGGCGTTCGGCTCGCCGGGGCCGGAGATCTTCGGCCGCATCCCGGCATAGGCCGGCTCCAGCGCGCCGTCCGGGAGCGCTGGCCAGTAGCTCCGAACCGCTCCGTAGAAGCGCTCGCTGCGCTTGGGATCGACGCTGTAGTCGCGCGTCTGCACCCACTGCACGTCCGGCCCGAAGCGTGCACGGCCCGCAAGATCGAGCGTGAGATGCACGCCCAAGCCGCCGGGCTCGGGCACGGGGTACACCAAACGACTGAAGGGTGAGCGCCCGGCCAGCGTGAAGTAGTTGCCCTTTGCGAAGTACGCCCGCGGCACGTGTGCCGCCGGGAAGCCCTCGATCCACTGCGCCAGCGCGGGCGCATCCAGTCCCGCGGAGTTAATCAGCCAACGTGCGCGCAGCTCGGTGCCCGTGCTCGGCACCTGCACGACGATGTGGTCGCCATCGACGCGCGCGCCCGCGACCGGGCTGTCACACACCAGGGTCGCCCCGTGGCGTTCCGCGTCGCCGAGCAAGCTGAGCATGTACGCGTGGGAATCCACGATGCCGGTCGAGGGCGAGTGCAGGGCACCCACGCATCGCAGCTCCGGTTCCATCGCGCACGCCTGCGCCGCGCTCAGCAGTTGCAGGTCGACACCGTTTGCGTGCGCGGCAGCCTGAATCTTCGCGAGCTCTGCGAGCTGCCCCTCGGAGGTTGCCACGATGAGCTTGCCGCAGCGTCGGTGCGCCACACCGTGCGCTTCGCAGTATTCGTAGAGCAGGTCCCGGCCCGCGACGCAGAACCGTGCCTTGAGCGAGCCCCGCGGATAGTAGATGCCGGCGTGGATGACCTCGCTGTTGCGCGAGCTGGTCTCGGTGCCGAAGGAGTTGGCGGCTTCGAGGATCAGGACCTCGCGGCCGGCCTGCGCCAGCGCGCGCGCAATGGCGAGCCCGATGACCCCC
>DASZSS010000449.1:0-25022 GCA_035548535.1 Steroidobacteraceae bacterium
CGCAGATACGGGCGCGCGCGTGGGAGCTGCTGATCGCCATGCTGGTCATGGAAGCCATCTTCGGCGCACCGGGGCTGATCGCGGCGCCCATCTACTACGCCTACATGAAGCGCGAGCTCGAAGCGGCCCGCTTGATCTAGCTCCCCGTCACGTCGGTGGGCGTCGTGTCGGCCGACCAGTTGCGCCAGATCGACACCAGCGCCGCCATCAGCGCCGGACCGAGAAAGATCCCGACGAGACCGAACGTCTCGACCCCGCCGAGGATGCCGAGCAGCACCCAGAGAAACGGCAGGCGCGCGCCCTCTCCGATGATCACGGGCCGCACGAAGTGGTCCGCGATGAAGAGCACGATGAGGCCGATGCCGGCGACGACGATCGCGCCCACGACGGCCCCTTGACTCGCGAGCAGTATCGCCACCATGCCGAAGGCGATCGGTGCCGCGAACGGAATCATCGCGAAGACGCCCGTCACCGCGCCGAACAGGATTGGATGCGGCGCGCCCGCCACCGCATACACGACCGCCATGATCGCTCCTTCGGCGACCGCAACGAGCACCACGCCATCGACGGTCGCGCGCACGGCGCCGACCATGCGCGTCAGCAGCGTGTCCACGGGCGGCCCGAACACACGCTGCGCGGCGCGCCGCACGCTGGCCGAAAGATGAGCGCGATTCAGATAGACGAAGAACAGCGTGAGCAGCGTGAAGGCGAGCGTGCTGATGCGCCTTGCCACCTGCAGGCCGAGGACCCGCGTCCACTCGGGCACGAGCACATGCGAGTGAACCGCGCCGGCCGTCCCCGCCGCCGTGTGACCGATCCTCTCGTTCCAGAAGTCCAGAATCCAGTCGCGCAGCCACGGGATCTGGGTGATCCAGTCCGGCAAGACGGGCGGTTTGCCGTGCAAGGAATCGGCATACGTGTGAGCCAGGGTGATGGCCTCGCGCACGGCGACCACCCCGCCGTACACCAGCGGCACGATGAGCACGATGCCGACCAAGGTGGTGAACGTGAGCGCCGCCCACACGTCGCGGCGCTTGCCGCGGAAGCGGCCGAGCCAGCGCTCGTAGAGCGAGCTGGTGGCGATCGCAAGCACGACCGCCCAGCACAGCGCCGGTAAGAAATGCCGCAGAACCCAGCCGCCGAGCAGCGCGAGCGCGATGATCAGCGCCCAGCGCGCCGTCGTTTGGGCCGTCGAACCGGACGCCCCGGCCGTGGAGTCAGACACGATGAGGACCTGTGGGGGAAGGCGCGGCGATTTTACCGGGATCGCTCGGGACATGGGCACGGCCCGCAAGGGTTTCGCTCCTGCTCCGCGCCAGTCCTGAGAGCCGCGGCCTGGCTTACAGGCCCGTCGCCTGTTTGGACTCGACCGCGTCCCTTAGGAAGCACGCGCTCGACCGCGCCGCCGCGCCGGAGCCGCTCGACGGCGCGGGACGAGTGCCCGAGGCGCCGGTTGTTCAGGAAACGCTCAGCGTAGCAGTGCAAGACTGCGCGGCCTCAACTGAAGGGCGTCCCCAGGAGTTCCTTATGAAGCGCTTGGCAGTCGGTGCCCTCGTCCTTGGGCTGCTGGCAGGCTCGGTCGCGATGGCGGGGCAGGGTTACCGCGTGGATCGCGGCGCCTCCCATGAGAGCCGCGGCGGACGCGACCGCCAGCATTGGAGCGATCATCGCGGCGACAATCATCATCGCAACGAAGGCCGCTGGAACGATCACCGCGGCTGGGATCACCAGTGGAATGGCCGGCACGACGGGAATGACGGCCGGCGGAACTGGAATGATCGCGGGCGCGATTGGAACGGAGATCGGCACTGGAACGACGGTCGCCGCTTCGACCATCACCCACCCCGCTACTACGCTCCGCCGCGCAGCTACTCCCCGCCCCACTACTACTCCCCGCCTCACCACTACTACGCGCCCCCACGGGCGCGCTATTACTACGGCGCATATCACCGGCCCCACGGCTACTACGCGCATCGCTGGATTCGAGGGGAACGGCTACCGGTTGCGTACTACGCGCCCCGCTACGTCGTCTATGACTACGGACGCTGCGGGCTACGCGCCCCGCCCTATGGCTATCACTGGGTGCGAGTCGATACGGACGTGGTGCTCGCCGCCATCGCGACAGGCATCATCATCGACGTCGCATACAACCACTTCTATTGACTACACCGCTTGCGCGGCGCCGCTCGTCAGTCGACGGCGCCTGCGCAAGACCCATCCGGCCAGCGACGCGATCAGCACGGCAACACTGCTGGCCACGACCTCGCTGCGATAGAACTCACCTGAACGCCACGCCGTCACCGCCATCGCCACGAGCACGCCGATCATGGCGGCGATGGTCAGGTACGTGAGCCACGGGAACAGCCAGACTTTGATGGTGAGCCGCTCCGGTGAAGTGCGCTCCATCTGCCGGCGCAGGCGCAGATGCGCGAAACACGCGAGCAGGTAGATCACCACCATCAGCGCGCCCGACGCATTCACGAGATACGCAAAGACACGCTCGGGCGAAACGATCGACAGGATCACCGCGAGATAGCCGAACGAGCTGCCGATCAGAATGGCGCGCGCCGGCACGCGACGCTTGCTGAGCGCCACCATCGATTGCGGGGCCTCCGCGCGCGCCGCCAGCGTGAAGAGCACTCGCGAGGTCACATACACGCCGGAGTTGAGGCACGACAGAACCGCGGTTAGCACGATGAGATTCATGATCGTCGGCGCGCCCGGGATATGCGTGCGGGTCAGAGCCGCTGCGAACGGCGATTCGCCCGACACGATCTCGGTCCAGGGCACCACTGCCAGCACCAGCAGAATCGAGAGCACGTAGAACAACAGGATGCGCAGGACGATCGTGATCGTCATACGCGAGATCACGCGCGTGGACTCGTTCGACTCCGCCGCCGCGATGGTCGCAATCTCGGCGCCACACAGCGAGAACACGACGGTGGTGACGCCCGCGAGCACCGCAATCCCACCGAACGGCATGAAACCGCCGTGCGAGTAGAGATTGGAGAAGGTAGGCCCGATTCCGGAAGTGAGCCCGAATGCGTACGCCCCGCCGATCAGGATGAACACGACGATGGCGGCGACCTTGATCGAGGAGAACCAGAACTCGAACTCGCCGTACGAGCGCGAGGACATGAGATTCACGGCGGTGAGCAAGGCCATGAGAACGGCGACGATCTGCCAGACGGGCAGCGCGATCCACGCCGACAGGAGCTTCGCGCCCGCGATGGCCTCGATGGCAACCACGACGACCCAGAAGTACCAGTACAGCCAGCCCGACAGGAAGCCACCCCAGTCGCCGAGCCCGAGCCGCACGTACTCGGTGAACGAGCCGAGACCGGGCGTCGCGGCGGCCATCTCGCTGAGCATGCGCATGACCACCAGAACAAGAAGGCCGGCAAGCAGATAGCTCAGCAGGATCGAGGGACCTGCCGCTTTGATCGCCGCGCTGCTGCCGACGAAGAGACCGGCGCCGATGATTCCGCCGATCGAAATCATCTGGACGTGGCGCGACCGCAGGCTCCGGCTCAACTCGTGAATCGGCGCAGGGGCGGCGGCTGCAGCGGGCGGCACGGGCGATTCGACACTCGCATTCATCCAGCGCTCCAGAAACCGTGAAGCCGCCTGGGCGGCGGCGATTGCCGGCAATGGTAGACCATGATGAGGAGCCGCCGGCGGCTATCGGTCGTCCGCTGGCGCTCCGTCGGTCGCAATCGGCGGTCGGGCTGCTAGTCCGTGCAGGTGGGGTCGAGGTTCGCGACCTGCTCCTTGCCGCGGGCGGTCCAGCGCACGTAGGTTTCCTCGATGCGCCGCGTGCTCTGGTTGAGCCGCAAGATCTTCTGGCCGCAGATCATGCCGGGCTGCCGTCCCTTCGAGTTCGACATCTGACGGATGATGCCGACCGCCGGATCGAGCGTGTCACCCCAGTACATGAGCTCCGGCTGCCAGCGGCCGGCGGCGCTCGCGACCTCCGCGATCATGTCGAGCCGCTCGTCGTACACGTAGATCTGCGTGACGTAGCCGCTCGCGGATTCGAGCGTCACGACGAGCATGCCGTTGAAGTGCTGCATCCCGGAGAGGCTCATGTTCGCGACCAGGTCGCGATCGGACTGCACGAGCCAGGTCACGGGCAGCGTTCGCCGGCCGGTGGCGTCGCGGAATTTGAGAGTCCCCGTGCCGTCGCGATCGCGCGAATACGTCGCGACCAGGCTGCGTCCCTGCAACGGCCAGACCAGGGTCTCGGTGATCGAGCCGTCGCCGGCGCGCGCCACCGGCAGCAGCAGCAACGAACAGATCCCGCACGCCAACACCCACCGCGTCCTTGTCCAACCGACAAGCGCGTTCCCTGTCGCAAACGTCTTCTTCACAAGCCCCCCGCTCAGACGAGCATCTGCGCGGCGGCGGTCTCATGCACCACTCGCGAGCGCTCGTTCACGCAACAACGACCAGCGAATCTAAGTTCGCACGCGCGCCAGGAGGCTGTCGATACCTTGTTTACAGAAATCGCGTCAGAAATCTGACTTGTCGCTGCTTGGATACAAGCGCGGCCCGTGCGCGTACGACAGCGTGGTCGTCCGCGCTCGTTCTCAGCCCCACACTTCGCGCGCGGTCTCGACGACGAGGCGCAGCTTCGCGATCTGGTCCGCGACGGTAAGCGCGTTGCCCTCGAGCGTCGAGGAGAAGCCGCATTGCGGGCTCAGGCAGAGCTGCTCGAGCGGCACGAACTTCGCGGCCTGGTCGATGCGCCGCTTCAGATCGTCCTTGTTCTCGAGCGCGGCGCGCTTGGACGTGACCAGGCCGAGGACGACGTACTTGCCCTTGGGCACGAAGCGCAGCGGCTCGAAACCGCCGGAGCGCTCGTCGTCGTACTCGAGGAAGAAGCCGTCAACCTTCAGCTCGTTGAAGAGCGCTTCGGCCACGTAGTCGTAGCCGCCGGACGCGACCCACGAGGAGCGATAGTTCCCGCGACACAAGTGCGTGCAAACGGCCATGCCGGGCGGCTTGCGCGCCAGCGCGCCGTTGATGAGGTCGATGTACGTGAGATGCTGGTTCTTGCTGTCGCCGCCGAGCTTCGCGACGTATTCGCGCTGCGCGGGATCGTTGAGATACGCGAGGCTGGTGTCGTCCATCTGCAGATAGGTGCACCCGAGCTTGCCGAGCTCCTCGACCTCCCGCGCATACACCGCCTTCAGGTCCGACCAGAATTCGGCGATATCGGGGTAGAGCGCGGGGTCGATGATGGACTTGCCGCCGCGGTAGTGAATCATGCTCGGCGCGGGAATCGTGAGCTTCGGCGTGCGCCGGGTGACGGACTTCAGGAACGTGAACGCCTCGCCGAAAATGCACTTCTCGAGCCTCAGGCGACCGGTCACGCGCAACGCCGAGGGCGTGAACTCGATGTCGCCCTTCTCGTTGTGGAACTGGACCTTCAGATTGTCCTGCACGCGGGTGACGCCGCCGATCTGATACAGAAAATCCATGTGCCACGAGCCGCGACGCAGCTCGCCGTCCGTGATCCCCTGCAGGCCCACATCCTCCTGCAGCTTCACCACGTCACGGATCGCGGCGTCTTCGGCGGCACGCAACTGGGCTGCCGTGATCTCGCCGCGCTGATGCGCATCGCGCGCCTGCTTCAGCGCCGGCGGACGCAGCAGGCTTCCGACGTGATCTGCGCGGAACGGCGGCGTGTCACGACGCATGTCGACTCGATCGCTCATCCTTCAAAACCCCTTCATGACTGCAACGGTGCAGCCCACTGCGAAAATCGGAATCGGCGCGTAGAACCAGAGCTCGCCACACGCGCCTTCCGTGGCACCCGACACCGCGATGAACGTGCGGATCTCGAAGCCGCCCTGCCCGGCTTCGCGCCACGTTTCATCGTCGCGATACGCCAGCAGCTCATCGCGCCGGCCGTTCAGGAAGCGCTCGAGAAATGCGCGGTCCCACGCTTCGTTGATCTTTCCGGAGTCGGGCGTCGCCGGCCAGTGCGAGATGCCGCCGGTGCCGACGATGGCGATGCGCTCGGGCACCTTGTCGCAGGCTCGGCGCAGCGCGCGGCCGAACTCGTAGCAGCGCGCCAGTGGAATCAACGGCGGCCCCTGGCAATTGATGTTCACCGGGATGATCGGCAGATCGTAGCGCGGCGTGAGGAAGTTCAGCGGCACCATGATCCCGTGATCGAACTTCCACTCCTGCGCGTACGCGAGGTCGGAGGTCTGCATCACCTCCTCGATGATGCGCCTCGCGAGGTCCGGCGCGCCGGGCACCTGGTGGCGCCGGATGCCGAGCCAGGCCTCGTCCTCGATGGGCCCCTCGTAGACCTCGCCCATGCCGACGCACAGCGAGGGCATGTTGTTCATGAAGAAGTTTGCGAAGTGCTCGGCGGCAATGACGATGAGCGCGTCCGGCCGGGAGGCTTCGAGCGCGACACGCATGCGATCGAAGGCCGCGTAGAACGCATCGCGCACCTGGGGATCGGCGCGCTCCTTGCGGCCGGTGATGCCTGGGGCATGACTGCAAACGCCTGCGAAAACGAGACTCATCGTCGGCTCTCCGCGCGCGAGTAGAGGCCGGTGCGCACCGGGCCGTACTTGCGCTCGCCTTCTTTCATCGCTTCGATGTACGCGTTCCACTCGAAGCCACGCAGCGCGGCGTAGTGCATGAGCAGCTGCCCGTTCACGCCCATGACATAGAGCAGCCCGATGTCGGGCGCGCGGATGGCTTGTCGCTCCTCCTCGGTGAGCTCGAACTCCGCGAGCAGCCCTTCGAAATCCTGCTCGTAGCGCTGGCGCACGGCCGGATCGCGGTTCAACTGGAAAATGAGCTTTTGTACGCCGTAGAGACTCATAGGTGTCGAGGCTCAGCGAGCCCGGCGCGCCGCGGGCGCGCGCGAGCGAGTACGAGAACGGGTGTCGGTGGAAGGCGCATCGTCGTGCGTGCTCAGCGTCTGCTCGAGCTCGTGCAGGAGCGCGAACAACTGCGCGAGCTTCGCCGGACCGAACTGCCTCGCGATCTCATCGTAGATCCGCTCGGCGGTAGGCGCATGCATGGCGATGAGCCGCAGCCCTTTGCGCTCGAGACTGATGACGCTGCGGCGGAGATCCGAATCCGCTTGCCGGCGGCCGACGAGCTGGCGCCTTTCCATGTCCGGCAGGATGCGCGAGAGGCTCGGCGGGAGCAGGCACGTCGCCTCGGCCAGCTCGCTCACCTCGAGCGGCCCGGCATGCGCCAGCGCTCGCAGAATGCGCCACTGCTGCTCCGTGACGCCGTGAACGCGCAGCGCGGGGCGGAAGCGGCGCATGACCGCCTCGCGCGCCTTCAGCAACTCCATCGGCAGCGATTTCGAGAACGCCCGCATCGGCAGGTCGCGGCTCGCCAAGGTGCCGCGATCGCGCGCGGCGCCTCCGTTCGCCGTGCGGGGCGACTCGCTCTGCCCGCCGCCGTTGCGCGGTTGCTTAGGGCTCATCGTCCACCACCCTGTTGGTGAGCACTCCGACGCGAGAGACTTCGACCCGCACCTCGTCACCCGGCTGCAGATAGCGGGGCGGATCGAAGCGCGCGCCCGCGCCGCTCGGCGTTCCCGTCAGGATCACATCGCCCGGCTCGAGCGTGCAGAAGGTCGAGAGATAGTGAATGAGATACGGCATGCGAAAGATCATGCGATCGCTCGTGTCGTCCTGCCGCAGCTCCCCATTCACCCGCGTCGTGACGCGCAGCGGTTCCGTGCCCACCTCGTCGGCGGTGACGAGATACGGGCCGATCGACCCCGAGCGATCGAAGTTCTTGCCTTGCGTGACGTTGAACTTCGAGTGCCGCAGCCAGTCGCGGACCGAACCCTCGTTCGCGCACGAATAGCCGAACACGTGCGCCATCGCGTTCGCCTCCGGAATGCGCCGCCCACCCTCGCCGATCACGATGACGATCTCGCCCTCGTAGTCGAGTTGCTCCGACTCGCGTGGACGCACGATGGGCGCACCGGGCGCGGCGAACGACGTATGCGAGCGCATGAAGATGCTCGGATACTTCGGACGCTCGCTGCCGTCCTTGTACTCCTCATTGCGGTCCGGATAGTTCACGCCGATGCAGAAGTAGCGCAGGCCGCGACCGGTGGGCGTCAGCAACTGGATGTCATCAAGCGTGTAGTCGGCGGCGTCCATGCGCGCGAGGCTGCGTGCCGGACCGAGCAGGCCGAGACGCAAGAACGTCGCGATGTCGGTCGCGCCGCCCCGCAGCCGCGCGCCCAGGTCCATGACGCCGCGGGAGCTGAGTATCCCGAAGCTGTCGCGACCTTCCGCGCGAAAGTTGAGCAGCTTCACGCCGCGTGCTCCTCCAGCAGGCCGGCGCGCTTCAGCACGCCATCGAGGCGGCGCTCCAATTCCGGCGTGGCGGGCACCATCGGCAAGCGATGCTCGTTCGCCGGCAGGAGCCCGAGCCGCTTCATCATGTACTTGATCGGGATCGGGTTGGTGTCGAAGAACACGGCCTGATTGATCTCGAACAGCCGATGATGAAGCGCCTGCGCGCGGGCGAGATCGCTGCGCCACACCGCCTCGCAAAGCTCGGCGAGGATGCGCGGCTGCAGATTGCCGACGGCATTCATGAGCCCGCACGCGCCCACCGCCATCATCGGAAAGCTGAGCTCCTCGAGCCCGACGAACACCTTGAAATCCGGCCCGAGGTGCGCGAAGCACTCGGAGACGAAGCCGAGATCGTTCACCGCGTGCTTCATCCCGACGAACGTTGGCGACTTCGCGCGCAGCTCTTTGAACGTGTCGATCGTGACGCTCACGGCCGTGCGGCCGGGGATGTGATACACCATCCACGGCAGGCTCGAAATCGACGCGAGCTCCAGGTAGTACGCCACGAGCCCGCGCTGCGGCGGCTTGATGTAGTACGGCGTCACGATGAGCAGCGCGTCCGCGCCCGCGCGCGCCGCGTGCTCCGTCAGTTTCCTCGTTTCGAGCAGCGACTGCGATCCGGTCGCGGCCACGACCGGCACGCGCTTTGCCGCGACTTGCACCGCGATGTCGACGAGCCGGTTGCGCTCTTCCACCGTGAGCGTGGACGGCTCGGACGTGGTGCCGTTGACGAGAATGCCGTGCGAGCCGTTCTCGATCTGGAACGCCACGAGACGCGCGTACGCGTCGTAATCGACCGCGCCCTTGCGAAACGGCGTGATCAGCGGCGGGATCGAACCTTTGAGTGCATCGAGTGCCATCGACATCGTCCCCTTGCGAATCTCAGACGCCGAGCTTCGGCACACGATGCGTGCCGTGAGCCATGCAGATGTTCTTCGTCTCCATGTAGAAGTCGAAGCTGTAGTCGCCGCCGTCCCGGCCGATACCGCTCGCTTTCATGCCGCCGAACGGCGTCGGCAGGTGGCGATTGTTCTCCGAGTTCACCCAGACCATGCCGGCCTCCACCGCGTGCGCCATGCGGAAGGCACGACCGGAGTCGTTCGTCCAGATGTAGGCCGTGAGACCGTACGGCGTGTCGTTCGCGATCGCCAGCGCCTCGGCTTCGTCCGCGAACGGGATGGCCGTCAGCACCGGACCGAAGATTTCCTCGCGCGCGATGCGCATGCTGTTGGTCGCATTCGTGAACAGCGTCGGCTGCACGAAATAGCCGCCCTGTACGACCTGCGCCCGCGCACCGCCGACGCGAATCTCCGCACCATCCTCGCGCGCGATGCCGAAGTAGCTCAGCACCTTGTCGAGATGGCGCTGGTGGATCAGCGGGCCGATCTCGGTGCTTGGATCGAGCGGATGGCCGACCTTCAGCTTCTGCACGCGCTCGGCGACGCGCGCCACGAACTGATCGTAAATCGAGCGCTGCACGAGCAGCCGGCTCGACGATGTGCAGCGCTCGCCGTTCAAGCTATAGATCATGAACACGACGGCATCGAGCGCCCGATCGAGCGCGGCGTCGTCGAACACGATGACCGGATTCTTGCCTCCGAGCTCCAGGTGTACGCGCTTCAACGTCGGCGCACCCTGGCTCATGATGAGGCTGCCGGTGCGCGACTCGCCGATGAACGCGGTGGCCTTGATGGCCGGATGCTCGGTGAGCAGCTTGCCCGTCTTTTCGCCGACGCCGTTGACGAGATTCACGACACCCGCCGGCACGCCGGCTTCCGTCATGATCTCCGCGAGCAGCATCGCGGTGAGCGGACTCCACTCCGCCGGCTTGTGCACGACCGTACAGCCCGCCGCCAGGGCCGGCGCGATCTTCCAGGTCGACAGCATGAACGGCGTGTTCCACGGCGTGATGATGGCCACCGGCCCGATCGGTTGGCGCACGGTGTAGTTCATGTGCTCGGCCGCCGGCAGCGACAGGCCATCTGCCGCGCCGGGCGCGCGATCCGCGAAGAAGCGAAAGTTCTCGGCGGCGCGCAGCGCAGCCCCGCTCATGAAACGCAGCGGCTGCCCGGTGTCCATGCATTCGACGAGCGCAATCTCTTCGCGCCGGGACTCGATGAGGTCCGCGATCTTGTGCAGGATGGCGCGGCGCTCGTCGCCGGACTTGGCGCGCCACGCCGGGAACGCCTGCTGTGCGGCGGTGGCCGCGGCGTGCACGTCGCGCTCGTCGCCGCACGCCACTTGATTGATCACGCGCGAGTCGACGGGCGAAACGTTGTCGATCAGCTCGCGTCCCGAGCCGCGCTCGGCCTTGCCGCCGATGAAATGCCCGAGCGGCTTGTCGCGAAACCGCTGCAGATAGCCGCTTGCCTTCGCAATGTTCGCCGCGAGCGCGTCCGCTGCGGCTGCGCCGCCCGGCGGGTGCGCGTGTGCACTGCTCATGCCTGTCGCCTCTTCACGTACTCGTGCAGATTGTTCTGCTTGAAAGTCAGCACCTCGTCCACCTCCTGCATCTCGAGCGAAATCCCGAGGGGAATGCGCGCGTAGAGCTCCGCGAGCTGCGCGCAGACGGCGGCAAAGATGGCCTCGCACGCGCGCTTGCGCGTGGCGAGATCCCGGCCATGCCCGACGCGCAGCATGATGTGGACGAAAGCGTTGTCTGGGTGGCCGTCCGCGATGACGTAGTGATCCGCGCGGTAAGCACGCACGCGTACCCCGCCGATGGGAAACACACCGGTGGCGAGCGCCGCGTCCCGCAGGGCCGTGAGGAACCGCGGAAAGTCGATCTGCGCCTCCAGATTCGCCGAGTATTCGATGATTGCGTGCGGCATGACGGTTGGCCGTGGAGATAATTAACATCATAATCATCTGCCTCCAGGGAGGCTACTCGGCGGATGAAATTCGGGCTCGGAACGTTCTCGCGCGGCGCTGCGGCGCCCTTCCCGGGCCTGCTGCTCGGGGACCGTGTCGTGCGGCTCGGCGGCTTCGGGTCGGTGCTCGCGATCCTCGCGAGCTGGGACCGCAACTTCGCTGAGCTGTGCCGCCTCGCGGAGACGCACCGTGCGGCCGAGAGCGTCGACGTGCGGGAGCTGCGCGTTCACGCGCCCCTCGAAATGCCGCGACAGATCTTCTGTACGATCGCCAACTATCGCAGCCACATTCTCGATACGGTACGCGACCCTGCACTGCGACTCCGGCTCGGCGAGCCGGACACGCCCGAATGCCACGCACGCGCCGCGCAGGCCATCGCGCAACGGCTGCGATCGCCGCCGTATGTGTGCCTCAAGTTGCCGAGCACGGTGATCGGCCCGGACGAGCCGCTCACGCTTCCCGGCGAGGCGCAGCGACTCGACTGGGAGCTCGAGCTCGCGGTCATCGTAGGCCGCGCCGGACGTCGCATCCCGCGCACGGAGGCGATGAGCTACGTCGCGGGCTACACACTCGCCAACGACATCACTGCGCGTGACCTCGTGGTGCGACCGGACCTGCCGCGACTGGGGTCGGATTGGCTGCAGTCGAAGAACGCGCCGGGATTCCTGCCCCTCGGGCCGTACATCATTCCGGCAGCGTTCATCCCCGATCCATATGCGCTACGGCTGACCTTCCGTCTCAACGGCGAGGTCATGCAGGACGAGCTCGTCGACGACATGCTGTTCGACATCGCGACTCAGATCGAATACATCTCGAAGTACGCGCAGCTCCTGCCGGGCGACGTCATCTGCACGGGCACGCCTGCGGGCTGCGGCTTTCGCTACCAGCGCTTCCTGAAACAGGGCGACGTGATGGAAGGCAGCGCACCCGGCCTGGGCGTGTTGCGCACGTCATGTGCCGGCGAAGCGAGCACCTGAAGCGACGATCCGTTGCGAGTTCATGCGCATCGGGCCGTGTGCTAAGGTGCGCGCCGCATGACGGCGGTCCTATCGATCTCCAAGCTCACCAAATCGTATGCATCCGGGCTGCAGGCGCTGAAAGGCATCGATCTCGAGATCCGCAAGGGCGAGATCTTCGCCCTGCTCGGACCGAACGGCGCCGGCAAGACCACGCTCATCAACATCGTCTGCGGCATCGTCACGCCGACGAGCGGCAAGGTGCTCGCCGACGGGTACGACATCCAGCGCGACTATCGGGCCGCGCGCTCGAAGATCGGGCTCGTGCCGCAGGAGCTGGCGACCGACACGTTCGAGTCCGTCTGGGCGACGGTGACCTTCAGCCGCGGGCTCTTCGGACACGCGCCGAACGCGGCATTCTGCGAGAAGGTGCTGCGCGACCTGTCGTTGTGGGACAAGCGCAAGGACAAGATCGTGACGCTTTCGGGCGGCATGAAGCGGCGCGTGATGATCGCGAAGGCGCTCGCGCACGAGCCCGAGATCCTCTTTCTCGATGAGCCGACGGCCGGCGTGGACGTCGAGCTGCGCCGGGACATGTGGAATCTCGTCCTGGGCCTGCGCAAGAACGGCGTCACGATCATCCTCACGACGCACTACATCGAAGAGGCCGAGGAGATGGCGGACCGCGTCGGCGTCATCAACAAGGGCGAGCTGATCGTCGTCGACGAGAAGACGACGCTCATGAAGAAGCTCGGCAAGCGCCAGCTCACCCTGCACCTGCAGGAGCACATGTCGGCCATTCCGGCCGCCCTCGCGGAGTGGCCGCTCGAGCTGCGGAGCGATGGCACGGAGCTGGTCTTCACCTTCGACGCGCAGCAATCGGAGTCCATCTCGGCCCTGCTCCGCAAGCTCGTCGAGCTGGGCATCGGCTTCAAGGACCTGAACACGCGCGAGAGCTCGCTCGAGGACATCTTCGTCAGCCTGGTGCACACCCGATGAAGCGCGGCACTGGCTATCCCGCACGCTTCAACGCCTATGGCGTGCTGGCCATCTACAAGTTCGAGATGGCGCGCGCGCTGCGCACGATCTGGCAGAGCCTCGTGACTCCGGTCATCACCACCTCGCTCTACTTCGTGGTGTTCGGCTCGGCGATCGGCTCGCGCATGACGGCCGTCGAAGGCGTGCCGTACGGGGCGTTCATCGTGCCCGGGCTCATCATGCTCTCGCTCTTCACCGAGAGCATCTTCAATGCGTCCTTCGGGATCTTCTTCCCGAAGTTCACGGGCACCATCTACGAGATTCTGTCGGCGCCGATTTCGTATCTGGAGACGGTGCTCGCGTACGTCGGCGCCGCGGCGACGAAATCCATCGTGCTGGGGCTCGTCATTCTGATCACGGCGTCGCTGTTCGTGCCGATCAAGATCCTGCACCCGCTCTGGATGGTGGCGTTTCTCGTGCTGACGGCGACGACCTTCAGCCTGTTCGGCTTCATCATCGGCATCTGGGCGAAGGGGTTCGAGCACCTGCAGTTCATCCCGATGCTCATCGTGACGCCCCTGACGTTCCTCGGCGGCGCGTTCTACTCGATCAGCATGCTGCCGGCGAAGTGGCAGACCTTCTCGCTGTTCAATCCCGTCGTGTACCTGATCAGCGGCTTCCGCTGGAGCTTCTACGAGACCTCGGACGTCAGCATCGGGATGAGTCTCGCGATGACGCTCGGCTTCTTCTTCGTCTGCCTCGCGATCGTCGGCTGGATCTTCAAGACGGGGTATCGCCTCAAGAACTGACGGCGCCGCGAGCCGCGGCCCTCACCTGCGCGCCGGCGGCGCGCAGCGTGGGCGCAGGTGGAGACATCACGGTGCCCGGGCGCCCGGACGCGCTCGCGAGCGGGCGCGACGCGCACGCCGGCGCCGCCCGACCGTTGGCCCGAGCCCCTAGTACTTCGCAAGAATCTCTTCCAGGTCGGTCCGTATGGCCGTCATCGCACGCGCGATCGGGACGTGCAGCATCTGCGGACCGCCGTTCACGATCACCGCGAACGCGAGCCAGCCGTTGTCCCGCTTGCGCATGTAGCCCGCCACGCCGCACACCGAATGCGGCAGCTCCATCGTGCCCGTCTTGAGCGCGACACGATCGAGCCACTCGGGCGACCCGTCGCGCAGGAACTGGAACGGCGCTTCGCGCGGCACCGTCAGCCCGCCGTAGAACGCGGGGAAGTGCCGCGCGTCCCGATACTGATACGCCAAGAGGGCGACCAGATCATTCGCGGAGAGCAGGTTCTCCGGCGTGAGCCCGCTGCCGCTCAGGATTGACGGCGCCGTTTCGAGCGCCGCGAAGCGCACGGAGCGCTGCGCGCGGCTCACGAAATCCGCGAGCACGGTGCCTGCGCTAGAGAGTCGCGCGGGCGGCTGCCCATCTCGCTCGGCGGCAAGGTTTAGGGTCAGAACGTCCGCGATGTAGTTGTTCGAGAACCGCAGCATGCGTCCGAGCTGCTCTCGCAGCGTGAGACCCTCGTATTCCGCGAGAATCGCGAGCTTCTCGGGAAAGGTCGATGCCCTGACCTCGACCGCCCCGTCCATCCGGATGCCGATCTCACGCAGGATCTGCCGGAACAGCAAGCCGACGCCCTCCGCCGGGTTGGACATCGAGCGATACAGCTCCTGCCCGCGATCCACCGGAATATTCCCGCCGACGCGCAGCACGTCCGCGCCGTTGCGGGTGACGCGTTCGACCCAGAAGGTCTGGCGTGCGCTCGCGCTCACCGTCTCGATGGTGCCTTCGATGCTCACCGGCAGCGTCGCAACGCCGCAGCCACGCACGGCCGCCGGTGCGCCAGGCGTTGCCGGTCGCACGCTGATGCACCAGTTGCCGAAGTCCACTCCAATCGCGGAGAGCGGCGCGTTGTAGGCCGTGTCGCTCCGCTCGAGCGCTTTGCACCGGTCCTCGGTCTCGCACGCAACGAGCCCGAAGGGCGACGAATTGACGATCAGCCGGCCGCGGACCGACGTTACGCCCGAGCCGCGCAACTGCGCCGCCAGACTCCAGAGCGCGTGATCGTCGAGCGACGGATCGCCCGCGCCCTGCAGGACGAGGTCGCCCTGCAGCTCGCCTTTTTCGATCTTGCCCGCGCTCTGGAGCTGAGTCTTGAAGGCCTTGTCCGCCGGCCACGTTTCGAGGGCGGCCGCCGCCAACGTGAGCTTCGTGAGGGATGCCGGCGTCAGTCGCGCCCCCGCATTCAAGCCCGAAAGGACGCGGTTCTCGGCAAGGTCCACCGCCGCGGCTGTGACGCGCGCGCCACGGCGCTCAAGGTCGGTGAGCTGCTCCCAGTCCGCGTGTGCGGGACGGGACCCCGAAGCGAGCAGCGCCAAGACCAGCGCTCCGGCCGCGCGCATAGCGCGTGCGCCGCGCTCGCCGCAAGTCATACGATCGTGTTGATTATGCAAATTGCCTGCCTCCGCAGCGCGGTTGCCGGCCATTGTGACGTCGGCGTGAAACCGTGGCTATCGCGCCTCCATCGCCGTACAGGGCCGCCGAAAGTCCACAAAGGCTGAGCCTTGCCGCGCGAGCGCTGACGGTAAAATGCGACCTCGCCGTGCAGATGGGCGCGCATGCTAGACTTCGCGCCCACAAGAGCTGAACGCCCCTTTCCACGTGTGTCGGTAGAAACCTTGACATTGCACGTGCTGGCCGCCGGTGAGCGCGCGGCGGCGCTGGCCCAGCTGGCCGCCGCAGACGACGACGGTCCGGATTTCAGGGTCAGCGTCATCCAACTTCCGGACGAGAATCTCAGTCGCATCGGCGATCTCGCGCCCGATGTCATCGTCGTCGATTCCGAGCCCGATGAGACGGGCATCGAATTCTGCCGTTCGCTGAAGCAGCACCCGCGCACCGTGCTCGTGCCGGTGGTGGTGCTCGGACGATCCTCGCGCGGGCGTGCGGCCGCGCTTGCCGCCGGCGCGGACGATTTCGTTTCGGGCGACATCAGCCGCGAGCTCCTGCGCACGCGCATCGAGACGCTCGTGCGCGCCAGCGCCGCGCGGCGCGAGCTCGCCGCCTCGCAGCTCGGCGAAGAGATCCGCCGCCGGGAAGACCTGCGGCAGATGTTCCGCCGCTACCTGTCGCCGCGCCTCGCCGATCGCATTCTCGACGACGCGCACTTGCGCAGCACGCTGCTCGCGGGCTACGACCTGCGGGCACGCGCCGTCGTGCTCTTCGCCGACCTGCGCGGCTTCACGAGCATTGCCGAGCGGCTGAGCCCTGATTCGGTGGTCACGCTGCTGAACGAATATTTCTCGCTGCTCACGGACGTCACGTTCAAGCACGACGGCACGATCTTTCACATGGCCGGCGATTGCCTGATGGTGGGCTTCGGGGTGCCCGTCGCGCAGCCGGATGCGCCGGAACGCGCTGTGCGCACTGCGCGCGAGATGCTCGACCGCTTCGCCGTCCTCGCGGACACCTGGCGTGAGCAGCACGACATCGATGCGGGCCTCGGCATCGGCATCAACGAGGGCGACGTCATCGCCGGCAATGTCGGGTCCGCGGCGTACATGAACTACACCATCATCGGGGACACGGTGAACGTCGCATCGCGACTGTGCCAGCGCGCGCGGGCCGGCGAGATGCTGTTCTCGCGCACGTTCAAGCGCTCGCTTGACGAGCGCGGCGTGGACGTCGGCGCGCTCGAGCTGCCGCCCATGACTCTGCGCGGCCGCAAGACGCCGATCGACATCTACTGCGTGCCGCTCGAGCGACGCATCGATGCGGGCAGCGACTTCGTGAAGCCTGCGTAGGGCCCGTCCGAGCCGCCAATCCTAGAGTGGTGGCGCCGGCGGCGGCGGATCACCGGGCAACGGGATGAACTCGCCCGAATCGAGATCCGGCAGCTTCATGCGGCCGGCGGCCCAGTCGGACTTCGCCTGCTCGATGCGCTCCTGCGACGACGAGACGAAGTTCCACTCGATGAAGCGCGGCCCGACGGGTTCGCCTCCAAGTGCCATCACCGTCGAGGGCACTGTCGCTTTCACGACGGCGTCCGCGCCCTTGGTGAACACCAGCATCTGACCCGTCCCATAGGTTCGCCCGCCGACTTCCACCGCGCCCGAGACCACGTAGGCCGCCCGCTCGGAGTACTCGGCAGGCAGCGGCGCGCGAACATCGGCTTCGAGCGTCCAGTGCGCATAGAACATCGGCGAATGGGTCTTCACGTTCGATTTCACGCCGAAGGCTTGCCCGGCGAGGAGCCGCGTCCGCAAGCCCTTGCCATCGTCGAACACCGGCAGGTCGTTGCTGCCATAGTGCGTGAAGGCGGGCGCAGTCTCCTCCTCCGCATCGGGTAGCGCGACCCACGACTGCAGGCCGTGTACGAAATCCCCGCGGGCGCGCGCCTTCTCGAAGCGCTCGGAATGGGTGATACCGCGCCCGGCCGTCATCCAATTCACTTCGGCGGGATGGATCGGCTGCTCGAAGCCGAGACTGTCTCGATGCATGATCTCGCCGTCGAAGAGGTACGTGACGGTGGAGAGACCGATGTGGGGGTGCGGCCGCACGTCCACGCTGCGCGGAATGCCCGCCGGAAAATTCACCGGGCCGATGTGATCGAAAAAGATGAACGGCCCCACCATCTTCCGCGGCTTGGAGGGCAGCACGCGCCCCACTTCGAAGCCGCCGAGATTGCGGCGGCGTTGGTCGATGACGAGATCGAGCATGGCGGCTCCCTGAGCGTGTGCGAAATGCGTTGGCCCGCGGCGGTGAGGCGGGCCAGAATATGCGCGCCCGCCGCGCGAACATCGCCGCAATCCTACCGCTTCGCGAAGTGACGCCACCATGAACGATCGTTTTCATCTCACCGTGCCCGTCACCGCGACGGATCACACCCTCGGACCCGAGCACGCGCCGGTCACCGTCGTCGAGTACGGCGACTTCGAATGCCCGAACTGCAAGCAGGCAGCGCCAGCGGTAAAGCTGCTGCTCGAGCGCTTCGATCAACGGGTGCGGTTCGCGTATCGGCACTTTCCCCTCATCGACGTGCATCCGCATGCGATGGCCGCGGCTCAGGCGGCCGAGTGCGCCGGCGAGCAAGGCAAGTTCTGGGCGATGCACGATCTGCTGTTCGCGCATCAAGACCATCTCGGCGCGAAGGCGCTGCACGCGTACGCCGAACAGCTCGGGCTCGACATGGCGCGCTTCACGGCGGAGATGGACGACGAGGTCTACCTGCAGCGTGTTCGCGAGCACATTCAGAGCGGGCTCGCGAGCGGGGTTCGCGGGACGCCGGGGTTCTTCGTGAATGGCGCGATTCAGGACGTCTCGTTCGGCATCCGCTCACTGTTCGATGCCGTCGAGGCAGCGCTTCGCCATCACGGGCGCTGAGCTCGCCCGCCACGATGTAATCCTCGCGCCAGCCTCGTCGGCGTTCAGGAGATCAGCCGCCCATCGTGGCGCACGACGTGTACCGCGGGCGCAGCGCGCGGCGGCGGTGCTCGACGCCGTCCGCGTGAAGCGGGAACTCGGCCCGAATGACAGCGTTGAGGCGCATGGCCACACGAAAACGAACCACGCCGGCGCGCGGCGCCGCGAATCCCGGCTCGCCAGGACGCGGCTCGCGTAAGCTCGACACTTACCGGGCCAAGCGCGACTTCAGCCGAACGGGGGAGCCGAGCGGTGCCGCCGCGATCGCCCCCTCCGAGCGCCTGCGCTACGTCATCCAGAAGCACTCCGCGCGTCGCCTGCACTACGATCTGCGCCTCGAGCTCGATGGCGTGTTCAAGTCGTGGGCGGTCACGCGCGGCCCCTCGCTCGATCCGGCCGACAAGCGCCTCGCGGTCGAAGTCGAGGATCACCCGCTCGACTACGGGGATTTCGAGGGCACCATCCCGCAGGGCGAGTACGGCGGCGGGACGGTGCTGATCTGGGATCGCGGTTACTGGACGCCCGAAGGCGATGAGCCGGCCGACGCGCAGCTCGCCAAGGGCAGCCTCAAATTGCGCTTGGACGGCGCGAAGCTGCAGGGCCGCTACACGCTCGTGCGGATGCGCACCGACCGTGAAGGCGGCAAGCGCACCAATTGGCTGCTGATCAAGCATCGCGACGAGCACGCGACGACAGGTCACGGCGACGCGATCCTCGAGGACGATCGTTCCGTGGCCTCGGGCCGCTCTATGGAGGAGATTGCCACGGGCACCGGCACCGGACCGAAACCGTTCATGATCGCCACGAAAGCGCGCGCCAAAGCGAACGCGGTCTGGCACTCGAAAGAGGTGGCGGAAAAGATGGCACGGAATCTTGCGGCTTCAGATGCAGGCAGCGGCCGAACCGGATTCCGGCACGCGGCTGAGCCAAGCGTCGGTGAGCTCGAAGGCGGCGAACGAAATCAGGCTTCGAGTGCGGCGCGCAGCGCATGGCGGAGCGCCGGGCCGAGCCGCACCCGCCGGCCGGCCGCGACGAAAAGGCCGCCCGACTTCATCCCGCCGCAGCTCGCCAAGCTCGTCGACCATGCGCCCGAAGGCGCAGGCTGGGCGCACGAAATCAAGATCGACGGCTATCGCCTGCAACTCCGCGTCGCCGACGGGGACGTCACGCTCCGCACGCGCAAGGGCCTCGACTGGACGAACAAATTTCCCACGCTCGCGGCAGCGGCCGCGAGCTTCCCGGACTGCATGATCGACGGCGAGGTCGCCGCGTTCGACGCGAACGGTGTGCTGAGCTTTCAGGCGCTGCAGGAAGCGTTGTCCGCGGGTGACGATTCCAAGCTCGTCTACTACGTCTTCGACCTGCTGTGGGAGTCCGGAGTGGACCTGCGCGCGCGCCCGCTCCGCGAGCGCAAGGACCGCCTCCAGAAGCTGCTCGAGCGGACGAAGCCCGGCCCTGCGATCCAGTACGTCGAGCACTTCGAAACGGCCGGCGAAACGGTCCTGCGGCACGCCTGCGAGATGCAGCTCGAAGGCATCGTGTCGAAGCGGCTCGACGCGCCGTATCGCTCGGGTCGCGTGGACACGTGGACCAAGGCGAAGTGTCGCGCCGGCCAGGAAGTGGTGATCGGCGGGTGGACGCAGGAAGGCCGGGAGATGCGTTCGCTTCTGCTCGGCGTTTACCGCGACGGGCGCTTCGAGTACGTCGGGCGCAGCGGCACGGGTTACAGCGCCGCCACCCGCAAGATTCTGCAGCCGAAGCTCCGCGAGGTCGAAAGCAAGACGAGCCCGTTCGAAGGCCCGAACGCCCCGCGCAAGGAGCCGGACGTGCACTGGGCCAAACCGAAGCTCGTCGCGGAGATCGAGTTCGCGGGCTGGACCGCCTCGGGGCAGGTACGACAGGCCGCGTTCAAAGGTCTGCGCGAAGACAAACCCGCTTCCGAAGTAACGACCGAGCGAGCCGCGCCCCCTCCCACCAACGAAGCCGCAGCCTCCCAGGACGCGCAGCGCAGGCCGGCTCAGCGTACCGCTCGCGCGCCCGCGCCAACCGCTCGCGCGCATGCGCCAACCGCTCGCGCGCCGGCGCCACCCGCTCGCCCCACGCGACGTCCGCGCGGAACGGCCGAGCATTCCACCCGCACGGCGCACAGCACAGAGCGGCACGTCGTCATGGGCGTGCCGATCTCGAAGCCCGACAAGGTTCTCTGGCCCGCGGACGGCGCGACTCGCGCCATCACCAAGCTCGATCTGGCGGAGTACTTCGAAGGCGTCGGCCCGTGGATGATCGAGCACCTGGCCGGCCGGCCGTGCTCCTTCGTCCGCGCTCCCGACGGGATCAACGGCCAGCATTTCTTTCAGCGCCACGCGATGAAGGGCACTTCGCATCTGATCTCGCTGGTGCAGGTCCCCGGTGATCGCGAGCCTTACACGCAGGTCGACCGCGTCGAAGCGCTGGCCGCGCTCGCGCAGATCGCCGCTCTCGAGCTACACCCCTGGAACTGCGCCCCCGGCAACGTCGAGATCGCCGGGCGCCTCGTGTTCGACGTCGACCCGGCTCCCGATGTCGCCTTTGCCGAGGTCATTGCGGCAGCCAACGAGCTCCGCGAGCGCCTCGAAGCGCTCGGACTGGTCGCGTTCTGCAAGACCACGGGCGGCAAAGGCCTGCACGTCGTGACGCCGCTCGACACCGCGCGCAAGAACGGTCTCGACTGGCCCACCGCGAAGACGTTCGCGCAGACGATCTGTGCGCAAATGGCCGACGATCACCCCGATCGCTCTCTCATCAACATGGCCAAGAAGCAGCGCACCGGCCGGATCTTCCTCGACTATCTGCGCAACGACCGCATGTCGACAGCCGTCGCTCCGCTCTCCCCGCGCGCACGGCCGGGCGCGCCGGTTTCGTTCCCACTCACGTGGCAACAGGTGCGCAGCGGCCTGGACCCTATGCGATACACCGTGAGCACCGCGCCCGCGTTGCTCGCGAAGACCTCGGCATGGAAGGACTACGGCGAAGGCGCCCGCCCGTTGCAGGACGCGATCCGCAAGCTGACCGGAGAGACACTCACGGCGACGCCGCCGCGCAGGCGCCGCTCAGGCGCCGAAGAACGCGTGAATGGCGTACGTCATTGAGAGGCTGACGGTGCACACCGCGACGGCCACCAACAACGCCGCGCCGAGCGCGCGCGCTCCGATCCCCCGCAGATCGGCGAGCGACACGTTCAAACCGATGGCCGTCATGCCGCAGACGAGGAAGATGTCCGACGCGCCCAGCGCAACGCCGATGGCCTGCGACCAGGTGTGAGTGACGGCGGTGCCGGCGGTGAGCGAATCACCGGCTGTGCGCACAAGGGCCAGCAACACAAAAGCGATCAGGAACGCCGGCAACACCTGCGAGCGCTTCACCTTTGCCTCGGAGCCCGAGCGGTTCCCGCTCCACATGGCGAAGAGCGGCACGAGGATCAGCAAGGACAGATTGCGTAGCAGCTTGGTGAAGCCGGCCACCGCCACGGCATCGCTCGCATCGAACTGCTGCGCATAGATCAGCGCCGCGCCCATCACCTGCGAGGTGTCGTGGATGGACGTGCCGAGGAACACCCCTGCCGCGTGCGTCGCGTTTCCGAACACCGTGTGTGCGAGCCAGGGATAGAGCAGCATCCCGGTACATCCGAGCACGACGACGCAGGTCAGCGCGAGCCCCGTGTCCACCGCTCGCGCCTTCACGACAGGCGTGACCGCGCAAATGGCCGTACATCCACAGATTGCCGTGCCGGCGGCGAGCAGCAAGCGCAAAGGCTGCGACAGGCCCAGCGCCTTCCCGACGAGCAAGCTCACAACGAGCGCCATGGTGATGCACGCGAGCACCACGGGAAGCGCCATGCCCGCCGTGGATGCCAGCCCGCTCAACGACAGCCGCAGCCCGACGAGCGCGATGCCAAGCCGCAGAAGGTTGTTCGTGATCCACTGCAGCCCGGGCACGAAGCCATCACTCAGCCCGACGGTGTTACGCCATGCGACCCCGAGAAGGACCGCGCAGAGCACGGGGCTGACAGGCGACGGGCCCGCCGGATTCAGCCAGTCCTTGAGCGCGCGCGCCGCCAGCTCCGCGACGAGCGTCAGCGCGATGGCGAGCAGCGCGCCGTTGGCGAGAGTGCGCCAGGCCGGGCGGGTGAATACCGGCCGCGCCATGCGCAATCAGTGAGCCGCGCGAGCGCGCGTGGCCTGCAGCGCGGCAGCGGAAGCCCCCAAGCGCCGACGGCGCATCATCTCGTCGTAAAGAGACGCGATGCAGTCGCTGCCGGTGTGCTGGAAGGCGAAGGGAAAGAGCGCGTGCAGGAAACACGCGATGCCGGCGCCGAACATGCGCACCGCGAACCCGCAGGCCGTGCACAGATGCTGCAGGTAGGTCTCGCCAACCGAGGCCGGATGTTCAGTGAAGAGACGCCGAATTCCCATGCGCTCAGCTTACGGAATCGGGCCTGTGATTCGGTTTCGAAGTGTCCGGCTGGGCAGCGCGGCTCGTGAAACAAAGTTGCGCCGTGCGCACCGAATATTGCTTATCGATTTCGCGAAGTGAGACTTTTCCGTTGCTGTGATGCGCGTCGCTGGGTCATGATCGCGCTCATGGACAAGCTCGACCGCCGCATCCTCGACCTGCTGCAGAAGAATGGCGCCCTGACCGCCGCCGAAATCGCCGACCGCGTGGGGCTTTCGAAGGTGCCGTGCTGGCGGCGCATTCGTCGCATGCAGGAAGCCGGCGTCATCAGGCAGATCGTCGCGGTGCTGGATGCGAAGGCGCTGAACGTCGGCACGACCGTGTTCGTGATGTTGAAGACCGGCAATCACAGCGCCGCGTGGTTCGAGCGCTTCCAGAAAGCCGTGCGCGACATCCCGGAGATCACCGAGATCTACCGCATGAGCGGCGACGTGGATTACCTGATGCGCGTCGTCGTGCCCGACATCGACGCGTACGACGTGGTCTACAAGAAGCTGATCGGCTCGATCGAGCTGCTCGATGTGAGCGCGAGCTTCGCCCTCGAGACCATCAAGTCGACCACCGCCCTACCCTTGCACTACGTGAAAACGGAGTGACGATGGCCGCGGGCCCGCGGGCGCGTCACCCGAACGGGTGCCGCAGAACGATCGTTTCCTCGCGGTCCGGCCCGGTGGAGATCATGTCGATGCGCACGCGCACGAGCTCCTGCATCCGCTCGAGATAGCGCTGCGCATTGGCGGGCAGCTTGTCGTACGCGGTGATGCCGAGCGTCGATTCCTTCCAACCCGGAAGCTCCTCGTATACCGGCTGCACATCCGCGTAGCCGTCGACGAACATCGGCGGCTCCGCCGCGACTTTGCCATCGATCCGGTAACCGACGGCGATGCGGATGGTGTCGAGCCCATCCAGCACGTCGAGCTTCGTCACGCAGAGCCCCGTGACGCTCGAGTGCACGACCGAGCGGCGCAGCGCCACCGAGTCGAACCAGCCGCAGCGGCGCCGCCGCCCGGTGACCGCGCCGAACTCGTGGCCGACGCGCGAGAGATGCTCGCCGACATCGTCGAACAGCTCCGTCGGGAACGGGCCGCCGCCCACACGCGTGGTGTACGCCTTCGTGATGCCGAGCACTTCATCGAACACGCGCGGGCCGAGCCCCGTGCCGGTGGCCGCAAATCCCGCGGTCGTATTCGAGGACGTGACGAACGGATACGTGCCGTGGTCGATGTCGAGCATCGCGCCCTGCGCGCCCTCGAACAGCACGTTCGCGCTCTGGTCGCGCAGCGCCTGCAGCTCCGAGGTCACATCCGCGACGATGCCCTTGACCTTCTCGCCATGCGCGAGCTGCTCGTCGAGCGTCTTCTGGAAATCGACCGCCGGCTGGTTGAAATAGCGCTGCAGGACGAAGTTGTGGAAGTCCAGCACTTCGCCGAGCTTCGCGGCAAAGCGCTCGCGCTGGAACAGGTCGGCCACGCGCAGCGCGCGCCGCGCGACCTTGTCTTCGTAGGCAGGCCCGATGCCGCGCCCCGTCGTGCCGATGGCATTCGCACCGCGCGCCGCCTCGCGCGCCTTGTCGAGCAGGATGTGCGAGGGGAGGATCAGCGGGCAGCTGGGCGACAGGCGCAAGCGCTCGAACACCGGCACGCCCTTGCCGATGAGCATCTGCGCTTCCTTCAGCAGCGCCTCGAGCGAGATGACGCAGCCGTTGCCGATGAAGCAGCGAACGCCATCGCGCAGGATGCCCGCCGGGATCAGCGAGAGAATGGTCTTCTGTCCGCCGATGACGAGCGTATGTCCCGCGTTGTGCCCGCCTTGAAAGCGCGCGACCGCGGCGGCCCGCTCGGTCAGGAGGTCGACGATCTTGCCTTTGCCTTCATCGCCCCACTGCGTGCCGATGACGACGACGAACTTGCCCACGTGCTTGCTACCGAACGAT
>DASZSS010000450.1:0-5435 GCA_035548535.1 Steroidobacteraceae bacterium
TGGGCGATGCGCTGCGGATCCGCGGCCGCGTGCTCGAAGCCACCGAGGCGTATCAGCACGCGAACCAAGCCTCGCCGCGCTAGGGAATCGCAGCGACTACCTTCCTGAGCGACGGGTGGCGAGTAGGGAAGAGCGGACCCCGCCAGGAGGGATCTCAGCTCCGACCTGCCCGATCACGGCGGCAGCGCCGCGAACGTTGCCTGCGACCGTCGGCCCAGCATGAAATGCAGCCCAAGCACGGCGCGGGCCACGACGCCCTCGCAGATCTCAGCTGGGCTTCTTCTCGGTATGGCGTGCCTCGAGCTCGCGCGCGACACGCTCCAGCGAAACGCCGCGACTCTTCAGCAGCACGAGCAGATGGAAGATGAGGTCCGCGGACTCGGCGATCACCTTCTCGTCCGGCTCGGCGACGGCCGCGAGCGCGACCTCGAGGCCTTCCTCGCCCACTTTCTGCGCGATGCGCTTCGCGCCCTGCGCATAGAGGCGTGCCGTGTAGCTGCCTTCGGGCCGGTCCGCGATGCGTTTCTCGATGACGCCTTCGAGGGCGCCGAGAAAGGCGAGGCGTTCCGCATGCGAGAGCTTCTCGTCCCCGAAGCAGGTTGCCGTGCCGGTGTGGCATACGGGTCCGCGCGGCCGCGCCATCACGAGGAGGGTGTCGCGATCGCAGTCCGTGTGGACCTCGACGAGATCGAGCGTATTGCCCGACGTTTCGCCTTTCTCCCACAAACGCTGCTTGCTGCGGCTGAAGAACACGACGCGGCCGCGTTCGAAGGTGGCGCGCAGCGCGTCGCGATTCATGTAGCCGAGCATCAGGACCGCGCCGGTATCGGCGTCCTGAACGACTGCCGGCAGGAGGCCGTCGCCCTTGCCGAAGTCGAGCGACGAGACATCGGCCGCGCCGATGCTGCGACCCGAACGCGTCGTCATGGCCGCACCTCGATGGCTTCCGACCGGAGAAACTGCTTCAGCTCGCGCACGACGATCGCGCCGGAATGGAACACGCTGGCGGCAAGGGCGGCGTCGACACTCGCCTGCACGAAGACATCACGAAAGTGCTCCGGCGCGCCGGCGCCACCGGACGCAACGAGCGGGACGCTGCAAATGGCACGCACTTTCTGCAGTTGCTCGATGTCGTATCCGCGGCGCACGCCATCGCTTCCCATGCAGTTGAGCACGATCTCGCCGGCACCGCGATCCTGCACCTCGCGCACCCACTGGAGCGTGTCGCGTCCCGAGTCGCGCGTTCGATTCGGATCGCCGGTGAACTGGTACACGCGATATCCCTCCGGCGTCAGATGGCTGTCGATGCCGACCACGACGCACTGGGCGCCGAAGCGCTTGCTGAGCGCATCGATGAGCGGCGGATCGGCGAGCGCCGGCGAGTTCACCGAGACTTTCTCGGCCCCCGCGTTCAGCACCGCCTCCGCTTCGGCCACCGAGCGGATGCCGCCTGCGACGCAGAACGGAATGTCGAGCCCGCGCGCCACGCGTCGCACCCACTCGCGATCGACCGAGCGCCCCTCGGGGCTCGCGGTGATGTCGTAGAACACGAGCTCGTCCGCGCCTTCATCGCGATACCGCGCGGCGAGCTCGAGGATGTCGCCGACCACGCGGTGCTCGCGAAAGCGAACGCCCTTTACGACCTGACCGTCGCGAACGTCGAGGCAGGGGATGATGCGTTTGGCAAGAATGGTCGCAACTCCTCGGAAGTCATGCGCTGCTCGAGCAGCGCCTTGCCGCTGACGGCGGCGGCGACGCCCACCTTTGCCAGCGCGGCCAGATCGGATGCATCGCGCACGCCGCCGGACGCCTGCCACGCGAGCTGCGGGAAGCGTACGAGCGCGCGCGCATACAGATCGATGTTCGGACCGGCGAGGGCACCGTCGCGATCGATGTCGGTACACAGCACGTGCTTCAGGCCCACGGCGAGGAACGGCTCGATGGCCTGCCACAAGGTCACGGACGTGCCTTCCCTCCACCCGCGCGTGCGCACGAACGGCTCGCCGGTCGCGTCGAGCTTCACGTCGAGCGCAAGACAGATGCGCTCCGGTCCGAACCGCTCGATCCACTTAGCAACTTCGAGCGGCCGTTCGATGGCGGCGCTGCCGATGACCGCGCGCGCGACGCCGTGGCTCAGAAGATCTTCGAGCGCCTCGATCGAACGCATGCCGCCGCCCACCTGAACGTGCAGTCCGCTCGCCGCGGCGAGCGCGACGATGGTCGCGCGATTGGCGAGCACGCCGTTCTTCGCACCGTCGAGATCGACGACGTGGAGCCACGATGCGCCGAGGCTGCGGTAGCGCGCGAGCAGCTCGAGCGGCTCCGTTTCGTACCGTGTCTCGGCCTCGAAGTCGCCCTTCAGCAGGCGCACGCAGCGGCCGTTGCGGAGATCGATTGCAGGGATGAGAAGCATCAGCTCAGTCTGAGAAAGTTCGCGAGAAATTTCGCGCCGGTCGCACCCGAGCGCTCGGGATGGAACTGCGTGCCCCAGAAGTTGCCGCGACGAACGACGGCGGAGACCTGCGAGCCGTAGTCGGTCGCCGCGAGCGTGATGTCGGACACCGGGGCTGCGTAGCTGTGTACGAAGTACACGTACTCGTTCTTCTCCACGCTCGCGAGCAGCGGATCGGGGCGCAGCGCCGTGAGCTGGTTCCAGCCCATGTGTGGCACGGGGCGGCCGGGTTCCGCTCGCAGGCGGCGCACCGTATCGGGAATGATGCCGAGGCATTCCGTCGGCCCTTCCTCGGAGCGCGCGAAGAGAAGCTGCATGCCGAGGCAGATGCCAAGCACCGGCTGCTTCAAGGTGGGCAGAACCGTGTGCAGACCGGTGGCACGCAGCTTACTCATCGCATCTTGTGCGGAACCGACGCCGGGCAAGATGACTCGCGGGGCTCGCATTACTTCCTGCGGATCGTTCGACACCACCGCGCGCGCATCCAGCCGCTCCAGCGCGAATTGAAGCGAGGCGAGATTGGCGCCGCCGCTGTCGATGATGACCGTGTCCATGCTAGAGCACGCCCTTCGTCGAGGGCAGGTCGTCGCCCTCGCGGCGGATCGCCTGCCGCAGCGCGCGACCCACGCCCTTGAAGCACGCTTCGATCATGTGATGGGTGTTCTCGCCCGTGACGCTGACGTGAATCGCGGCGCCGAGCGCGTCCGCGAGCGAGCGGAAGAAGTGCGGGACGAGCTCCGTCGGCAGACTGCCTACCTGCTCGCGGCCGAAGCGACCCTCGAACACGGCGTACGCGCGGCCGGAAAGATCGATGGCGACGCGCGCCTGGGACTCGTCCATCGGCAGGAGGAAGCCGTAGCGGCCGATGCCCGCCTTCGAGCCGAGCGCTTTGCGCAGTGTTTCGCCGAGCGCGAGCGCGCAGTCCTCGACCGTGTGATGCTCGTCGATCTGCAGGTCGCCCTTGCACGTGAGCTGCAACGCGAACCCACCGTGCTTGGCGATCTGCTCCAGCATGTGATCGAAGAAGCCGATGCCGGTGGTGACGTGAATGGGCTCGCTGGCATCGAGATCCACCGCCACCTCGATCTGCGTCTCCTTCGTGCGGCGTTCGTGATGCGCGCGGCGCGCGGTCAGCTCACGCACGATGGCGGGCCAGGTCTCCTCGGGCGTGCCGTTTCGATGCACTTTGAGCCCGCGGATGCCGAGGTTGCGGGCGAACTCGAGGTCGGTCGGGCGATCGCCGATCATGGCGCTCGCCGCCGCGTCCATGTTCTGCACGCGGACGTATTCCTCCACGAGCTGCGTGCGCGGCTTGCGGCACGCACAGTTGTCCGCTTGAAAGTGCGGGCACACGAAGACCGCATCGAACTCGATACCCTGGGAGCGGAACGCCTCGAGCACGAAGGTCTGCGCGGCGTCGAAGTGCGCTTGCGGGAAGCTCTGGGTGCCGAGGCCGTCCTGGTTCGTGACCATCACGAGCTTGTAGCCGCGCCGTGCGAGCTGGGTCAGGGCGGCAAAGACGCCCGGCATGAAGCGCACCTTGTCCAGCGAGTCCACTTGCTGATCGGGCGGCTCCTCGATCAGCGTGCCGTCGCGATCGACGAACAGGATGGGTGTGCCGCCGCTCACTTCAGCGCCTCCAGCAAACGGTCGTTCTGCTCTGGCGTACCAATGCTGATGCGGACCATGCGCGGCAAGCCCACCTGCGCGCGCACGTCGCGGATCAGGAGGTTCGCCGCGCGCGCGCGCGTCAGGGCGCGCTCCGCGTCCCCGAATTCCACGAGGATGAAGTTGGACTGGCTGGGCCACACGCGCTTCACGTCCGCGAGCTGTCCGATGGCCTGGCTCATGCGCTCGCGCTCACGGCGAATCTCGCTGATCCGGGCGTGCATCTTCTCGATCTCCGCGGGCGCGAGGAAGCGGAGTGCTGCCTCCACCGTGAGCTGCGTGATCGCATACGGCGGAATGATCTTGCGCAGTAGCGCGACGATCTCCGGGTTCGCAATCAATGTTCCGCAGCGCGCGCCGGCGAGGCCGTGCGCCTTCGAGAGGGTGCGCAGGATGACGAGCTGCGGCAAGTCCTTCACGCGCCGGGTGAGGCTCGGGACACTGGCAAACTCGATGTACGCCTCGTCCACGACGACGAGCGCGCGACCTTCGAGGCGTGCCGCGATGTTCAACACGTCCGTGACCTTCAGCAGGTTCCCGGTCGGATTGTTCGGCGAGCACAGGAATACCAGCTTGACCGAAGGCGTGCAGGCCTTCAGCACGGCGTCCGTATCCAGCGCGAACCCATTTGCCGCCTGCAGCGGCACACTCACGACATCGGCGCCCTGGATGCGCGCGGCGACGGCGTACATGCCGAAAGTCGGTGGGCACACGAGGACCGCATCCTGACCGGCGCGACAGAAGGCGCGCACGAGGAGATCGATTGCTTCGTCGCTGCCGCGCCCGACGAGCACCTGATTGGGATCCGCGCCATAGACGGCGGCGAGGCGTGCGACCAGCTCTCGTGGCTGCGGCTCCGGGTAGCGGTTGAGCCCGGCGTCAGTCGCATCGCCCGTTGCCCGCCAGGGGAGCTCGTTCGCATGCAGACGTTCGAGATGCGGCTCCCATGAGGCGTGCTCGTACGGAGTCAATGCGACGATCTCTGGGCGCGCGAGCCCGCTGATCCAGCTCATTGCGGCGCTCCGGAGCTCAGCAGCGCCAGCCGCTTCGTCACGGCGCTGGCGTGCGCGTCGAGCCCTTCGAGCTTCGCGAGCGTGACGGCGACGGGGCCGAGAGCGCGCAGGCCGGCCGGCGACAATTCCTGCACCGTCACGCGCTTCACGAAGTCCAGCACCGAGAGGCCGCTGTATGCGCGTGCGTAGCCGTAGGTCGGCAGCACATGATTCGTGCCGGAGCAGTAGTCGCCCATCGGCTCGGGCGACCAAGGGCCGAGGAAGATGGAGCCCGCGTTCTGAATCTGAGGCAGATAGCGGCG
>DASZSS010000451.1:0-1799 GCA_035548535.1 Steroidobacteraceae bacterium
CGTCGCCCGTCGCCTCGCACGCCCGGTCGAGGGGGCCGCGTGCCAGCACCAGGGTCTCGGTGTCCGCCGGGGAGCCGGCGCCGGCGGTCCGCTCGTGCGCCAGGTGCTCGGTCGTCTGCGCGAGCGCCAGCAGCTTGGCGTTGATCTCGTCGCGCATGCCGCGCAGCTCGTCGTGCATCGCGCGGGTGTCGTCGATGACCTGCTGCTGCCGGTACTCCGAGAGCGCGTACCCGCCGGTGGCCGAGGCGATCATCAGCGCGGCGATCGCGACCGAGGAGCGCAGCAGGCTCGCCTTCTTCGGCCGCGAGTCCGCCTTGCTCCTGACGCGCAGCGCGGTGTACAGCTGGAACAGCGCCGCCGTGACGGTTGCGGCGCCGCCGATGCCTGCAGCCACGATGGTCTCGGGTATGCCCATGCGCAGGTCCCCCTTCGTGGTGCGATTAGAGCAGCGAGGTGGGGGTGCCCGTGTGACGCGCGTCACGTGCCGACGCGCCGCTGGATTTCGCGCCCGTGCGGCGGCAGTCGCGCGTTTTACATAGGGTGGTGGCGCGTCAGAGCCAGCCGAACCCGCGCGCCATCGTGCCGAGCATCGCGGCGGCGAGCGCGACATACAGCAGCAGCGCCCAGATCTTCGCGGATGCCACCTCCTCGCGCAGCGAGGTTTCGGTGCGGGCGATTCGCTGCTCCAACGAAGAGTTGCCACGCTGCATGGCGTCCTTGAGTGCTTCGAGCCTGGAGTCGAACTTCGCGTCAAGGGCACCGAGCCTCGTGTCGAACTTCGCGCCCAGGGCATCGAGCCTCGTGTCGAACTTCGCATCGAGTGCTTCGAGCCTGGAGTCGAAGTTCCGGTCGAACGCATCGAGCCTCGTGTCGAACTTCGCGTCGAGGGCATCGAGCCTGGCGTCGAACTTCGCATCGAGCGCATCGAGCTTGGTGTCGAACCTTGCGTCCGACTCGTCGAGCTTGCCGTCGAACCGGTCGAGTCTCGACTCGAAGCGGTCCATGCGCGTATCCAGCCGATCGAAACGCGCGCGGAAGTCCACCTTGATGTCGGCAATGTCGCTGCACATGTGCGCGACGTCGGACTCGATTCGCGCGATGCGCGCTTCCATCGGAGGCTCCACGGCGGCAGGTCCTGCGCCCGATTGTATGTCCTCGAGCTTTGCGGAAGTCCAGGGGTCTCGGCGGATTCCACCGCGCTCGCGCAAGGGCGCGCAACGCGCGTTTCTGGGCGCTCGCCGCGTAAATGGGCGTGCCGGCTTCCGCCGTGCACGAAGTCTGCGAAGATAGCGGTCCATGGCCCGTCGCGAAGTGCTGCCTTTTGCGTTGCTGGTGCTCGTCGTCGCCGCGCTGGCGCTGTCCGCGGTCGACCCCACGGACCGGCTCACGTGGTGGCTCGAGGTCCTGCCGGTGCTGATCGGTCTGCCGCTGATGGTGGTCACCGCGCGGCGCTTTCCGCTCACGGGGCTGCTGTACGTGCTGATCGCGCTCCACGCGCTCGTGCTGATCCTGGGCGCGCACTACACATACGCGAAGGTGCCGCCGGGTTTCTGGCTGCGCGATGCGCTGGGGCTCATGCGCAATCCCTACGACCGCCTGGGTCACCTCGTGCAGGGCTTCGTGCCGGCCATCATCGCGCGCGAGATCCTGCTGCGGAAACACGTGGTGGACGGCCGCGGCTGGCTGCTCTTCGTCGTCATGAGTATCTGCGTGGCGTTCTCCGCGTGCTTCGAGCTGTTCGAATGGCTCATGGCCGTGATCGGCGGCGGCTCGGCGGAGCAGTACCTCGCCACGCAGGG
>DASZSS010000452.1:0-7419 GCA_035548535.1 Steroidobacteraceae bacterium
GCAAGCAAGACGTGGGACACGTTCGGCGCGCTGATCGGTCTCGCCGGTGTACGCAACAAAGTACGCACCCCCGGCTACGAGACGGTCGGTTGGACCAACCCGAATCTGACGGTCGTGACGCCGCCCTCCGGCTCCAATCCCGGCGTTACGCAGGCGCAGGCGCAATGTCTCGCGTCGAGCTGTAACACGACGGGCGGTGGCAACTGGACCATTCCCGCGACGGTTCCGTCGAACGCGGGCAACGGTCTCACCCCGGGCGAGCAGATCAACCAGGCCTTCCTGCTCGCGCACAATCCGGGCCTCACGATCCAGCAGATCGACAACGCGATCATTCCGCGCTTGAGCCGTCCGGTGGACGACTACGGTACGAAGGACCGCTACAACGGCATCGTGAGCCTCGAGTTCCGTCCCACGGACGCGCTGCACTTCTACGTCGACTCGATGTACGGCAAGAAGTCGAACGACCTCCAGCGCATCGACATGAACTGGGTGGGCCGCAACGGTGCGGCGATCCCGCTGAACATGCAGGTCGATCGCAGCGACTGCACGGACGGTTGCGTCGTGACGAAGGCGACGTACGCGAATGCGCAGTTCTTCCTCGAGTACCGGCCGTTCATCGAGGACACGGAGTTCTGGGGCGCCAATCCGGGCTTCGAGTGGCAGATCAACGACACCTGGAAGCTCGACTTCGACGCGAACAAGACGCATAGCTGGTTCCATCGCGAATCGCCGAGCGTGCTCGCGATCACCACGCCCAATTCGGGCCTGACCGTCGACTACGTGAACGACGGCACGCCGCGCGTCACTTCGAGCGTCGATCTCAACAACCCCGCCAACTTCAATTGGCCGGGCGCGCGCGTGAACATCCAGGACGAGCGGCGCACGACCGAGACGAAGGGGGCGCGCACGAATCTCACGTGGGCCAAGTGGGAGGCCGCCAACTTCCATGTGGGCGCGTCGTACGACGACGTCATGCGGCGCATCCGTGGATTCGACAACAGCCAGGCGTGGCAGAACGCCGTGTGCGGCAACAATCCGACCGTCTTCCTGCCGGGCCCGAACGGACAGCCGCCGTGCGAAGGGCTCGTCAACACGGACATCGCGTCGCTGCCGTCGAGCTATCCGCGGTATCCCGGTTACGGTACGGGGTTCACAGCCGGTCAGACGGGACCGGTGGGCTATCAAGGCTCACTGATCCCCGCATCGGTGTTCCAGCAGTATCTGATGCCGGGCCCGGACGGCTTCATCACGCTCGACTGGGATCGCTTCAAGAACGACTCGAACTACGCCGCGTTCCACGACAGCGCGCCGGAATCCGGCGGCACGAACACGGGCGCAAGCGGCGGCCTGGTGCGCGAGAAGATCACGGGCGCGTACTTCGAGTTGACCGGGCAGACCGAGATCAACGACAGGACGCTGCGCTACACCGCCGGCGTTCGGCGCGTGCGCACCGAGCAGACGATCGGCGGTCAGGTGTCGATTGCGGATCCGCGCAATGCCGTGATCACCAATGCCACCAACAATCCGCCGCTCACGCGCGCGAACGACTCCGCCGCGGACGGTTCGCGGTATCCGAACATCGTGAACTTCGTCGAATTCGACCACACGTACTACAACACGCTGCCGTCGTTCGAGGTCGCCTACAACGTCACGGACCAAGTGGTGGTGCGGGGTGCCGCATCGCGCACCATGACGCGACCCAACCCGAATGCGATGCTGCCCGGATTGAACTTCAGCTCGCCGTCGGCGGATGTCGGCTCGGTCGGCAACACGGCGCTCGAGCCGTTCATCTCCGAGAACCTCGATCTCGGCTTCGAGTACTACACCGGCCGCGAAGGGTACTGGGGCATCGCCGCGTTCCGTAAGCGCGTCACCGGCTTCACGGTGACGGGCATCAAGACCGTGCCGTTCAGCGATCTCGCGGCGTTCGGCGTCACCTTCGACACGCTGACCCCGACGCAGCAGGCGAACATCAATGCGCGCGGCGGCCCGGACGCGGCGTTCGTGAACCTGCAGCAGCAGGTCAACGCGAGCGGTGCGCTCACCGTGAACGGCCTCGAGCTCAACTGGGTGCAGCCGCTCGATGCGCTGCTTGGCCGCTGGGGTCTCGATGGCCTCGGCTTCGCGGCCAACATGACACTCATCAATCAATCCGGCAAGGGCGCCGCGCCCGCGGTGGCCGTCGGCGTGGCACCGCATACGTACAACTTCACGCTCTACTACGAGAACCATGGCGTCAGCGCGCGCCTTGCGGAGACCTTCACGAAGGGCTCAATCGCTTCGAGCACCAACCAGAACGGCATCCCGCTCGCCGCGTTCATCGCCGACGACTACGAGCAATGGGACTTCTCGTCGAGCCTCGACCTGTCGCACTTCTTCGATTGGCAGACGAAGTTCGAGGTGACCTTCGACGCGATCAACCTGTTCAACAAGAAGCAGCGCACGAACTTCCAGTTCGACAACGCGCCGCAGACGATCTACGAGCCTGGACGGCAGCTGATGCTGGGGGTGCGCGGCCGATTCTGATGATCCGCAAAGGATGATGCGCGGGCGCGCGAGGGGAGGCGCCATGGCGATCAGGAGAATACGGGGATTGCGGCTGCTGCTGTGCTTGCCGCTCGCAGCATGTGCCCTGACGACCCGCGAGGGGCGTGCACAGATGTGCACGCTCCCCGCGTTCCCGGACGCGACGATCACGCCGACTCAGGATCGCGACCAGATGATGTGTCAGCTCGGCATCACCTTCCCGGTGCTGCCGGCGCGCAGCGATGATCCGCACAAGCCTGTGAACGCCTGGCCGGTCGATGCGGCCAACCCCGAAGGCAACTGGACGGACGCGCGCGGGCACGTGGTGCTGCGTACCAATTTTGGGCTCTGGCACACGTACGACAGCGATGCGGGCACTGCCGGCGGCGCGCTGAGCGGCTTCGGGGACTACGGTCCGTTCTCCACTCCGCGCTACACCGATATCGATCTGTTGAAGACGACGCGCGGCAAGCCCGTGGCATCTGCCGAATCGTGGTGGCTCACGCGCCGGCCCGAAATCTTCCGGCTCGTGCAACAGGAGCTGTACGGGAAAGCCATCGATCCCACGATCCCGGTCACATGGACGATCAGCGCCGAGACAACGGGCACGCAAGTCGTGGACGCGGCGAGCTATCCCTATCGACAGAAGACGCTCACCGGCACGGTCGACATCTCGAGCTATCCGGCGCTCAGAAATACGCCGGTGATCACCGCTCAGTGTCGCTACCCTGCCGCGCCCGGCCGCAAGTACCCGGTCGTGGTGACCTACGGGGAAGGCGTTGCTCGATTTCAGTACACGGCGCCATTCGACATCGCCGTGTGCAGCTACAACCCAACGGGCGTGCAGCCGGACAGCGGCGGCGCGAATCTTTCGAGCTATCTCATCGGCCTCGTGACCCACGGCAACTGGCGCAGACCGGACGATCCCGGCGCGCTGGTCGCGTGGGGCTGGGGCGTGAGCCGGCTCATCGACCGATTCGCATCCGACCCTGACCTGGATGCCGACAAGGTGGCCGTGCAAGGCCACTCACGCTACGGCAAGGCGACTCTCGTCACTGCGGCGTACGACGAGCGTGTGGTGGTGGCGTGGCCGAGCGATGCCGGTGCGCTCGGCACGGCGATGGCACGCCGGCACTACGGGGAATCGCTCGAGTTCGTCGCGTCGAGCACGGGCGAATATCACTGGGTCAACGGCAACATCCTGAAATACGCCGGACCGCTGAATCCAGGCGGCTATCTCCCGCGGCGCGTCGAGCTGCTGGATGTCGATGCTCACGCGACGACGGCATTGCTCGCGCCGCGCGCGATCTTCGCGACCAACGGCACCGATACGCCGCCGGGCTTCGGCGATGCATGGGCCGATCCGCGCGGTTGCTTTCTCTCGGGCAAGCTCGCTTCGCCGGTGTGGGAGCTGCTCGGCTGGAAGGGGCAGATCATTCCCGAGGACACGGTGTTCACGTCGGGGCCGGATGAGTCCGTCGGCGGCACGCCGCCGTTCAACGTGGCGTTCATCGACGGCACGATCGGCTGGCGCAGGCAGATCGAAGGGCACATCTCGACGCCGAATTGGCCAACCTTCGCGACCTTCGCCGCACGCTATCTCAACGACAGCCGTCCCGAAATCAAGCCGGCGCAGAGCTTCGTGCTCGGCGCGAGCGCAAACGGTGTTGTCGGCAAGATCGTCGCATCGGACGCCGATCCGGCGGACGTGCTCGGTAGCTGGCAAGTGAAAGGCGGCGACGGCGCGCGCATCTTCCGCATCGAGCGCGCGAGCGGCGAGGTGCAGATTGCCGAGCCGTTTGCCATCGACTTCTGGAATCGCACGCAGTACACCCTCACCGTGATGGTGGGCGACGGCAAGCTCCCGAGCCACGATGCCAACGTGATCATCCGCATCCCGGATCGCATCGACGTGTGCCATCGCGAGATCGTGTTCCGGCACGGTAGGCTCGCCGTAGAGCGCCGGACCGTGACGACCTCGAAGTATCTCGTTCCACTCTACCTCGCGCTGGGAGATTCCATTGGAGGATGCGGCGGCTAGCAACGTGTCAGGCGCCGGCGGAGCATCCGACTCCGCGGGAACCCTCACCCGCCTCGGGCGCTTCCGCTGGCGCATCTGCGCGTTGCTATTCGCGGCGACGACGCTCAACTATGTCGATCGTCAGGTGCTCGGCGTGCTCGCGCCCGATCTCACGCGGCTCTTCGGCTGGTCCGAGATCGACTACGGCAACATCGTCACCGCGTTTCAAGCGGCGTACGCGATCGGCTTGCTGTGCGCCGGTGCGATCATCGACAAGCTCGGGACGCGCCTTGGTTATGCGCTGACGATCTGCGTCTGGAGCCTCGCCGCGATGAGTCACGCACTCGCGGGCAGCGTGCTCGGGTTCGCCGCCGCGCGCTTCGTGCTCGGGCTCGGCGAGGCGGGTAATTTCCCCGCGGCGATCAAGACGGTCGCGGAATGGTTCCCGCGCCGGGAGCGCGCGTTCGCGACGGGCATCTTCAATGCGGGATCGAACGTCGGCGCGATCGTCGCGCCGCTCGTCGTGCCGATCATCGCCGTGACGCTCGGATGGCGCGTGGCCTTTCTGTTCACTGGAATTCTCAGCGCGACGTGGCTCGTCACGTGGCTCTTCGTGTATCGCCCGCCGGCGCAGCACCCGTCGTTGTCGGCCGACGAGCTCGCCTACATCCGCAGCGATCCGCCGGAGTCCACGGCGCGCGTGCCGTGGTCGCAGATCCTGCGTCATCGGCAGGCGTGGGCGTTCGTCGTCGCGAAGTTCATGACCGACCCGATCTGGTGGTTCTTTCTCTTCTGGTTGCCGAAGTTCCTGAATAGCGAGTACGGCCTCACGCTCACGGCACTTGGGCCGCCGCTCATCGCGATCTATCTCATGGCGGATGTCGGCAGCATCGCGGGCGGCTGGATCGCGGGCCGCTTCATCAGGCGAGGCTGGACCGTGAATCGGGCGCGCAAGGGCGCAATGCTGATCTGCGCGTGCGCCGTCATGCCCATCGTGTTCGCCGCGAACGTCACGAGCTTGTGGGCGGCGGTCGCGCTCATTGGTCTGGCAACGGCCGGCCACCAGGGCTGGTCTGCGAACGTGTTCACGCTGACGTCGGATATGTTCCCGCGTCACGCCGTCGGCTCCGTCGTGGGGGTAGGCGGCTTTGCGGGCGCGGTCGGTGGCATGCTCATCTCAACGTTCACGGGCTTTCTGCTTCAGAGCACCGGCAGCTACGTGCCGGTGTTCATCATGGCGGGCTCGGCATACCTGCTCGCGCTCGCTCTCGTGCACGCTCTCGCGCCGCGGCTCGAGCCAGCGCGCATCGCCTGATTGCTTCAAGGAGGAGGAATCACTGTGAAACTCGCGACCCTGGTCTTGCTCGGCGTTCCGCTGATAGCGTTCACATTGCCGACGCTGGCCGAGACGATCGTGCTCGAAGCGGAGTCCGGCGCCGTCGGCTCGGCGTTCATCACCGCGAGGAACACTTCGAGGCCGACGCGCGTGACGCTCGGGTCGGGATAGAAGCCGGCGAGAATTGGATTGCGATAGGCGCGGGCGGGCAGCGGCGTCTCGAAAACGGTGTCGTGTCCCGTATATTCGAACCAGTCGAAGGTCACCGCGTCCGCGAGCGCGGCGGCGGCGCGCGCCGCGAAGAGGGCGGCGAGCAACAGTTTCATCGGATGCATTTGCTGACAGGTGAGTGGCAATGAGTGCGAAACAAGTAGGCTCCGCGCGCGACCGCGAGATCGTCGCGGCGCGCGTCATCGTGACGTGCCCCGGGCGCAACTTCGTCACGCTCAACATCGAGACGCGCTCGGGCGTGTACGGCCTCGGCGACGCGACGCTGAACGGGCGCGAGCTCGCCGTGGCGTCGTACCTGAACGATCACCTCGTGCCGAATCTCATCGGGCGCGACGCGGGTCGCATCGAGGACATCTGGCAGTTCTTCTATCGCGGCGCGTACTGGCGCCGCGGCCCGGTCACGATGACGGCGATCGCGGCGGTGGACGTCGCGCTGTGGGACATCCTCGGCAAGATGTCGGGCCTGCCGCTCTATCAGCTCCTCGGCGGCCGCTCGCGCGAGGGCGCACTGGTCTACGGCCACGCGAACGGGCGCGACATCGCCGAGACCAGCGCCGAAGTCGGGCGCTTCATCGAGAAGGGCTACAAGGCGGTGCGCGCGCAATGCGGCGTGCCGGGTCTGCAGAAGACGTACGGCGTCTCCAACATGAAGGATGCGTACGAGCCCGCCGAGAGTGCGCTGCCGGCCGAGACGGTGTGGAACACGACGAAGTACCTGAACATCGTGCCGCAGCTCTTCGAGCGCCTGCGACTCGATCACGGCCCGGAGATCGAGCTGCTGCACGATGCGCATCACCGCCTGACGCCCATCGAAGCCGCGCGCCTCGGCAAGGATCTGGAGCCGTATCGCCTGTTCTGGCTGGAAGACGCGACGCCCGCGGACAATCCGAAAGCGTTCGAGACCATCCGCCGCCACACGGTGACGCCGCTCGCGGTCGGCGAAGTGTTCAATTCGATCTGGGACTGCAAGCATCTGATCGAAGCGCAGCTCATCGATTACATCCGCACGACCATCGTGCACGCGGGGGGCATCACGCACGTGCGTCGGCTCGCGGATTTCGCGGCCCTGCATCAGGTGCGCACCGGGTTCCACGGCGCAACCGATCTGTCGCCGGTGTGCATGGGCGCAGCGCTGCACTTCGACACGTGGGTGCCGAACTTCGGTATCCAGGAGTACATGCATCACTCGGCCGAGACGGATCAGGTCTTCCCGCACGACTACACCTTCAAGGACGGCCGGCTGTTCTGCGGCGAGAGCCCGGGTCACGGCGTCGACATCGACGAGAAGCTCGCGGCCCGCTTTCCG
>DASZSS010000453.1:0-11145 GCA_035548535.1 Steroidobacteraceae bacterium
CGGTAGTCGCACGCGGATGTGCAGCTCGCGTAGCTGCGCTTCGCTCACGGGCGTCGGCGCATCGGTCAGCGGGTCCGCGGCGGTCTGCGTCTTCGGGAACGCGATGACCTCGCGGATGCTGTCGGCGCCGGCCATCAGCATTGCGAGCCGATCGAGCCCGAACGCGATGCCGCCGTGAGGCGGCGCGCCGAACTTCAGCGCATCGAGCAGGAAGCCGAATTTGAGACGCGCCTCGTCCGCGGAGATCCCGAGCAGATCGAACACCGTGGACTGCATCTCCTGCCGGTGAATACGCACCGAGCCGCCGCCGATCTCCGACCCGTTCAGCACCATGTCGTAGGCCTTCGCGAGCGCGCCCTCCGGGTCCGCGCGCAGCGCCGCCGGATCGTCGTTCACGGGCGACGTGAACGGGTGATGCATGGCGACCCAGCGCTTCTCGTCGGGGTCGAACTCGAACATCGGAAACTCGGTGACCCACAGCGGTCGCCAGCCGCTCTCGACCAACTTCAGGTCTTGGCCGACGCGCAGACGCAGCGCGCCAAGCGCATCGCTCACGACTTTCGCGCTGTCGGCGCCGAAGAAGATGAGGTCGCCATCGACGGCGCCGGTGCGCGTGAGAATGCCCCGCACCGCCTCATCGCTCAGGAACTTCGTGATCGGCGACTGCAGGCCCTCGCGCCCCTTCGCCACTTCGTTCACCTTGATGTACGCGAGGCCCTTGGCCCCGTAGCGCGCCACATAGGCGGTGTAGTCGTCGATCTGCGAGCGCGGCATCGCCCCGCCGCCCGGCACGCGCAGCGCCGTGACCCGGCCCTTGGGGTCTTTCGCGGGACCGGCGAACACCTTGAACTCGCAGTCCCTCACGAGATCGGCGACGTCGACGAGCTCGAGCGGGATGCGCAGATCCGGTTTGTCGGAGCCGTAGCGGCGCATCGCCTCGGCGAACGACATGCGCGGGAAGGGATCGGGCAGCGAGACGCTCAGCACTTCCTTGAAGATGTGCCGGATCAGCCCTTCCATCATCCGCATGATGGCGTCCTGCGTGAGGAACGACGTCTCGATATCGAGCTGGGTGAACTCGGGCTGCCGGTCCGCGCGCAGATCCTCGTCGCGGAAGCAGCGGACGATCTGATAGTACCGATCGAAGCCCGCGATCATGAGCAGCTGCTTGAAGATCTGCGGCGACTGCGGGAGCGCGAAGAACTTGCCCGGATGCGTGCGGCTCGGCACGAGATAGTCGCGCGCGCCCTCGGGCGTCGCCTTCGTGAGCATCGGCGTTTCGAGGTCGACGAAACCGTTGGTGTCCAGATAGCCGCGCATCGCGCGCGTGATCGCGTGCCGCAGGCGCAGCCGCTGGTTCATCACTTCGCGGCGCAAGTCGAGATAGCGGTATTTGAGCCGCACTTCCTCGCTCACGGTTTCGTCGAGCTGGAAAGGCAGCGGCTCGGAGCGGTTCAGCACCTCGAGCTCGCGCGCGAGCAGCTCGATCTTGCCCGAGCGCAGGTTCGGGTTCGCGGTCCCCTCGGGGCGCGCGCGCACGAGACCGCGCACGCGAATGACGAACTCGCTGCGCAGGCGGCCCGCCTCCTCGAACATCTGCGCCGCGTCCGGATCGAAGACCACCTGCAGCAGGCCCTCGCGGTCGCGCAGGTCGATGAAGATGACCCCGCCATGATCGCGGCGGCGGTGCACCCAGCCCGCAACCGTGACCTCCTGACCGGTCAGCTTTTCATCGACGTGTCCGCAGTAATGGGAGCGCATGGCTTCGGGCCTGTCCGTGAATCTGGGGTTAAAGGGCCGCGCATCTTAGCGAAAAACGTGCGCCGTTTAGTCTCCGGCGCCGCGCGCGCCGGGCGCGCCGGCCGTCCGGGTGCGCGGCGGGATAGCGCGCTAAGCCATTGATCGCACGAGGCGCCTCGGCGAGACGCCGCCCGTGGGCGACCCGGCTGCTCGCCGCAGCGCGCACGGCCGCGGCGAAGCTACGCGGCGGGCTGCGCCAGGTGCGGCCGGGGCGGCGGCGGAGGCATGACAACGCCGCAGGTGATGATCATCTTCATCGCCGCGTCGGCGGTCATGTCCAGCTCCACGACTTCCGACCTGGGCACCATCACGATGAACCCGGACGTCGGGTTCGGCGTGGTGGGGATGTACACGCACGAGTGCGGCACCCCGGTCTTCTCCCCGATCTCCGCGACATCCTCGGACGTCACGAACCCGATGCTCCAGGCGCCCGCACGCGGGTACTGGATCATCACGACCTTGCGGAACGAGTTGTTCGTCGAGAACACGCTCTCCGCGAAGCTCTTCACGCCCCCGTGAATCGAGCGCACGAGCGGGATACGGCGCATGAGGCCGTCCCAGTACTGCACGAGCCGGCGGCCGATCAGGTTCGTGACCATGAGGCCGGTCACGAGCAGCACCACGAGCGCGATCACGATGCCGAGCCCCGGCAGCGGGAAGCCGACCACCGCCTCGGGCCGGTACGACTCCGGCAGCAGCAGGAGGATGCGATCCGTCATCCCGACGATGAACGAGATCACCCAGAGGCTCGCGAGGATCGGCAGCCACACGAGGACGCCTGCGACGAGATAGCGCCGCAGGCTCCACGTGCGCTTGGGAGTGTTCATCTGCGCCGCACCCTCGGTAACCCGACGACTGTCCGGAGCCCGTCGCCCGCGGCCCACGAAACGGACCGCGAGCGACGCGTGCGTGCGCTGGAGAGGATCGTGTCGCCGCTCATCGGCCCTTGCGACGCGCGGCCGATTTGCTCTTCGACTTCGCGGCGGGCTTCGCTTTCGCGGCCGGCCGCGGGCGGGCCTTCGAGGCCGAAGCGGCCACCGGGCGCGACCGGCGCGCCACCGCCCTCGATTCGGTCTTCGGCTCCGCGGCCGGCTTCGTGTCGGCCTTGGTGTCCGAGGACTTCGCGTCGGAGCTCTTCGTGTCGCTCGCGGCGCTCTCCGACTCCTTCTCGATGGCGAGATTGCGCTTGTTCTCCTTGTCCGACTTGAAGTCGGTCTCGTACCAGCCGCTGCCCTTCAAGCGGAACACCGGCGCGGAGACCAGCTTGCGCAGCTTGGACTTGCCGCACGAGGGGCATTTCTTCAGCGGCGGGTCGGAAATCTTCTGGAGCAGCTCAGTGTAGAACTTGCAGTTGTCGCATTCGTATTCGTAGAAAGGCATGGTTGCAGACGTCCCCGATCAACGCGGCCGGCCATATTTCGGCAAGTATAGCCGGCCGCCCAGTCATTACTTCTTCTCGAACACCAGCTCCCCGTCGCGCACCGTGACGGACACGCGGTCGCCGGGACCGAAGTCGCCGCGCAGGATCCGCTGCGCGAGCGGGTTCTCGATCTGCTGCTGAATGGCTCGCTTCAACGGTCGCGCACCGTACACCGGATCGAACCCGGCCTCGCCGAGCGTATCGCGCGCCTTGTCGTCGAGCGTCAGCTCCATGTTGCGATCGAGCAGGCGCTTGCGCAGATACCCGAGCTGGATATCGACGATCTTGCGGATCTGCTCCACGCCGAGCGGCCGGAACACGACGATGTCGTCGATGCGATTGATGAACTCCGGTCGAAAGCTCTGCTGGACGATCTCCATCACCGCGCTCTTCATGCCCGTGTAGTCGCGCTGCGAGGCGTATTCCTGGATGACCTGCGAGCCGAGGTTCGAGGTCATGATGATCACCGTGTTGCGGAAGTCGACCGTGCGGCCCTGACCATCCGTGAGGCGCCCATCGTCGAGCACCTGGAGCAGCACGTTGAAGACGTCCTGGTGCGCCTTCTCGACCTCGTCCAGCAGGATCACCGCGTACGGCCGGCGGCGCACCGCTTCCGTGAGATAGCCGCCCTCTTCGTAGCCGACATAGCCGGGCGGCGCGCCGATGAGCCGCGCCACCGAGTGCTTCTCCATGAATTCCGACATGTCGATGCGGACCATGGCCTCTTCGGTGTCGAAGAGAAATTCCGCGAGCGCCTTCGAGAGCTCCGTCTTGCCGACGCCGGTCGGCCCGAGGAACAGGAACGAGCCGTTCGGCCGGCGCGGATCCGCGAGACCGGCGCGCGAGCGGCGGATCGCATTGGACACGATGCGCACCGCCTCGTCCTGCCCGACGACGCGCCTGCCGAGCGCCTCCTCCATCTGCAGGAGCTTTTCCTTCTCGCCCTGGAGCATCTTCGAGACGGGGATGCCGGTCCACTTCGAGACGACCTCGGCGATCTCCTCCTCGGTCACCTTGTTGCGCACGAGCCGGGTTTCCTTCTGCTCCGCGGCCTGCGCTTCCGCGAGGCGCTTCTCGAGCGCGGGGATCGTGCCGTGCTGCAGCTCCGCCATGCGCGCCCAGTCGCTCGCGCGCCGCGCGGCTTCGAACTCGATGCGCGCGCGCTCGAGCTCCGCGCGCAGGTGCGCGGTGCCCTGCACCTGCGCCTTCTCCGACTTCCAGACCTCTTCGAGGTCGGCGTATTCCTTCTGCAGCGAGCCGAGGGTCTCCTCGAGCGCCTTGAGGCGGCGCTTCGAGGCCTCGTCCTGCTCCTTCTTCAGCGCTTCCTGCTCGATCTTGAGCTGGATGATGCGCCGCTCGAGACGATCGAGCGCCTCGGGCTTGGAGTCGATCTCCATGCGCATGCGCGCGGCGGCCTCATCGACCAGGTCGATGGCCTTGTCGGGAAGCTGCCGATCGGTGATGTAGCGGTGCGACAGTGTGGCGGCGGCGACGAGCGCCGGGTCCGTGATCTCCACCTTGTGATGGTTCTCGTAGCGCTCCTTCAGGCCGCGCAGGATCGCGATGGTGTCCTCGACGCTCGGCTCGTCGACGAACACCTTCTGGAAGCGCCGCTCGAGCGCGGCGTCCTTCTCGATGTACTTGCGGTACTCGTCGAGCGTCGTCGCGCCCACGCAGTGCAGCTCGCCGCGCGCGAGCGCGGGCTTCAGCATGTTGCCGGCGTCCATCGCGCCTTCGGCCTTGCCGGCGCCCACCACGGTGTGCAGCTCGTCGATGAACAGGATGATCTGGCCTTCCTGCTTGCGCAGGTCGTTGAGCACGGCCTTCAGGCGCTCCTCGAACTCGCCGCGGAATTTCGCGCCGGCGATGAGCGCGCCCATGTCGAGGGCGAGAATGCGCTTGTTCTTCAAGCCCTCGGGCACCTCGCCGTTGACGATGCGCTGCGCGAGGCCTTCGACGATGGCCGTCTTGCCGACGCCGGGCTCACCGATGAGCACGGGATTGTTCTTGGTGCGGCGGGCGAGCACCTGCACGGTGCGCCGGATCTCATCGTCGCGGCCGATCACCGGATCGAGCTTGCCGCTCTCGGCACGCTCGGTGAGATCAATGGTGTACTTCTCGAGGGCCTGACGGCTCTCCTCCGCGTTCGGGTCGTTGACCTTCTCGCCGCCGCGCACCTCGTCCACCGCCTTCTCGACGGCGCCGCGCACGGCGCCCGCGTCTCTCAGGACCTTCGCGAGCGGCCCCTTGTCGTCGAGGGCCGCGAGCACGAACAGCTCACTGGAGATGAACTGGTCGCCGCGTTTCTGCGCGAGCTTGTCCACGATGTTGAGCACGCGCTGCAGGTCGTTCGAGACGTGCACCTCGCCCGGCGCGCCTTCGACGCGCGGGAGACGGTCGAGCAGCGCGCCGAGATCGGAGCGCAGCCGGTTGGTGTCCACGCCGGCCTTCATTAGGAGCGGCCGGACGCTGCCGCCCTCCTGGTCGAGAAGCGCCAGCATCACGTGGGCCGGATCGATGAACTGGTGGTCGCGACCAATCGCCAGCGACTGCGCATCCGCGAGCGCCTGCGCGAACTTGGTCGTCAGTTTGTCCATTCGCATGACTGAGACCCTGAAGAAGGGGTGGAGCTTCGCCCGTTGTGGGGGTGCAACGCGGCGCTTCAAGCGGCCGGAGCCAATTCTGTGCCCGCCGGCGGCCGGGGCGCGACCGCCGCTCAGCCGTGGGCGCGCTGCTCGACCAGGGCGATGACCGCAATGCCCAGGGAGATCAGGACGACCTGGGCAATGCTCTCCCGCGCGCTGATGCGCCGGTGCAGACCCGGGATCAAATCTGCCATGGCGACATAAATGAACGACGCCGCGGCAACCGCAATGGCATACGGAAGAATCCGCAGCGCGCTGCCGAGTGTGAAGTACGCCACGAGGCCGCCGATCACGGATGTGAGGCTGCTCATGAGATTGAACGAGAGCGCGCGGGCGCGCGACATCCGGGAATGGAGCAGCACCGCGAAATCCCCGATTTCCTGCGGGATCTCGTGAGCCATCACGGCGACCGCCGTCACGATGCCGAGCTCGATATCCGAGAGGAACGCCGCGCCGATGATCACCCCGTCGAGCGCGTTGTGGATGCTGTCGCCGATGATCACGAGCACGGCCGACGCCTGCTCGCGATGTTCGTGATGCGCGTGATGGGCGCCGTGATCCGCGTACTCCGCCGAATGCGAATGCCGCCAGAGCACGAGCTTCTCGAGCACGAAGAACACCACGATGCCGCAGACGAGGGCGAGCCCCACCCCGTGCACGCCGTGCTCGCCGGCGTTGTCCAGCGCGTCGGGGAGCAGCGCAAGCAGCGCCGCTCCGAGCAGGGCGCCCGTCGCGAAACTCACGAGATGCGGCAGCACGCGGGCGCGCGGGCCGTCGGGGATCAGGAGAAAGAGCCCGGCGCAGATCACGCTGAGCACCCCGCCAAGAGCGGTGAAGATCACGATCAGTGCGAGGGTGCTCAAGGCGTCGTGCCGTCGGCTGGCTTGTTATGTTTCGTGGCGAAAATGCTAGCACGCGTGTCAAGCGTGCCGGATCCCGCTCAAGAGGGAGCGAGCCACACGAATGCGGCCGTGCGGCCGCAGCGGCCATCGCGGCGATATGAGAAGAAGCGGGTTCTGTCGGCGTATGTGCAGTACTCGCCTCCCGAGATGTGGCGTATACCGAGCGCGATGAGGCGCTGGCGCGCGAGCGCATAGAGATCGCATTGCCATCGACCGCGGGCGTTCGGAACGAACGCCGCTGCAGCTGCGGAGTCATGCGCGATGAACGCGGCACGCACCTCGCCCCCCACCTCGAAGTGCGGCGACGGTTGCTTCGAGCACGCCGCCGACGAGACCGCGCCAGCCGGCGTGCGCGGCGCCGACCGCCGTGCCATCGCGGGCGGCGAAGAGCACGGGCATGCAATCCGCCACCTGAATTGCGCACACGAGCCCTGGGGAGTGAGTGACCGCCGCATCGGCGCGGCGGACTACTGCGATGCCGGCGCGCTGGGCTGCGGTGAGATCGGCGGGGTGGGCTGCGGCGACCTCGACGCGGTGGGTCGTTGCCGTTGCGGCTGCGCGGCGGGGCGCGCGAGGTTCGTCGCCGCGAGCGCCGGGCGCTTCGGCGCCGACGAGCAGGCTGGCGCCGCTGGGCGGGGTGGCTCCGACTACATCGGGGTCACGTGCGGGGGCCGGCTCGTCGAGGATCGCCACGTCCGTGCCATGTATCTGTTCGAGCCACACCGGCTCGGAAGGCAAGTGGAGCGCGTCGCGCACCCGGCGCCGGTTCTCGGCAACCGCGGCGGGATCGTCGCCAACATGAGCGCCGAGATTGAGCGTGTCGTACGGCGCGAAACTGACGCCGCCGGTCCGCAGGGTGATGGCGGCGCGCACGCGCGCCGGAGCCGGCCAATCCGGCACGAGCACCTCGACCGAGCGCCGCAAGGATGCGCCTGTCATCACCGCTCGCCCTGCCGCGACCGCGCGTACAGCGCGGCATCCCGGGCGCGGCCGAAGCGCCTCATCGCGCGCTCACCGAGCCGCCGTGGGCGTCGAGCTTCGCGTCCGCTTCAAGTGCCTTCAGGAGCGCCGCCATATCGTCGGGAGGCGGGACTTCCCACTCCATCGGCTTGCCCGTCAGCGGGTGCTGGAGGGCCAAGCGCGTGGCGTGCAACGCCTGCCGTTTGAACGCGGCCAGCGCCGCGATCAGCGGCTCGCTGGCCCCGCGCGGAATGCGACGGCGTCCGCCGTACACCGGGTCCCCGACGAGGGGGTAGCCGATATGCGCGAGATGCACGCGAATCTGGTGTGTGCGCCCGGTTTCGAGCTCCGCGCGCACGAGCGTGTGCCCGCGGAAACGCTTCAGCAGCCGATAGTGCGTCACGGCTTCACGGCCATCCACGCGAACGGCCATGCGCGTGCGCTGAGTGCGGTGGCGCCCGATCGGCTCGTCCACCGTGCCGCCGCCAGTCATCACGCCGACGCAGATGGCCAGATAGGCCCGCTCAATCTCGCGCGCGGCCAGCGCCGCGACCAGCGCAGCATGCGCCTCCGGGGTGCGCGCCACGACCATGAGGCCGCTCGTGTCCTTGTCCAGCCGATGCACGAGCCCCGCCCGCGGCACCACCGCGAGCTTCGGATCGAGCGCCAGCAAGGCGTTTTGCAGCGTGTGGCTGGCATTGCCCGCACCGGGGTGCACGACCAGCCCCGCCGGCTTGTTCACGACAAAGATGCCGCGATCCTTGTGGACCACGTCTACGGGAAGCGCCTCCGCGACCACGCGTGTTTCCGGCTCGAGTCGGGCCTCGATGCGCACCAGCTCGCCGCCATGCACCTTGTCGCGCGCGCGTGGCACCTGGCCGTCCACGCGAACGGCGCCCGCCTCGATCCATCCCTGCAGCCGCGCGCGCGAGTACTGCGGTAAGGCGCGGGCCAAGGCCTGGTCGAGCCGCAACCCGGCCAGCGGGGCGTCGATCTGAAGCTCGTGCGTGCGGAACTCCACGGTGGGGGTCCGGGTCGGAGTCGGTGCTGGCAAATTCGCTATACTTCGCCGCCTTTGCGGAACGGGCCATCTTCCCGAAGCGAGAGCCCTTCCGCAATCCGCAGCGGCAGCAGAAAGGCCTGTTTGTAATGACTTTGTCCCGGTTGGCGCGCGGCGGTGTGCTCGCGCTGTGCATCGCCTTGGTCGCGATTTCAGGCTGCCGATCGAACCGCGACCGCACGCTGCAACGGCAGGGTCCGGAGGCGCTATACGCGCAGGCGCAGCGCAGCTTGCGGGCCTACGACTTCAACACGGCCATCAAGACGTACGAAGCGCTCACGGCGCGCTTCCCCTTCACGAACGAAGCCCGGCAGGCGCGGCTCGATCTGATCTACGCGTACTACCGCGCCGGCGAGAGTGAGTCCGCAATCGACGCCGCGGATACCTTCATTCGCGAGAACCCCACGCATCCTCGCGTGGACTACGCGTGGTACATCAAGGGACTCACGGACTTCGAGCGCACCCCGAACATCCTCGAGCGCTTCTTTCGCGTCGACCTGACCGAGCGCCCGCCGACGACGGCGCGCAAATCGTTCGCGGCGTTCAAGACGGTGGTCGAGCAGTATCCGAAGAGCGATTACGCCCACGACGCTCGCAAACGGATGATCTTTCTCCGCAACCGCCTTGCGGAGTACGAGGTGCACGTCGCCACGTACTACCTGAAGCGCGGCGCGTACGTCGCCGCGGCTCAGCGGGCGAAGGGCGCCATCGAACAGTACGATGGCGCACCGGCCATTCAGCAGGCCCTCGAGATTCTCATCGAGTCGTACGATCGGCTCGGCCTGAAAGAGCTCGCTGCGCAGAGCCGACAGGTGTACGACGCCAATTTCCAGGGCACCGTGCGCGAAGCGAAGGCGGCCACCGAGAAGTCCTGGTGGCAGTTCTGGCGTCGTGCTCCCGCTCAACCTGCGGGGCCACCCGTCGTTGAGCACTGACTGCGCGCGGCCGTCGCGTTGGGTGTCGAACCCACGCGGATGAGCGGGACGCTCAGCGCCGATACCCGTTCGTGATCGGATAGCGCCAATCTCGCCCGAACGCGCGCCGACTGACGCGCACGCCCGGCGGCGCTTGCCGGCGCTTGTATTCGTTGCGCTTCACCAGATCGAGCACGCGGCCTACCGTGGCGCGCTCGAAGCCGCGCGCCACGATCTCGTCGACCGACAGGTCTTCCTCGATGAAGGCCTCGAGGATCGGATCGAGCACGTCGTACGGCGGGAGCGAGTCGGAGTCTTTCTGATCCGGGCGCAGCTCCGCCGACGGCGGCCGGTCGATCACCCGTTGCGGGATCACGCGGCCGAGCGAGTTGCGGTACGCGGCCAGCCGGTACACGAGCAGCTTGCTGCAATCCTTGATCGGCGCGAAGCCACCGGCCATGTCGCCGTACAGCGTGGCGTAGCCCACCGCCATTTCGCTCTTGTTGCCGGTGGTGAGCAGCATGCGCCCGGTCTTGTTCGAGATGCCCATCAGAATGAGCATGCGACAGCGGGACTGGATGTTCTCCTCGGTCGTGTCGGGCTTCGTGCCCGCGAACTCTTCGTGCAGCGCCGCCAGCGTCGCCTCGAACATGCCTTCGATCGAAATGACGCTGTACTTCACGTTCAGCGCGCGTGCCTGCTCGGCGGCGTCCGCCACGCTCATCTCCGCCGTGTACCGCGACGGCATCATCACGGCATGCACGCGCTCGGCGCCGAGCGCGTCGACCGCAATCGCCAGTGTGAGCGAGGAATCGATGCCGCCCGAGAGACCCATCACGACGCCCGGGAAGCCGTGCTTGTTCACGTAGTCGCGCACGCCGAGCACTAGCGCGCGATACACGCTCGCCTCGTCTGCGAGCTCGGGCGCGAGTGCGCCGGGCAGCGGGACGACCCGCCCGCTGTCATCGCGTGTGAAATCCGCCGGAAAAACGCCTTCCTCGAACGCGGGTGCGCGCATGACGACCTTGCCGTCCGCGTCCATCACGAACGAGTTGCCATCGAAGACGAGCTCGTCCTGACCGCCGACCATGTTGACGTACACCAGCGGCAGCTTCACGTCCTGGACGCGCGCACGGGCGATGGCCTCGCGCTCGCGCTGCTTGTGAATCTCGTACGGCGAGGCGTTCAACACGACGAGCAGCTCGGCGCCGCCGTCGCGCGCGCGCTGCGCCGGCCCGGCCACCCAGATGTCCTCGCACACGAGCAGCCCGATGCGAAACCCCTTGTGGTCGAGCAGCGTGGCACCCTCGCCCGCAGCGAAATAGCGCTTTTCGTCGAAGACCTTGTAGTTCGGCAGCTCGCACTTGCGGTGCGTGACGGCCACCCTGTGCCCGGCAATGAGCGCCGCCGAATTGAAGATGCTCGTCCCGACGTATTCCGGGTA
>DASZSS010000454.1:0-12961 GCA_035548535.1 Steroidobacteraceae bacterium
ATCATCGTGTCCGATGTTTCGCAGTGGAGTTCTTCCGATGAGCTACGCATCCGATAGGGACGACGAGCGTGTGCCGCTGATCCGTATGCGGGCGATCACGAAAGTGTTCTACACCGACGAGATCGAAACGCATGCGTTGTCCGGTGTTCATTGCGACATTCAGCGGGGCGAGTTCGTGTCGATCTCGGGGCCGTCCGGGTGCGGCAAGTCGACGCTGCTCGCGATTCTCGGTCTGCTCGACACGCCCTCGAGCGGCGAGTACCTGCTGAACGGCAGGTCCGTCGCGCAGATCGGCGTCGATGAGCGCGCGACGATTCGCAACCGCGAGATCGGCTTCATCTTCCAGTCGTTCAACCTGATCGGCGATCTCACGGTGGCGCAGAACGTCGAGCTGCCGCTGACGTATCGCCCGGGGATCACGCGCGAAGCGCGCAAGAAGGCGGTGATGGAGGCGCTCGAGCGCGTCGGCATGGCGCATCGCGTGAGCCACTACCCCTCTCAGCTCTCCGGCGGCCAGCAGCAGCGCGTCGCGGTCGCGCGCGCGCTGGCGGGCAATCCATCGATCCTGCTTGCGGACGAGCCGACCGGCAATCTCGATTCGAAGAACGGCGAGGCGGTGATGGAGCTGCTCCGCAAGCTGCACGCAGAAGGCGCCACGATCTGCATGGTCACCCACGATGCGCGCTACGCGGATTTTGCGGAGCGGCGCGTGCAGTTGTTCGACGGTCGCATTCTCTTTGAGGACCGCGTGCGCGCGGTCGTCCCGCAGGAGCTGGCGCCGGCGGTCTGAGAGGGAGTCACGCGTATGTCGCTCATCGATGATTTCCTGAACGCGTGGCGCGGTCTGCGCAATGCGCCGTCGTTCCTCACGCTCGCCTCGATCGTGCTGGCGCTCGGCCTCGGTGCGACGATCTTCACGTACGGTGTCATCGAGACGACGACGCTGAAGCCGCCGCCGTTCCCGAATGCGGACCGCCTATGCGTGATCTTCGCGTCGGAGCCGCAGCGGAATATCACCTTCAGCGCGCTGCCATTCCCGGACTTCATCGACCTGCAAGAGCAGCAGCGCTCGTTCGAGGCGTTCGGCGGCTACTACAACGGCACGATCACCGTGTCGGGCGAGGACCTTCCCGAGCGCTACAACGGCGGCTTCGTCACCTGGAACTTCATGCGCGTGCTCGGCGTGAAGCCGATGCTCGGCCGCGACTTCGAGCCGGCCGACGACGTGCCGTCCGCCGAGCCGGTGGTGCTCCTGTCGTACGATCTCTGGCGCACCCGGTACAACGCCGATCCGGACATCGTGGGTCGCACGACGCGCGTCAACGCGCGCACGACGACCATCGTCGGCGTGATGCCGCGGGGCTTCTCGTATCCGACGAACGAGAAGCTCTGGGTGCCCGTGGCCTTCGATCGCACGCAAGCGCGTCGCGGCGATCATCAGCAGGAAGGGCTGCAGGTGATCGCCCGGCTGGCCAAAGGCGTCACGTATCGTCAGGCCGAAGAGGACATCAGCTCCATCGCCACCCGCCTGGCCAAGCTCTATCCGCGAACCAACGCGGGGCTCACGACCCAGATGGTGCCGGTTGCGCAGGCCGCGATCCAGGACGGCAGCACGATCATCTTCGCGATGTTCGCGGCGGTCTGGCTCGTGCTGCTGATCGCGTGCGCGAACGTGGCGAGCCTCATCTTCGTGCGCGCGAATTTCCGTGTGTACGAGGCGGGGATGCGTGTCGCGCTCGGCGCGCGCCGGCCGCGACTCATCGTTCAGATGCTGGCGGAGAGCTTCATCATCGCCTTGTTCGGCGTGGCCGGCGGACTCGTGCTCGCGGCCGTCGCCCTCCACGTGATGCATCTCGCGCTGGAATACTCGGCCGAGTGGGACGTGCCCGTGTGGTGGGAGTTCTCGATCGATCTGCGCGTTGCGCTCTTCTCGGCCGGCGCGGCGGTGCTCGCCGCGTTGCTCTCGGGCATCGTGCCGGCGCTGCGCGCGTCGCGTCCCGACGTCATGCGCATCCTGCGGGACGGCGGTCGCACCGGCACGGGCATGCGGCTGAGCAAGTTCACGGGCGCGATGGTGATCGTCGAGATCGCGTTGTCGGCGGCGTTGCTGACGGGCGCGGGCCTGATGACGCGCAGCTCGGTCATGTCGCTGCAGCGGGACTACGGCGTGAGCGTCGATGGCTTCATGAGCGCGCGCATCGGACTGCCCGCCCCGAAATATCCGAAGGAGCAGCAGGGCCAGTTCTTCGAACGGCTCACCGCCGAGCTGCGCACGCGCCCCGGCGTGGAGGCGGCCATCGCCTCGACGTCGATGCCGGGCACGGGCGCCGACGATGGGCGCTTCGCAATCGAGCACGCGGCCTACGCGGCGCGGTCGGATTACCCGGCGGCGAAATGGGTGGCGATCACGCCCGGCACGTTCGCGGCGTTTCGCCGGCCGCTGCTCGCCGGGCGGGACTTCAATTCCGCGGACACGTTCAAGTCGCCGGGCGTCGCCATCGTCAACCAGGAGTTCGTGCGTCGGTTCTTCCCGCACCAGAACCCCATCGGGGAGCGCCTCTTCGTCGCGGACGACCCGGAGCACAAGCCGATCACGATCGTCGGCGTCGCGCCGAACATCAATCACCATCTTTTCTGGGACCGCAACGGCGAGTTCTGGCCGACGGTGTATCGGCCGATGACCCAGGACGGCTGGCGCTTCGTGACCGTTGCCGTGCGCGTCGCCGGTGATCCGCTGCTCTATGGCAAGGTCATCCGCGACGCCGTGCGGCGGATCGACCGGGACATCGCGCCGTACTGGGTCGAGACGCTCGGCCAGTTCCAGGAACAGAAGCGCGGGGCGCTCCGCGTGCTCTCGAATGTCTTCGCGGCCTTCGCGGTGATCGCCATTATCCTGGCGGCGGTCGGCATCTACGGGGTGCTTGCCTTCGCGACCGGCCAGCGCAATCGCGAGATCGGCGTGCGCAGGGCGCTGGGCGCGCATGATCGGCAGATTCTCGCCACCGTCATGCGCAGTGCGCTGGTGCAGCTGGTCGCGGGCTTGGCACTGGGGGCGATCTTCGCGCCGATCATGAGTCGAGTCGTCAGCGCGAGCCTGGTCGGGCTGAACCCCGACGAGCCGGTGATCTACGGGATGGTCTTCTCGCTCCTGGTGCTGTCCTCAGTGCTGGCGAGCTGGATACCGGCCCGCCGGGCCCTGAAAGTGCAGCCTGCCGTCGCGCTCCGCTGCGAATAGCGGAGCTTTGCGCCCGCGATGTTTTCCGCGATAGTGGTGCGATGAGCGATTTCCGATCCGACCCGCCGCGCGTCATCGTCGCCGACGATCAGCAGGATGTGCTGACGGCGCTGCGGCTGCTGCTGAAGAACGACGGCATGCAGGTGACCACCGTGAGCTCGCCGGCCGGCCTGCTCGAAGCGGTCCGGTCCGAGACGTTCGACGTCGCCCTCATCGACCTGAACTACACGCGCGACACCACCTCGGGTCGCGAAGGGCTCGACTTGCTGCCGCAGCTCCACGCGATCGATGGCACGCTGCCGGTCATCGTGATGACGGCCTGGGGCACCATCGATGTGGCCGTCGAAGCCATGCGCCGCGGCGCGCGCGACTTTCTCGAGAAACCGTGGGACAACCACCGCGTGCTTGCGCTCGTGCGCAATCAGGCGAGCTACAGCCGCGAGGTGCGCCACGGGCGGCGGCTCGAGGCGGAGAATCAGCTCCTGCGCGCGGCGGGCGATGAAGATTTCATCGCCGAAGCGCCGGCGATGCGGGCCGTGCTGGATACGGTGGAACGCATTGCGCCGTCCGACGCGTCGGTGCTGATCACGGGCGAAAATGGCACCGGCAAGGGCCTCATCGCGCGCTTCATTCACAAGCGCTCGATGCGGGCCGCGAAGCCGTTCATCTCCGTGAACATGGGGAGCATTCCCGAGACCGTGTTCGAGAGCGAGATGATGGGCCACGTGCGCGGCGCGTTCACGGACGCGAAGACCGACCGCGTGGGCCGCTTCGAGCTCGCCGACGGCGGCACGCTCTTCATGGACGAGATCGGGAACGTGCCGATCAGCCAGCAGGCGAAGCTCCTGCGCATCATTGAAAGTGGCGAATTCGAGCGCGTGGGCTCGTCGCGCACGCAGCGGGCCAACGTGCGCATCGTCGCGGCGACCAATGCGAATCTCGCCGAGCTGGTCGCGCAGGGCCGCTTCCGGCAGGACCTGCTTTTCCGCCTGAACACCATCGAGGTGCCGCTGCCGCCGCTGCGGGAGCGGCGCGAGGACATCGTGCCCATCGCGTATCGCAGGCTCGCGGCACTCGCGGCCAAGTACGGCCGCCGCATCGAAGGGTTCGATGACGGCGCGCTGCAGGTGCTGCGCACCTACGCTTGGCCGGGCAACGTCCGCGAGCTCGGGAACGTGATCGAGCGCGCCGTCCTGATGGCGCGTGGCGCCAGCATCACGGCCGCCGACCTGCGTCTCGACACCCAGCTACCCACGCCGGCGCCGAGCATCGAGGCGATGAGCCTCGAGGACGCGGAGCGGCTGCTCATTCGCACGGCGCTGCGCCGGGCGGAGGGCAACGTCAACGCTGCGGCCGAAGCACTTGGATTGAGCCGCAGCGCGATGTATCGGCGCCTGGAAAAGCTCGGGATCCGGACGGACGGGCAGTAGCGGGTCGGCCATGTCCACAGCCGCCTCGGCCGCGTCCGCCTCGTATACTCCGCACGCTTTGAGAATCGCGTTCCAGAATCGGCTGGCGTTGATCGCGTTGGCAAGCGGGCTGCCCGCGACCGCGATCGCGGTGTGGTTCGCGTGGACCGACGGCCCAACCCCCGAGCTGCGCTTCATCTCCGTCGTGCTCCTCCTCGGGTTCTGGATCGGCTGCGCGCTCGCGGTGCGGCGGCGCCTGGTCTTTCCGCTGCAGACGCTTGCGAATCTCATCGAGGCGGTGCGCGCGGGCGACTACACGTTGCGCGGCCGGCGCGCGGCACCGGGCGACACGCTGGGCGAGGTGGTCCGCGAGATCAACAAGCTCGGCGAGACGCTGCAGCGGCAACGGCTCGAGTCGCTCGAAGCGATCGCGCTCGTGCAGACGGTGCTCGAGGAGCTCGACGCGGCGGTGCTGACGTTCGACGGCGCGCGGCGTCTCAAGCTCGTGAATCGCGCGGCCGCCGATCTCCTCGGCCGCTCGAGCCAGGCGCTGCTCGGTCGCACGGCGCGCGAGATCGGCGTGGACGAGCTGCTCGCGCGCGAGGGGCCGGTGGTCGCCTCGCTGTCTTTCGGTGGCCGCAGCGGACGGTTCGAGGTGCGCACGCGCATCTTCCGCGAAAGCGGCGTCCCCCACACGCTGCTCATGATCTCGGACCTGAGCCGCGCGCTGCGCGACGAAGAGCGCCGCGCGTGGCAGCGCCTCATCCGCGTGATCGGTCACGAGATCAACAACTCGCTCGCGCCCATCACGTCGCTCGCGGGCACGCTGCGGGACATGCTTCGCAAGGAGCCCGCTGCCCGCGACCAGACGGATGTCCTCGAAGGGCTCGGCCTCATCGGCGACCGAGCCGCCTCGCTCACCAAGTTCGTCGCAACGTACAGCCAGCTCGCGCGCCTGCCCGCGCCGTCGAAACACCCGGTTTCGCTGAACGCGCTGCTGAATCGCCTGGTCACGCTCGACGCGATGGCGGGTGTGCGCGTGACGGCGCCCTTTGAGACCGTGGTGTCTGCCGACGCAGGTCAGCTCGAACAGGCGCTGATCAATCTGATCAAGAATGCCGTGGAAGCGGCGCCCAGCGGCGCGAAAGGCGTGGAAATCGAGGTCGCCCGCACGCGCGAGGCGGCGCAGATCGAGATCCGCGACGACGGACCGGGCATCGCGAATCCCGACAATCTTTTCGTCCCGTTCTTCACGACGAAGCCGGGCGGCAGCGGCATCGGGCTCGCGCTGTCGCGGCAGATCGTGGAGGCGCACGGCGGGACGCTCACATTGGAAAATCGCGCCGACCGCACTGGCACGATCGCGCGCGTGATGCTGCCGATGCCGCTCGAGTAGCGCTGCCGGCCGCGGCCGGTCGCCATCAGCGTGCGTTCTTCAAGTGCGCCTGGATGTGACGGCGATACGCGCGGCCCGACGTGAACTTCTGCCCGTTCGCGAGCGTGAGCACGTACTCGCCATGGAAGCGCCGCTCCATCTCCCGGATCTTGTGCGTGTTCACGATGACCGACCGGTGCACGCGCAGGAACATGCTTGGATCGAGCGTCATCTCGGCCTGCTGCATGGTCCAGCGGATGGTGAAGCTCTCGGCTCCCGCGCTGATGTTCACGTAGTTCCGATTCGCTTCCACGCTATCGATATCCGGCTGCGCGATGAAGAACAGCCGCCCATCGCGCTCGGCCACGATGCGTTTCGGAGCCGCCGGGACGGGTTTGCCGCTGACGGAGATCACCGTGTCGCGGACGGCGCTGGAGATGCGGTCGGCGAGCTCGGTCTGTTTGTCGCCCGACAACCGCGAGCGCACCCTGCGGATCGCCTGCCGGAAGCGCTCGCGATCGAACGGCTTCAGGAGATAGTCGACCGCCTCGACCCCGAACGCGGCCAGCGCGTACTGATCGTATGCGCTGACGAAGACGACGAGCGGGCGCTCGCCGGTGAGGCGTTCGAGCACGTCGAAGCCGTTCGTGCCGCGCATCTGCACGTCCAGCAAGAGCAGGTTCGGGCGCGTGGCCTCCACCTGCTCGATCGCTTCGACGCCATGCGTGGCCTCTCCGACGACAGCCACGTCCGGCTCCTGGGCGCACAGCTCGCGCAAGCGTTCCCGCGCGTAGGGTTCGTCATCGACGATGAGGGCCCTGATACTCACGCTGCCTCCTGCTCGGCGGATTCGATGTAGGGGATACGCACGCGGGCGAGGACTGAGCCGTCCTCGGCGTGCAGCAAGTCCAGCTCGTAGTCGTCGTCGAAAAGCGTGCGCAAGCGCTCGCGCGTATTGCTGAGCCCCACGCCGATACGCGTATCGGACCGCGGGCGCGCGACCGAATTGCGCACCGAGAGCTCCAATCCGTTCGCCACGCGCCGGATGCGCACGTCGACGTGCACCTGCTCCGTTTCCGCTGCGACGCTGTGAACGACCGCGTTCTCGGCCAACGGCTGCAGCAACAGACTCGGAACCGCGGCGCGCAGCACGTTCGGGTCGACATCCAACGTGAAGCTCAGGCGGTCGGGGAAGCGGAGCCGCTGCACCTCGAGGTAGTTGCGGACGAAATCGGCCTCACGCGTCACCGTGATGAAATCCGTTTCGCCATCGCGCAGCGTCCGACGCAGCAAGTCCGCGAGCCGCACCAGCATCTGCTCCGCGGTCTTGGGCCGGCTCGAGACCAGCGCCACGGCGGCGTTGAGGGTGTTGAACAGGAAATGCGGATTGAGCTGCATGCGCAGCGCGTGCAGTCGCGACTGCGTCCAGGCGGCCTGCAGGTTCGCGGCCCGCAATTGCGTGTTCTTGAGCTCCTGGTAGTTCTTCACGCCGAGCAGGATCGCGAGGCCGAGAACGTAGGAGAGCAGGAAGTCCGAGAAGCTGCTCACCCACAGGTCGACCGACAGACGCACGCCGAAGACGGAGTGCAGCAGCTCGGCCATGAGACCCCATTCGCCGCGTTCGGCGGCCACGAGCGTCAGCAGGACCGGTCGCGCGAGCAGGGCGAACAACAGGGCCATCGCCGCGTGCAGGACCGCGGCGCGAACTCGCGTGTCACGCGACCAGCGGATCGTGAGCGCCCATCGATAAAAGAGAAGGAGCAGCGGCAAGAGCAGTGCGTGCTGAAGCAATCGCAGATGGGGGGCGGCGACGATGATCCCCGGGTTGCCGGCGTTGATGAACTGATACGTGACCACGCGCATGAGCGCGAGGTAAGCCCAGAAGGGCACCGTGACCAGCAGCACGAGCCGCCATGTGCCGGTGCCCGCCGCGAATGACGCCTCCGAGACCGGCTCTCCTGAAGGAATCGGAGCGTGGAGTGCAGTGGCTGGCGAACCGGCCTCGGCCCGCCTCGCGACGGTTGGACTCATGCGAATCGTTCGCCCGTTCGCCCCAGGGCTCAGCGGGGCTGTTAGCAGCATATTGCGCCCCACTTATTACGAATCGCAACGAACCATACGCGCCACCCCATTCGGAGACGCCATCACAGGATTGGGAGCTGCAGCGAGGAAACGCTCGATCGGCTCTAAGTCCCCAGCGAACCAACCCAGCAGGAGGAACCCGACAGCAGCCCCCAATCCTGTGATGGCGCTCGAACATCCCCCTCGAGCGTGCCTCCTAGGATGCAGAAAGCCCCTTCAGAGTTGCACTAGCCTGCGGCGAGTTGCTCCGGCGGAGCGATCGATCCGTAACTGCGAAGCATCCCTTCGAGCGTGAGCGGGACGAGTGGTTCCTCGGTTGGGATCAAAGCTTAGGGGCGGCAGCAGCCGCGTGCCGTGACTCGAATCATTTCCGCCAGAAGGCGGCCGTGAACAACACCAAGACGCTGAACACCTCGAGCCGCCCCACGAGCATCGCGATCGTGCAAATCCAGGTCTGCACGTCCGTGAGCTCGTAGTAATGGTGGATCGGGCCAAGTCCCGCGAGCGCCGGCCCGGTGCTGTTCACGGAAGAGATGATCGCGGCGAACGAAGAATCGAAGTTCAGCCCCGTGAGCAGCAGCGCGAACGTCAGCACGACCACGGTCATGAAGTACAGAAAGATGAAGGCGAGCACCGAATCGCCGATGGCATCGGGGATCGGCCGGCCGCCGATGCGGACCGGCCAGACGGCATTCGGGTGCACCAGCAACTTCAGCTCGCGGCCCGCCTGCCGCGCCAGCAGCAGCGTGCGGAACATCTTGATGCCGCCGCCGGTCGAGCCCGTGCTGCACGTGACGGACGTCAGAAACAGCATCCACACCGGTGCGAATACCGGCCACTGACCGAAGTCCTGCGTCAGGAACCCGCTCGTGGTGGCCAGCGAGATGACGTTGAAGGCTGCATGACGCAGCGAAGTGAAGAAGGTCGGGTACGTCCCATCAATCGTGAGCAGCACGGTGATGCCGAGCACGCTCACGGTGAGCACCAGTGCGATGGCCTTCGCCTCGGGGTCCTGCAGGTAGGTGCGAACGGACAGTCGCCGCAGCGCGACGAAATGGCGCGCGAAGTTCAGTGACGCGAGCACCATCAGCACCATCAGCACCAGCTCGATGGACACCGAGTTGAAGTACCCGATGCTGGCATCGTGCGTCGAGAAGCCGCCCAGACCCATCGCGGAGAAGGTGTGGCAGACCGCGTCGAGCCAGCTCATTCCGCAGAGGCGCAGCGCGAGGATGCCGAGCACCGTGAGGAAGGTGTACACGACCCAGAGCGACTTGGCCGTCTCCGTGATGCGCGGCGTGAGCTTCTCGTCTTTGACGGGTCCGGGTGCCTCGGCCTTGTAGAGCTGCATGCCGCCGACGCCGAGCAGCGGCAGCACGGCCACCGCCAGCACGATGATCCCCAGCCCGCCGAACCAGTGCAGGGCGTGCCGCCAGAGGTTGATCGACGGCGGCAGACTATCGAGCCCCGTGAGAATCGTGGCGCCGGTCGTCGTGAGCCCCGACATGGCTTCGAAGTACGCGTTCGTGAACGACAACCCGGGAATCGCGAGGAGGAGCGGAATCGAAGCGGCCGCCGACATGAGCACCCAGCTCAAGGTCGCGAGCAGGAAGCCGTCGCGCGGCTTCAGCTCGCGGGAGTGGTCGCGCGTCGCAAACGAGATGAGGAGCCCGCCGCCGGCGCTGATGCCGGCCGCGATCAGAAAGGTGAACGCCTGCCCGTCGCGAGCGATGAGCGAGCACACGAGCGGCAAGGCGAACGTCGCGCCGAAGATGGCGAGCAGCGAACCGAGAACATGCGCGACGCCGAGCACGGATTACGAGCCCAACCCGCCGCGCCTCAACGTGCGGTTGCGCCGAGGAACAGGCGCTCCACCGCTTCGACCTGACGACGATCGGCCAGAAACAGGATGACATGATCGTCCGCTTCGATCGCCGTGTCATGGTGGGCCATGATCACTTCGTCGCCGCGAACGACGGCGCCGATCAGCGTGCCCTCGGGCAGCGCGATCTCCTCCACGCGCTTCCCGACCACGCGTGAGCTGCGGTCGCTGCCATGAACGATGATCTCCAGCGCTTCGGCCGCGCCCCGCCGCAGCGAGTGCACGCGCACGACGTCGCCGCGCCGCACGTGCGCCAGCAGCGAGCCGATGGTGATGGTCTGCGGCGAGATCGCGATGTCGATGCTGCCGCTCTCCATCAGCTCCGCGTACGAGGGCTTGTTGATCAGCGCCATCACCTTGTGCGCGCCGAGGCGCTTCGCCAGCATCGCCGAGAGGATGTTCGCTTCTTCGGAATTCGTGAGCGAGGCGAAGACATCGGCGCTGTCGATGTTCTCCTCGATGAGCAGCTCCTCGTCGGCCGCATCGCCGTTCAGCACGATGGTGTTCTCGAGCAACTCCGAGATCTTGCGGGCGCGACGCGCATCGCGCTCGATGAGCTTGACCTGATTGTCCTTCTCGAGCGCCTTGGCGAGCCGGAAGCCGATGTTGCCGCCGCCCGCGATTACGATGCGCCGCACCGGCCCGTCTTCCCGCCGCAGCTCGCTCATGACCCGCTTCAGGTCGTTGCTCGCGGCAAGGAAGAAGACCTCGTCGCCCTCCTCGATGATGGTCTCGCCCTCGGGGCGAATGCTGCGCCCCGCGCGATAGATGGCGACGATGCGCGCGTCCGCCTTCGGCAAGTGCTCCTTCAGCTCGCGGATGGCACGGCCGAGCAGCGGCCCGCCGCGGCGCGCCCGCACGCCGACGAGGCGGACCTTGCCGTCCGCGAAATCCAGCACCTGCAATGCGCCCGGGTGGCGAATCAGCCGCTCGATGTACTCGGTGACGAGCTGCTCGGGGCTGATGAACACATCGACCGAGAGCGCCTCCTCGCTGAAGAGCTCCTTGCGATTCGTGTACTCGGAGGAGCGAATGCGCGCGATCTTGGTGGGCGTGCGATAGAGGACGTACGCCACTTCGCACGCCATCATGTTGACTTCGTCGCTGCTCGTCAGCGCGACGATGATGTCCGCTTCGGCGGCGCCGGCCGCTTCGAGCACGGTGGGATACGACGCATTACCCGCGACGGTGCGGATGTCGAGACGATCCTGCAGATCGCGCAGCGCGTCCTCGTTCGTATCGACGACCGTGACCTCGTTGGCCTCTTCGCGCGAGAGGTGATACGCGGCCGTGCGCCCGACCTGGCCCGCTCCGAGGATGACGATCTTCACCGCAGCGGTTCCAGGAACTCAGCCATCATCCATTTGCGGCCCTGCTGCTCGAAGTTCACTTCCACCTTGGCGTGCGCACCGCTGCCTTCCACGTTGAGGATGACACCCTCGCCGAACTTGCCGTGCCGGACGCGCGCGCCGAGCCGCACGCCGCCCAGGTTGGGCGCCTCGCGCTGGAAGCGGCTGACCGCCACGGGCCGGTGGACCTGCACGCGCGGCCGCACTTCCTCGATGAGCTCGGTGGGAATCTCTTTGATGAAGCGCGAGGCCATGCCGTAGCTGTCCACGCCGTGCAGGCGGCGCTGCTCGGCATAGGTCAGATAGAGCTGCTTCATCGCGCGGGTCATGCCGACGTAGCAGAGGCGGCGCTCTTCCTCGAGCCCGTCGATGTCGTTCAGCGAGCGCTGGTGCGGGAAGAGCCCGTCCTCCATGCCCGCGAGGAACACGACCGGGAACTCGAGGCCCTTCGCGCTGTGCAGGCTCATCATCTGCACGCAGTCCTCCCACGCGTCCGCCTGGCCCTCGCCGGATTCGAGGACGGCGTGCGCGAGGAACGCTTCGAGCGGCGGCAGCTCGTTTGGCCCGCCCTCGGGCTCGAAGCCGCGCGCGGCGCTGACCAGCTCGTTCAAGTTCTCGACGCGCGCTTCGCCGCGATCCGCGCCCTTGTCCTTGCGGTGATGCTCGATCAGGCCGCTCGCCTGCAGCACGTGATCCACCTGCTCGTGCAGCGGCAAGCCTTGGATCTCACGCGCCAGACGCTCGATCAGGTGCATGAAGCCGTGCACGGCCACGGCCGCCTTGCCGCCGAGGGAATCGTTGCCGATGCAGGCCGCCGCCGCTTCCCACAGCGAGGAGCCCGCGCCGCGCGCCGCGTCGCGGATGATGTCCAGGCTCTTCGCGCCGATGCCGCGCGTCGGCAGGTTCACCACGCGCTCGAAGGAGGCATCGTCGCGGCGGCTGGAAATCAGCCGCAGATAGGCGAGCGCGTCTTTGATCTCCGCGCGCTCGAAGAATCGCAGGCCACCGTACACCCGATACGGGATGCGGGCCGAGATGAACGCCTCTTCGAACACGCGCGACTGCGCGTTCGAGCGGTACAGCACCGCCACCTCGCGCCGCGTCCCGCCGCTCTGCACCCAGTCGCGAATGCGCTGCACGACGAAATCCGCTTCGTCGCGCTCGTTGAACGCGGCGTAGAGACGGATCGGATCGCCCTTGGCGCCGCTCGTCCAGAGCGTCTTGCCGAGACGGCCGCCGTTGTTCGCGATGAGCGCATTCGCCGCATCGAGGATCGAGGCCGTCGAGCGATAGTTCTGCTCGAGGCGGCACAGCTTCGCGCTCGGCCAGTCGCGGCGGAACTGATGCAGGTTCTCGACGCGCGCGCCGCGCCAGCGATAGATCGACTGATCGTCGTCGCCGACCACGAACGGAAAGCCGTTCGGACCGGCGAGCAGCTTCATCCAGCCGTACTGAATGGCGTTGGTGTCCTGAAACTCGTCCACCAAGACGTGCCGGAAGCGATGCTGGTAGTGCGCGAGCAGCGAGACGTTGTCGCGGAACATCTCGTACGCGCGCAGCAGCAGCTCGGCGAAATCGATGACGCCGTTCTTCTGGCAGAGCTCCTCGTAGTCCTTGTAGAGCTTGATG
>DASZSS010000455.1:0-10351 GCA_035548535.1 Steroidobacteraceae bacterium
GGCGCTGCGCTTCGCAGCCTCGGACGCGATGGCCTGGCCCGTCGCGGTGGACCCCGTGAACGCGATCTTGGCGACAGCGGGATGCGCAACGAGCGCCGCGCCAACGCTTCCGCCGCCGGTCACCACGTTGACGACGCCGTCGGGAATCCCCGCCTCGGCGATCAGCTCCGCGAGCAGCAGCGTGGAGGTCGGCGTCACCTCAGAAGGCTTGATCACGATGGTGTTGCCGGCCGCCAAAGCGGGGAACAGCTTCCATCCGAGCAGGCCGAGCGGCGTATTCCACGGCGTGATCGCCGCAACGACACCGACCGGCTCGCGTAGCGTGAAGGTGGTGAAACCGGGGCGCGACGGCTGCACCGTGCTGCCCGCAAGTCTCTCCGCGAGTCCCGCGAAGAACCTGCAATCGTCGGCGACCGCGGCCATCCCCGGACGCATCTCGGAAATGAGCTTGCCGTTCTCCAGAATCTGCTGGGTAACGAGCGTTTCCGCTTCGCGCTCGATCAGCTCGGCGAGTCGAAGCAGACACCGTGCACGTTGCCCCGCCAGAAGGCCCGACCAGCGAGGATCCTCGAACGCGCGAGCCGCAGCGCTCACCGCCGCATCCACGTCTGCGGCGCCGGCTTCGGCGATGCGGCCCCAGTCGGCTTCGAGGTAGGGATCGTGTGCCGTTCGATACGCCCCACTTTGCGGGCGACTCCATTTGCCGTCGATGAGAAGGGGGAAGCTGGCGTCAGCTCCTCCGTACGAATGCGGCTGCAGGACGGGCTTGGCACGCATCGGGCACGTTCTCCGCTCGGGTCGTTGGGCAATGCCCGGAGCGGACCATAGCACCGAGTGCGCTCGCCCGACGAGCACGAGCTCCTTCGCCGGCGCGCCTGTCAAAGATGCAGCGCTGGTCTGCGACAGAGCCTTGCTCGAGCGGTGCTTTGCGGCTGGTGAGCTTCAGCGCCTTCGAGCGCGCCTCGACATCCTCGAGCGCAGCGTCTTCGGGCCTCGCCCAGGGTACGCGCGCTCCAGAGCGCGCCGATCTGGCCGTTGCAGGGCCCGTCACCGTTCCGTCGATGGCCTGCGATTGCGGGCGCGCCGAGCAGCCCGTGGCAAGTTGCCCGCAGTCGCGGGCAACCTGCCGTTCCGTGCACAGGGCCTTCAGCGCTATCAAAAGCGATAGTTGAATCCGAGCACGAATCGCCGCCCCACCACGTCGTAGATCGACGTGTTGAACGGCGTCGTGCCCGCGCGCCCCACGACATCGGGCGTGAGAACAGGCGCCCGGTCGAAGAGGTTCGTCACGTTGAGATAGGTCTCGAGCGCGTCCTGCGCGCCCATGACATAGCTCAGATTCAGGTCCGCGTAGAACGTCGACGGGACGGTGTTGTCGTCAATGGTGTTCAGCGCGTTCCCGGTGCTCTCCGTGCGGAGCCGATCGAGGATGCCGCCGCCGAGATAGCGCCCCTGCATGAAGACGGTGAACGGGCCGTTGCGATAGGACACGTTCGTCGTGAACTTGTACTTCGGCAGCGCGATGCCGCCCGGGAGACCGGGCCCGAGCTGACCGACGCGCTGATCGGGCAGTCCGCCCCGGTTCTGGATCGAGTTGTCGTTGAGGAAGGTGCCGAAGAAGCGCCACGTGATCTGCTCCGGCCCGCCGCCGAAGAGCCGCACGTCGTGCCGATAGCTCGTCTCGAGATCGATGCCGCTGATGGTCTGCTGCGCGATGTTGATGAAGAGCGTCTCGACGCGCTCGATCACGCCGTTCGGCGCGCCGTCGCGCCGGCTGACGGACTGGCACAGCGACGGATCCGCGCCGGTGGCGCACGCCGTCACTTCGTTCTGCGCGGTGAGTTGCCCGATCGCGTCGCTGATGTCGATGCGATACCAGTCGACGGACGTCGAAAAGCCCTCGAGCCATGACGGGCGATACACCACGCCGATGGTGGTCGTGTCCGCCGACTCCGGCTGCACATTCGGATTGCCGCCCGAAAACGACGCCGTGGTCACGGTGGTGTTGCCGTTCAACGGGTCCTGCACGTTCACGCCGCCGCGGGTCTGGTCGAACCGCTCCTGCAGCGTCGCGGCGCGCACGTCGCGCGACTGCGTGGCACGGAAGCGGAGCTGATCGTTCAATCCCCAGTTCACGCCCGCCTTCCACGCCCAGATGGAGCCGCTCCCCGAGTAGCTCGCCCAGCGACCCGCAACGTTCACATCGAGGAGCTGCGCCCAGGAGGCATTGCGCAACAACGGCACGTTGAACTCCGTGAACCCCTCCTTCACGTTATAGGAGCCGCCGAACGTGCGCAGGCTGCTGAACAGCACCGAGCTCGAGTTCGCGTCACCAAGGAAGCCTGTCGGCACGAAGCGCAAACCGGGAATGCCGGTGTAGCCTGCGACGCCGCCGCTCTGCCCTTGCGGCACGACGCCGCGCAGGCTCGCCGGCGCGATGCCGAGGCTGCTCAAGAGCGTGCCGTCGGGCAATGCCGGGAACTCATCGCTCGGGTCCATCGTGCGCTGTCTCAGGCTCTCTTTGCGGTAGCTCGCGCCGAACGCGGCGGCGATCGGCCCCGCGCCGAAGCCGCGCCACACATCACCCGTGACCACAGCTTCCGCCACCTGCAGATCGACGTATTGACGCGCAATCTTCTCGTCGTCCCGAATCCACGCCACCGCTTGCGGCGACACATTCTGCAAGCCGCCGAACAGATTGATCGGCGCGCAGCCCTTGAAGATACCGTTGGGATCGAACTGCGGCAGGCTCACGCGGCACACGATGTTCCCGTTCGCATCCCGCACGGCATCCAGCGCCATCGGCAAACGGTCGACGCGGATGCCGCCTTTGATGATGAAGTCCTGCTGGTTCTCACCGTACTGATAGAACGCATCGAGCTTCCACGAGCCGCCGAGTTGGGATTTGAAGCCGAGCGTCGCCTGATCCGTGAAATTCTGCGTGAAGTGCCGCGACTCGCCGAGCGGCGTGTCCGGACGGTCCAGCGCGAACAGGCCGAATCCGACATACGGATCGGGGCGCGCGAACGCCCCGGTCGCGCCCGCCGCGGCATCGAGGATGGCCTGGCGCGCGGACGGCGCGAGATACGCGTTGTCGGCGTAGATGCGGCCCTGCCAGACGCTCAGCAGCGAGACGCTTTCGCGCCGATCGTTCGTGCGCGTCATGCCATGCAGGCCCTGCAGATAGACCTGCGCATCCTCGTTGATGTCGTACGCCACATGGACGAACGAGTTCATCAGCCGGTAGCCCGACTGCACTTCGTCGTCGGCATCGACGCCATACGTCTGATTCGGCGTCGCATAACAGAAGCAGCCTCCGAGACGTGACCCGACGCCCGTGTACGCTGAGGGCGCAATGGAGCCGTCGGGCTGGAACTGCATGCCATCCAGCGCGCGCAGCGAGGCAGGAAAGCCCGCGGCGGTGGAGTTCTCCACCATCACGCCGTTGTTGCTGAAGTTGGAGGCGGTAACGTATGGCCGGATGATCTCACGCGGCCCGTTTGGATCCGGATTCGTGATGCGTGCGGTCTGATTGAAATAGCTGCGCTCGCGCAGCGAGCGGAAGGAATCGATCGGCTCCTGCTGCTCCATGCCGAACGAGCCGACGACATGGAGCTTCTCGCCGAAGACATGACCGAACGCGAGGCTGCCTTCCCAATTGCGCCCATCCCAGCGCGTGGTCTCGCCCGCCTGCGCGTGCGTCTTCAGACCCTGAAAATCGGTATCGACGAGGAAGTTGACGACGCCCGCAACGGCGTCGGTGCCATAGCTCGCCGAAGCGCCGCCCGTCACGATGTCGACGCCCTTCAAGAGCGCTTTCGGCACCATGTCGACATCCACCGTACCGAAGCGATTGCTCGACACGACGCGCCGGCCTTCGAGCAGCACGAGCGTTCGATTCACGCCCGCACCGCGCAGGTTCACGTTCGTGCCGCCGGAGTTCTGACCGCCGATCACGCGGTCCGCCGTGAGATTGCCGAAGAAGGAGGGAAGCTGCCCGAGCGCGTCGATGACGTTCCCCGCCGACATCTTCTCCAAGTCCGCTGAGGTCACCGCAGTGACCGGCGTCGGCGTTTCCATCCCCTTCTCGACCGCGATGCGCGAACCGGTGATCGTGACCTCCTCGATCCGGCCGCCTACCCCCTCCGCTTCCTGGCCCCGAGCCAACGATGCCGCGCCGATTGCAAAAGCAACCGCGAGCGCAACGGGCGTCCGCGCGAGTGGACGCTGCGTGTGCAGTCTAGTCATGGTTCCCCCCTCAGGTGAAAAGTCCGCCGCCGCGCCGCGCGGTGAGACCCCGTGCGGCGCGCTTCAACTCATGATGTCTGCCCTTTGAATCATGCGAATCATGTGAATCGTGTACGTCATACGAGCCGCTCGAGCGGTCCGGTGCTGTCGCCGAAGCTCGTTGCGCGCTCGTCGAAGATCTTGAGGATGCTCAGGAGCAGGTTGCCGGTGGGCACCGTGCGGCTCGGGTATGCGAGGTGCCGATCGCCCTTCACCTTGCCCCCGGCGCCGCCCACCAGAACATGCGGCACGTCGTAGTGCAGATGCTGATTCGAGTTGCCCATGTTCGAGCCGTAGAGAATCAGCGAATGGTCGAGCAGCGTGCCCTCGCCCTCCGGGAGCTCCGCCAGCTTCTTCACGAGATACGCGAGCATCTGCACGTGATAGCGATTCAGGCGCGCGTACTGCGCGACGCGGCCCGGGTCTTCCGCGTGATGCGAGCCGCCGTGAAAGCTGATCTGTGTGCCGCTTTCCGGATACACGCGACCGGTGAGGTCGCGCGCGTAGAGCACGGTCGCGACGCGCGTGATGTCCGCCTGCAGCGCGAGCGTGAGCAGGTCGAACTGGATCTGGATGTGCTCGTGAAACGACTCCGGCACGCCGTACGGCACGGCCATGTTCGGCACTTCGGTCGACGCCTTGGCGGCGATGGCGAGCCGGTGCTCGATCTCGCGCACATCATCGAGGTACTGCTCGAGGCGCACGCGATCCACGTGCGATACCTCTGGCATGAGCTCGCGCAAGCTGCCACTGACCGAATCGAGAATGCTCGCCTGGCGCTCGCGACGCGCCCGGCGCAGCTCCGGCGAGCTGCCGTCGCCGAACATCCGCTCGAACACGACTTGCGGATTGATCTCCATCGGCAGCGGCCGCGTGGGCGTCTGCCACGAGATCGTGTTCGTGTAGACGCAGCTGTATCCCTCGCCGCAATTGGTGGAGTTGGCGCCGGGGTCTTCCAGGCCGAGCTGCAAGGAGGGCAGCAGCGTCTCCTGGCCGATCTTCGCCGCGAGCACCTGATCGAGACTCGTGCCAACCTGGATATCCGCGCCCGTCGTCTTTTTCGGCTTCACGCCGCAGAGGTACGCGGCGGCGACGAAGTGATCGGCGCCCGTAACGCCGGGCGGATTCTCCGACGACTTCGACCAGAGTCCGCTCGTGAGCACGGTGTGCTTGCGGAAGGGCTCGAGCGGCTCGTAGATGAACGGGAACTTGAATCCCGGCGCGCTGCTCTCCGGAATCCAGTAACCGGGAGCCGCGCCATGCGGCACGAACGCGCCGACGAAGCGCGTCGGCGTGATCTTCGCCGCCGCGGCGCGCGCGCCCCGCGCGGGCAACATCGATTCGAGAAGCGGGAGGGCGAGCGTCGTGCCGAGACCGCGCAGGAACGTCCGGCGCGGCAGTGTGCGGTTCGTGAGAAACACCATGATTACTGGCCTCCCATCTCGGGATTGGCGGCTCGCGCACTCGCGGGCGTCGCGACGTTCATGCGGAAGACATCGCTCAGCGCGACCGCTTCGATGAGGCTCTTCAAGCGGTAGTCGTCCTTCTGCGCCGCGCGCAGGATGCTGCGGACCGTGGGCATGTCGTCGTACTCGATGCCGCGTCCCAACGCGTACGTCAGCAAGTTCTGCGTCACGTTGCGCAGGTAGGAGTCTTGATACTTCAGCACGAACGCGCGCACGCCCGCGGGGCCGTCGACCGGCGTACCGTCGTACATCTCGCTTTTCGCATCGATGAGCGTGTCACCGTCTTTCGTGCGGAACTGGCCGATGGCGTCGAACGGCTCGAGCGCGAAGCCGATTGGGTCCATGAGCTTGTGACACGCGGCGCACGTCGGGTTGGCGCGATGCTCGATCATCTGCTCGCGCATCGACGGCGGCTTCGTGTTACCGGCCGCATCGGGAGGCTTCGCTTTCAGTTGCGGCACGTCCGCCGGCGGATCGGGAGCGGGCACGCCGAGGATGTTCCGCAGCACCCACTGCCCGCGGATGACGGGCGATGTTCTGCCCGGCTGCGACGACACCGTGAGGAACTCGCCCTTGCCGAGCAATCCCCAACGCATCGTCAGATCGCCCGTGAGTTGCACACGCCGGAACTCGCTCCCGCGAATGCCCGGGATGCCGTAGTGCTTCGCGAGCCGCTCGTTCACGAAGGTGTAGTCCGCGGTGATCAGATCGAGCACGCTGCGGTTCTCGTCCAGCAGGCTCGCGAAGAGCAGCTCGACCTCACGGCGGAAGGCCTGGCGCAGGTTGTCGTCGAAGTCCGGGAACTGATCGACGACGGGCGCGTGACCGGCGAGATTGCGCAGACCGAGCCATTGACCGGCGAAGTTCTTCGTGAGCGCCGCCGCGCGCGGATCGGCGAGCATGCGACGCACTTGCGCGCGCAGCGTGTCGGGCTTGCCGAGCTCGCCCGCGCTCGCGAGCTGCAGCAGCGTGTCGTCGGGCACGCTGCTCCAGAGGAAGAACGACAGGCGCGACGCAAGCTCCAGGCCGGAAATCTCGTACGGCGTGCCGGCCGCGAGATTCGGCGGCGTCACCTCGGTGCGATAGATGAACTTCGGATCGACGAGCACGCGCTGAACGATCGCTTCGATACCGTCGTCGAAAGTGCCGCCGTGCCGGCCCAGCGCGTAGAACTGCATGAGCGTGTCGACGTGGGCGGGCTTGTCCTCACCGCGATAGGCGCGATGCGCGAGAGCGCTCGCAATGCGCCGCGCGCACGCCTCTTCCTCGCTCGGCTGGGCGGGGTGGCACACGAGGATGCGGTCGCGGCTCGGTGAGTGCTTTGCGCGCGTCGCGTCGGCGGGGCCGTCGATGCGCACGCTGCCGATGTGGGGGTAGAACGTGAAGCCGGGCAAGCCGCCGGTCTCGATCGTGCTGCGCTCGAAGGCGTGGTTCATGTCGAGGCCGGGCGCGAAGTTCGTCGCGAGGAACGTGACGCCGATGTGGTGCGGGCCGGCGGTCATCGGCACGGTCACGTCGATGGTCTTGAGCTGGCCCTGCCCCTCATCGTCGAAGGGCCGGTTCACGCCGAGCGCCTGGTCCCAATCGACCTGCGCGACGCGCTTGTCATCCACGTACACCAGCAGTTGCTCGTTCTTCACCTCGCCGAACGGACGGAAGTTGCCCATGTTGCCGAGGTTCACGGAGAACACCTTGAAGGTGTACTTGCCGTCCGCCGGAAAGATGTGATCGATGGCCAGACCGCCGCGCGTGCCGAATGGCAAGCCTTCGACGTGATAGTTCTGCGTCGTGTCCTCGGCGACGCGATACGTGACTTGCGTGGGCGCAGTGGCGCTGCCCATCGCGAGGCGGCTGATGCGCGCCGCGGCCGAGAGATACGCTTCGAGCAGCGCCGGGGAGAGCGTGAGAGTGCCGGCCTGATTGTCGAAGCCGCGGCTGGCGTCGTCCGCGGGCAGAAACTGCGTGGAATCGAGCTGCAGACCGAGAAGATCGCGCACCGCGTTCGCGTACTCGGCGCGATTCAGCCGATGCAGCTTGGGGACTTTCAGGCTCGGCTTCTCCTGGCTGTCGATCTCCTGCTCCATGGAGGCCGCGAGCGCGCGCATCGTGGCGAAGTCGGGCCGCGGCTTGCCGACGGGCGGCATCATGCCGGCGCGCAGCTTGCGGATCATCTTTTCAGCGAGCTCGGCATTCTCGTGCGCGCTGGCGGGATCGAAGATTTCGAATTCCACACCGCCGGCGTAGTCGGTGTAGTTGTGGCAGTCCATGCAGTACTTGTCGAGGAGCGCGCGCTGATCCGCGGGTGCCAGCGTCGCGAGAGGGGCCGCCGGCGCTGGCTGCGCGCGCCCGGGTTTCGACTTGGCCGCGAGTGCGACGCCATGGATCGCCACGCCAAGACAGAGCGCGCAGAACGCTAGTGCAACGCGCCCCAGAAGCGCGGTGATGCGCTGCTGCCCTCCGGCCATCACCAGCGGCGCGCGGACCGCACCGGAAGTGAACTCAGCGCCGACCTGCCCGATCACGCCGACACCGCCGGGACTGTTGAATGTCCCGGCGCCGCCGCCGTCCAGACGCGTCAGCTCGCGCCCGCGCGCGAGTCGTGACCCGGCGTCGCGGATCGTTCTCGCGCTTGCCGTTCCCTTGTTCGAGCCGCTCACTGGCACAACTCCGTGATGCAGATCGACGCGAGCGTGCGGCCCTCGGGCGGCACCGGCAGCCCGCGTTTCTTCATGAGCTCGCGCAAGAGCGCCGCCGTCTCCGGATGCGGAATCGCGGATTGCACGCCGACTCGCACGAGCCCGTCGGCATAGTCGATCGCCTGCCACCTCACGCCCGCGAGTGAATGAATGCTGTCGCGACTTCCGATGTCCCGAAGCGAGAGATCAGCGCCGTGCTCGACCAAGAGCTGAATGATCTCGTTACGTCCCTTGTGAGCCGCGCCCATGAGCGCCGTGCGGCCATCGAGCGTGTCCTGCGCGTTCACGTCGGCGCCGAGATCGAGCAGCAGCTTCACCGCGTCGTAGGTCGACTGCGGCGACCACTCGTACGTCACGCCCTCCACCCAGCCGATGCCGCTCGCCACCATGAGCGGAGTCACCTTGTGCGCGGTGGGGATGGACGGATCGGCGCCGTGCTTCAACAGCAGCTTCATCAGCACGATGTCGCCGGACTGGGCCGCACGCAGGAACGGCGTCGCCCCTTCTTCGTAGAGCCACTGGTTCGTGAACACCGTGCGCGTCTCGGTGCTCGAGCGCATGCGCAGGTTGGGATTCGCACCGGCGGCAAGCAAGCGCTCGATGTAGTCGAGGTGGTCCATGTCCGGCTTGCGCGTCGGATAGTCCCCCGCTTCGATGTTGCGGTTGTCCGTCGCGAGGTACAGCGGGTTCCAACCGCCGTCGTTGGCGATATTCGGATCCGCGCCGCGATCCAGCAGGTACGCGCCGAGCCGATAGAAGCGGTTGTGGGTCGCAACGAGCAGCGCCGTCCAGCCGTATTCGCTCTTCTGGTTCACGTCGACGCCGGCGTCGAGCAGCACCTGCACGGTCGCGAGGTCGTTCTGGCGCGCGGCGAACAAGAGCGGCGTCAGTCCGCCCCATTGCTTCTCGCTCGGCTGCGCGTATGGCGCGGGCTTCTCGAATCGCGCGATGGCGCCCTTGGCCGCTGCGATCTCCGCCTCGAAGCGCTTTCGAGCCGCTTCACGGGTGGCCGCGTCGTCGGGCTCGCCCGGCGGCTTCGTGTCTGCCGCATCCTCGCCGACAGCCGCGCCCCGCAAGCCCGTGCCGTCGATGAACTCCTGAATGCGCTCGCGTCCGGGAGGCGCGAGATACGGTCGTCGACCCGGCGGCGCCGTTGCCGAGCGCGCGTTGACATCCGCGCCCGCGGCGATCAGGAATTTCACGGCTTCGGTATTCGAGTTCGCAGCGGCCCACATGAGGGCGGTTGTGCCGCGCAGCTTTTCGCGCGCATCGATCCGTGCGCCTTTCTTCAGCAGAAGCTGCATCACGGGCACGCGACCGGTTCGCGCCGCCATCATCAGCGGCGTCTCGCCGTTCTTCAGCGTCTGATTCGGATCGGCACGGTGCTTCAGGAGCAACGCGACGATGTCCGCGTTCCCGGCTTCGCAGGCAAGCGCGAGCGGCGTCATGCCGGTATCGGTCACTGCCGCCGTGTTCGCATGGCGCTTCAGGAGCAGCTCGACCGCGTGAACGTCGCCGTGATACGCCGCCCAGTGCAGCGCCGTGCTGCCATCCGCCTGCGCGGCGTTGACGTCGGCCTTGGCGGCAAGGAGTTGCTCGAGGCGCGCGGAGTCCCGATTCATCATCGCATCCGCGACATCGCTCGCGGCGCGCGCTCCGCCCGCAAAGCAGCCGCAGGCCACGCTCAGTAGCGTCAGCATCGTTCGGCGAAGAACTGTGCTGACCTGTCTCATCGCGTGTTGGCCTCCTGCTCAGCAATCGCTCACTGCGGCCCGCCGGTCATCCCGATCATCCGCTGCGGATCGCGATTGTTCTCCTGACACAGATAGTCGAAGGGCTCGTTGCCGGCCGACCATCGCAGGTTCCAGCCGCCCGACCACGTCTTCGTGTACGCGCCCGGAT
>DASZSS010000456.1:0-6319 GCA_035548535.1 Steroidobacteraceae bacterium
GGTCTACGCGGAGCCCGGCTCCGGCGAGCGCGTGAAGACCGTCGACGTGCCGGCGGCGGAGCGGCAGAAGTTCTCGCTCACCGACGCGGATGTCCTCGCGCTCGCCAAGCAGGCCCTGACGATCGAAGAGCACTACAAGCAGCCGATGGACATTGAGTGGGGCAAGGATGGCGCGACCGGCGAGCTCTTCATCCTGCAGGCGCGCCCCGAGACCGTGCAGAGCCGCGCCGGCCGCACGATCCAGCGCTTCGCGCTGAAGCGCCGCTCGAAGGTGCTCACCACGGGCCGCAGCATCGGCCAGCGCATCGGCGCGGGACCCGCGCGCGTCATCAAGGACGTGAAGGACATGGCGCGCGTGCAGAGCGGCGATGTGCTCGTCGCGGACATGACGGACCCGGACTGGGAACCGGTGATGAAGCGCTCCTCCGCCATCGTCACCAATCGCGGCGGGCGTACGTGTCACGCAGCGATCATTGCGCGCGAGCTCGGAATTCCGGCCGTCGTGGGCTGCGGTGATGCGACGGAAGCGATTCGCGAAGGGCAGAACGTCACCGTCTCCTGCGCCGAAGGCGACACGGGCTACGTCTACGACGGGCAGCTCGAGTTCGAGCGCAAGGACATCGAGCTCGATGCGCTGCCGCCGCTGCCCGTCAAGATCATGATGAACGTCGGCAATCCCGATCGCGCGTTCGATTTCGCGGGCATCCCGCACAAGGGCGTCGGCCTTGCGCGCCTCGAGTTCATCATCAATCGCATGATCGGCGTGCATCCGCGCGCGCTGCTCGAGTTCGATTCGCTCGATGGCGAGCTGCAGGATCAGATTCGCGCACAGATGGCCGGCTACTCCGACCCGGTGCAGTTCTTCGTCGAGAAGCTCGCCGAGGGCATCGCGCAGATCGCCGCGGCGTTCGCGCCGGAACCCGTCATCGTGCGGCTCTCGGATTTCAAGTCGAACGAGTACGCGAACCTCATCGGCGGGCGCGACTACGAGCCGCACGAAGAGAATCCAATGCTCGGCTTCCGCGGCGCTTCACGCTACGTCGACAAATCGTTCCGCCCGTGCTTCGAGCTCGAATGCCGCGCGCTGAAGATCGTGCGCGACGAGATGGGGCTCACGAACGTGCAAGTGATGGTGCCGTTCGTGCGCACGGTGAAAGAGGCGCAGCAGGTGACGCAGTTGCTCGCGCAGAACGGCCTCGCGCGCGGGCAGAACGGGCTGAAGGTCATCATGATGTGCGAGCTGCCGACGAACGCGCTGCTTGCGGACCGCTATCTCGAGCACTTCGACGGCATGTCGATCGGCTCGAACGACATGACGCAGCTCACCCTCGGGCTCGATCGCGACTCGGCGATCGTCGCGAAGTCCTTCGACGAGCGCGACGACGCGGTGAAAGCGCTGCTCGCGATGGCGATTGCGGCGTGTCGCCGCAACAAGAAGTACGTCGGCATCTGCGGCCAGGGCCCGTCGGACCATCCGGAGCTCGCGCGCTGGCTCGTCGAGCAGGGCATCGAGAGCATGTCGCTCAATCCGGACACGGTGGTCGAGACGTGGTTGTTCCTGGCGAGCGCGTCGGCCGCCGGCGGGAAATGAATCAGCGCCCCGAGAACTGGGGCGCGAACAACGTCAGCCGGTAATGCCGCAGCTCGCGGATGGACTCCTGGATGTCCGCGAGCGCGAGGTGGGCCCCCTGCTTCACGAAGCCCTCCTGCACCGACGGCGCCCAGCGCCGCGCCAGCTCCTTCAGCGTGCTGACGTCGAGATTGCGGTAGTGGAAAAACTTCTCGAGCGTCGGCATCTGCCGCGCAAGGAAGCGCCGATCCTGGCAGATGCTGTTGCCGCACATCGGCGAAGCGCCCGGCGCCACGAGCGAGGACAGGAATGCGAGCGTGCGCTGCTCGGCGACCGCGGTGGTGATCGTGCTGGCCTTGACGCGCGCGAGCAGCCCGGAGGCGCGGTGCTGCTTCTGGTTCCAGTCGTCCATGGCCGCGAGCACGTGGTCGGGCTGATGGATCGCGAGGTTCGGCCCCTCGGCGATGACATTCAAATCGCGGTCAGTGACGACCGTCGCGATCTCGATGATATGGTCCGTGTCGGGCTTCAGGCCCGTCATTTCCAGATCGATCCAGATGAGGTGATCGGTACTCGACATGTCACTGCGGCAGGTTAGTTGTGGCCGAGTGTAGCAGAGACTAACCTCGCGCCCGCATGCCCGAGCCCTCTTCCAGCCCACGTTTCGCGGCCCGCGTCTCCGCGGTGTTCGGCCGCGACTTGCTCGTGCGCGAACCGGACGGCACCGAACATCGGGCACGCGTCCGCGGGCGGCGCTTGAACGTCGTCTGCGGCGACGATGTCGTGTGCGAGCGCGACCCCACGCACGGTGAAGTCAACGTCGTCGAGGTTCGCCGGCGCCGCACCGCACTCTACCGCTCCAACCTGCGCGGCGAAGCCGAGCCGGTGGTCGCCAATGTCTCGCGGCTGTTTGTCGTGCTTGCACCCAAGCCGGTGCCCGACTTCTTCGTCGTGGACCGCTATCTCGCCGCCGCGACCTCGGCTGCGATCGAGGCGACGCTCGTGCTCAACAAGCGCGACCTGCCGGTCGATCCCGACCTGCACGCGGAGCTCAGCGCGTACCTTGCCGCAGGTTATTCGACCATCGCCTGCTCGGCGCGCGAGGGGGACGGTATCGATGAGCTGCTCGGCGCCGCCGTGGGTGCGGTGGCCGCGCTCGTCGGCCAGTCGGGAGTGGGCAAATCGTCCCTCATCCGCCGTCTCATTCCCGAGGCGCAGGTGCAGATCGGGGAGCTGATGCGCGAAGAGGAAGGGCGCCATACGACTACGACCTCACGCATGTTCGAGCTGCCGCGCGGCGGGTACCTGATCGACTCGCCGGGGGTCCGCGATTTCGCGCCGGCGATCGATCGACTCGATCCGCGCACGATGGGGTTCACGGAAGTCGCGCGGCTCGCGCCGGGCTGCCGCTTCCAGGACTGCCAGCACCTGCGCGAGCCGAATTGCGCGGTGCGAGCGGCCGCGGAGTCGGGCGCGCTGCACGAGCGGCGCTACGAGAGCTATCGGCGTCTGCGGCGGCTTTACGACGATCTGGTCAAGGCGCGCGGGCCGAAGTACCGACCGGGTCAGCCGACCAACTAGCCCCGGGGCGCGCCGCGCCGGCGTCAGCCGAACGTTTGCCGGCCGCTCAGCGCGTGCGCGAGCGTGCCACCGTCCACGTATTCGAGCTCGCCGCCGATCGGCACACCGTGCGCGATACGGCTCGCGCGAATGCCGCGCTTCACTGCGAGATCACCGAGGAAGTGCGCGGTCGCCTCGCCCTCCACGGTGGGATTGGTCGCCAGAATGAGCTCGCGCACCTCGCCCTCGTCCAGGATTCCCTCCAGCTCGCGCACGCCGAGCTGCTCGGGACCGATGCCATCGAGCGGGGACAGATGTCCCATCAGCACGAAATAGCGGCCGCGGTAGCTGCCCGACTGCTCGACCGCCACCACATCCGACGGCGACTCGACCACGCAGACGAGCGAGGCGTCGCGGTGAGGCGCGGCGCAGATCTGGCACAGCTCTCCTTCAGTCAACATCCGGCACCGCTTGCAGCGGACCACCGTCTCGAGCGACGAGCTCAATGCATCCGCAAGTGCGCGCGCTCCAGCCCGCCCCTCCTGGAGCAGGTGAAACGCCATGCGCTGCGCGGTTTTCGGCCCCACGCCGGGCAGCGCGCGCAGTGCATCGATGAGCCGTGTGAGCTGCGGGGAATGCTTCATCAGAACGGGAGCTTGAATCCTGGCGGTAGCTGCATGCCACCCATGACGCTCGCCATCTTTTCCTGGATGCGCGCTTCGACCTTCTTCACGGCGTCGTTCGTTGCCGCCGCGATCAGGTCCTCCAGCATCTCGCGATCCTCGGAGACGACGGTCGGCTCGAGCTGCACGCGCTTCACATTGTGCTGCCCAGTCATGGTGACCTTCACCATGCCGCCGCCGGACTCGCCGACCACTTCGATGTTCGCGATCTCGGCCTGCGCCTTCTGCAGGTTCTGCTGCATGGCCTGAGCCTGCTTCATCATATTGCCGATGTTTCCGCGCATGCCTGCAATATCCTCGTGTCGTGTGTGCCCGAAGTTACTTCACGGGGCGGACGCTGTCGGGCAGCAGCGTGGCACCGAATTTCTCGCGCAGCAGCTGGACGCCGGGATCGGATTCCAGCGCCTGACGGGCGGAATCGAGCTCTTCGAGGCTGGCGCGCTGCCCCATCTGAGCGGGCGTCTCGAGCCCGGCCGGCAGCGCCTCGAGCTCGACGCGCACCGCTTCGCCGAAATACTTCGAGAGCGCCTGCGCGAGCTTCTCGACCTGCCCTTGCGTGCGGACGAAGCCGCTCTTGGAATCGAAGCCGAAGCGCACGACGGCGCCCTTGCGACCGAGCAGCGCGCAGTGATTCGCGAGCTGGCGCGCGGAGCCGGTCAGCTCCAGCTGGTTCAGGATCGTGCTCCACGCCGCCGGCGTGGCCTCGAGAGGCGGCTCGGCCGGGGCCTGCGGCGCGCTCGCAGGCGCGGCCTGCGGCGCGCCCGCAATAGCGCTCGCACCAGGCGCGCCTTGTACCGCCGAAACCGAGCCCGTTCCGGCAGCCCCAGCTACCCGCGGCGCCATACCGGCTGCCTGTGCTGACCGCGGAGCCTGGGGAGTGCCCGCGGCCGCGCCGCCTTCGGCGGGCCGGAACGCGAGCATCCGCAGCAGCGTCATTTCGAAGCCGACGCGCGGCTCCGAGACGAGCGCGAGGTCGCGCCGTCCGACTACGGCCGTCTGGTAGTAGAGCTGGACGTCTTCGGGCGAGAGCGACCTCGCGAGCTTCTCGAGCAGCTCCGGCGCGTAGATCTCGTCGCCTTCGAAGTCCGGAACCGCCTGCTTCATCCCCACCCGGACGAGCAGTGAGGCGAGCTCATCGAGCACCTGCGCATAGTCCGGAGCCCATTGCTCGAGCGACTGCGCATAGCGCACGAGAGCGGCCGCATCGCCCACAGCGAGATGCTCCGCGAGCTGCACCACGTGGTCGCGGGCAATCGTGCCGAGCATGGCTCGCGCGGATTCTTCGTCGACCTTGCCGCCGCCGAACGCAATGAGCTGATCGAGCAACGACAGGCCATCCCGCATGCTGCCGTCCGCCGCCACGGCGACGAGCCGAATACCGCCCGCATCGAAGGTCACTTTCTCGGCTTCGAGGATCTTGCGCATGTGCTCGGCGATCTGCGCGATCGGCAAGCGCTTCAAGTTGAACTGCAGACAGCGCGAGAGCACCGTGACCGGCAGCTTCTGCGGATCCGTCGTCGCGAGCAGGAACTTCACGTGCGGCGGCGGCTCCTCGAGCGTCTTCAGCAGCGCGTTGAAGGAATGAGTCGAGAGCATGTGCACCTCGTCGATGAGGTACACCTTGTAGCGCGCGCGAGTCGGCGCGTATTGCACGTTGTCCAGCAGCTCGCGCGTATCGTCCACCTTGGTGCGCGAGGCCGCGTCGACCTCGATGAGATCGACGAAGCGTCCGGAATCGATCTCGACGCACGCCGCGCACGTGCCGCACGGCTCGGCGGTCATCGCATGCGGCGACTGCTCGGCCCGGATGCAGTTCAGGCACTTCGCGAAGATGCGCGCGATGGTCGTCTTGCCGACGCCGCGCGTGCCGGTGAACAGGAAGGCGTGGTGGACGCGCCCGGTCTCGAGCGCGTTCGTCAGCGCGCGGACGACGTGCTCCTGGCCGACGAGCTCGGCAAAGGTCTTGGGGCGGTATTTACGCGCGAGGGCGGTGTATGCCATATGACGAGCCGGAGTGTATCCCTCTGACACGGCGCGCTTCGCGCCGGCGACATTGTTGGGGTCGCAGCGACCCCTTTCGAACCCCTCGAACGCAGCCCATGAGAGGAGGCAGCCCGCACCAGCTCACCTCCGGCACCCGACATCGCCGCTACCGCTGCTCCCTTCCGGGCCTGGCGGGGTTTACGACTGGTCGTCGCGGAGAAACCGGTGCGAGCCACCATTGAACGGCCAGACGGAAGAAGGTCTGGCGGAGAGAGTGGGATTCGAACCCACGAACACCCGTTAAGATGTTACTGGAATTCCAGTCCAGCGCCTTCGACCACTCGGCCATCTCTCCCACCGGGGCGCGGATGATACACCACGCCGCCCGGATCAGGCCTCGGGCTCCTTGGGCTTGGCGATCGCGTACTTCGGCGGCGTGTCGAGGCAGCCCTGCGACTCGAGGCGGGGTGGCGGCTCGGGCGTGTTCAGGGGCGGAATCTTCAGGGCATTGCGCGTATCGGGC
>DASZSS010000457.1:0-16838 GCA_035548535.1 Steroidobacteraceae bacterium
CACTGCGCGGGCTCGCCGGTTTCGCGCGAGTACGCGCTCGGCCAGGACGTGGGCGTGCGCGGCACGCCGGCCATCGTGCTCGACGATGGCGAGATGCTGCCCGGCTATCTGCCGCCGGCGATGTTGGCGCAGCACCTGAAGAAGCGCTCGTAGCCGCAGCCGCTCGCGGGATCAGCCGGCGGCGGCCGGTCGTATGAGGGTCCGCACCCTGTCGGAAGGGGCGGGCTAAGAACGGTCAGACGGCGGACGCGGCCGCCGAAGGGCGGTCGGCGCGGTTCCCGTTAACCTCGGTACGTTGCGGTGGAGTGCGCGGCGGCCCCGGCGTCGTCAGCGGACGCTTGCGGAGCCGGCGGTCACGCTATTTCTCGAGCAGCTTCAGCTTGTCCGGCTTGCCTTCCCATTCCTTGGCGTCGGCGGGCGGTTCCTTCTTCTCCGTGATGACCGGCCACTGCTTCGCGAGCTGAGCGTTCAGCGGCTTGAAGCCTTCCTGCCCGGGCGGCAGCTCCTCCTCGGAAAAGATCGCCTCCACGGGGCACTCCGGCTCGCACAAGGTGCAGTCGATGCATTCGTCGGGATCGATGACGAGGAAGTTCGGGCCTTCGTGAAAGCAGTCCACCGGACAGACTTCCACGCAGTCCATGTATTTGCACTTGATGCAGTTTTCGGTAACGACGAACGTCATGAGTGTCCTCGAGAGAGCCCCGCCGGCGCCCGAGTACTGACAGGCGGTCCCGCGGCAGGGCCGCGCATTGTGCCACGTGGCCGTCGGGGCGTGAAACGGCCGGCTGGTTATGAGTTGAGGCTCAATCCGCAGTCGGCAAGGGACCGGCGCGCCGCTCGAAGGTCGTGAAGTGGTGATCCTCGCGCCCGGCACGGCGGTCCTCGAGATAGCGCTGGAGCGAGAACGTCGTGCTCGGGAAAGCGATGTCCCGCCAGGGGATCTCGTCGGCGGTGACGAGCTTCACCTCCAGGCTTTCGGGGCCGGGCCCGAACTGCGGCCGCGTGAGCCGCGCGCGAAAGAACACGTGCACCTGATTGGCGCCGAGCACGGTGACGAGACTCAGGAGCGAGCCGATCTCGACCTCCGCCAGCGCCTCCTCCTGACACTCGCGCGCGGCGCCCTGCTGCAACGTCTCGCCGTTTTCCATGAAGCCCGCGGGCACCGTCCAGTAGCCGAGGCGTGGCTCGATGGCGCGCTTGCAGAGGAGGAGCCGTCCCTCGTACTCGGGCACGCAGCCGACGACCACACGCGGGTTTTGATAGTGAATGGTCGCACACGCATCGCAGACGAAGCGGGGGAGATGATCACCGGGCGGAATGCGAAACGAGACGCGGGCGCCGCACTGGCTGCAAAAATTCATCGGCGGTGTCTTGTCCTGGAAGGAGTACAGCCCGCAGGCGCTCCACGAGTCGTGGTGCCCGAGGTCGGAGTCGAACCGACACGCTTTTAAGGGCGGCGGATTTTGAGTCCGCTGCGTCTACCAGTTCCGCCACTCGGGCCCGAGGGGTCGATCGAGGGCGGGAGTATAGTGACTCTGCGACCTTTTCGCTCGGGACGGCATCTATATTCCCCGTGAGCCGACTCGCCGAAATCCGCGTCTCCGAAGAGCTGCTCTTCAAGGCCCGTTGCGGGGAGGAGCGCGCGCAATCGAGCCTGTATGCGGCCCTGGCTCCGGCCACGTTCGGCCTGATCCGCCGCATCGTCACGAGCCGCGCGCTCGCCGAGGACCTCTTCCAGGACACGATGATGACAGTCTTCGAGCGTCTCGGTGCCTTCCGCGGCGAGGCGCCCCTCGGCGCTTGGGTACGGCGGATTGCGATCACCAAGTGCCTCATGTATCTGCGCTCGCCGTGGCACCGCGCGCGGCTCGCCATCGACCGCGATCATGACGAGGAGGCGCTGAGCCGCGAGGAGTTACAGCGGCTCGTCGTCCAGGACGCACGCGCGGAGCAGCTCGACATCGAGCGCGCGCTCGCGACCCTGTCGCCCACGGCCCGTGCGGTGGTGTGGCTCTACGACGTGGAGGGCTACTCTCACGAGGAGATCGCGCAGGCCTTCGGGCGCTCGATCAGCTTTTCCAAATCCCAGCTCGCGCGCGCCCATGCGCGGATGCGCGAGTGGTTCGAACCGACGACGGACAGACAGCCATGCGCCCCCTAGAGCGATTCCCCTCCCGCGATCCGCTGACCGATGACATTCGCCAGCGACTGCGCGAGCTGCCGACCGAACGGCAACCGCCGTACGACTGGGCGGAATTTCGCCGGCGCGCGCGCGAGCAGAGGTGGCCGCGGCGCAGCGCCGTGAGGTGGGAGCACGCGGCCGCGGCGGCGGGCATCACGATCGTGATTGCGGCGATGGCGATGTGGGCTCGCTCCGATCAGAGGCACGCCGAGCTCGAAGTCAGTGGAGCTTCGGACGCGCCGGTCATTGCTGCGAATCCCGCGACGCCGCGCTCTGGCGCTGCGAATGCGAGCGGCGCGCAGGTCGCGCATCGCGCATCCGCCGACGGCGCAGGCGCCTCGGCGGCTGACGAGTCCCGCGCGACCGCTGCGCCGAGCAGTGCCTGGACGCGCGAGCAGATGGCGCAACTGAACGAGCAGATCAACGCGACCGCACGCGAACGTTCCGATGTCGTGTCGCGCGCCACGCTGGCCGCGGTGTCCGCGCAATTCGCGGCGCTCGGCGCCGCGCCCACTTCCCGGCGCTGGCTTGCGCAGCAGCCAGCCGAGCCGAGTGTGGTGCGCGTGGGCTCGCGGCTTGCGGTCGCGAATCTCGAAGATCGAATTGCCTGGGTGGACGATGCTCTCTCCGATGCGCAGTTCACCCATGCGGATGCGGCGGGCGTGCGGGCGCTACGGCAGGAACGTGCGCGCCTGCTCGGCTCGCTCGCCCAGGTGCGTTACGCAGAGACACTGGCGGCTCAGGTGCCCTGAGCTGTTGTCGAGGGTTGGTCATGAACGTCATTCCATTCGATAGCATCCGTGCGCGTCGCGCACAGGGCGGCGCCGCTCCCAGCGGCCTCGCGTTCCTGCTCGCCGCCACGCTCGCCGCGGGCTCGGGCAGCGCGCTCGGCGCCGAGCAGCAGGTCGAGCGCGAGGAGGGTGCGCGGCCGCCTGCCGAGACCCCGGCGGAGCCCGTGGCGCCGGCCGAGGCGGCGAAGCCGGCGACGCGCGCGCAAGCCGAGAAGGATCGCGCGCGAGCGTCGCGGGATCAGGCGCAGGCGGATCGGGATCGCGCGGAGGCCGAGCGTGATCGCGATGCGCGTCTGCAGGACGCGAAGCGCCGTCTGGAGCAAGCCGCGGCGGAGGTCGCCGCGCTCTCCACCGAGTTGGCCGCGCACGCCATGGACAGCATCGGCTCGGCCTTCGTCGCCGGGCCGCGGCGCTCGATCATCGGGGTGCAGCTCGAGGCGGCCGAGAGCGGCACCGGCGCGAAGGTGCGCGAGGTCAGTCCCGGCGGTGCCGCCGAAGCGGCCGGCCTACGCGCCGGCGACGTGATCGTCGCCGTCGACGGCAAGGAGATCAAAGAAGGCGCGCGCGAGGTCGCCCGCCTGTTGCGCGCGGTCGAGCCGGACAGCACGGTGCAATTGCGCGTGCTGCGCGAGGGCAAGCCGAAGGACATCAAGGTCACGGCCCGGCCCTTCGACGCGCGCACGTTTGCGTACCACGCGCCACCGGACGGCAGCTTCGATTTCGACTTCGACTTCGATCCCTCGAAGATTCCGTTCGGACCTTTCGGACCGTCCGGCCTGAGCGGAGGTCTCGGCGGCATGGAAGTGACGGCGCTCACGCCGCAACTCGCGCGCTACTTCGGCACCGACAAAGGTCTGCTCGTCGTGCGAGCGCCGAAGAGCGACGTCTACAAGCTGCAGGACGGAGACGTGATCCTGAACATCGACGGCCGCGTGCCGACGAGCGGCTCGCAAGTTGCGCGCATCCTGCGTTCGTACCAGGCGGGCGAAACGCTCACGATGCGCATCATGCGCGAGCGCAAAGCCATGGACTTGCAGATCACGCTGCCCGACGAACGCACGCATCGCACACGCACCGTGCGCACGGCGCTGGATACGACGGAGCTCTGACGTCTACCATGCGCGCGTGCGCCGCGCCGACTTCTCCTACGAGCTTCCCGAAGAGCTGATTGCCCAGACGCCGCTGGCCGAGCGCTCGGCCCGCCGGCTGCTGGTGCTCGACGGCCAGACCGGCCAGGTTTTCGATCGCGTGTTCCGCGATCTGCCGGCGCTGCTGCGAGCGGGTGACCTGCTCGTCTTCAACGACACGCGGGTCGTCGCCGCGCGTCTGCTCGGGTTCAAGCCTTCCGGCGGCAGAGTCGAGATCTTTCTCGAACGCCCGCTCGGCGAGCGCGGCGCGCTCGTGCAATTGCGCGCCAGCAAGCCCATTCGCGAGGAGCTGGAGATCGCGACGGTCGGCGGCTCGGTACGCGTCGTCGCGAAGCGTGGCGAGCTCTGGGAGGTGGCGCTGCCGGCGCCCGCGCTCGAGTTCTTCGAGCAATGGGGCGAGGTACCGCTGCCGCCGTACATCCGCCGCGCCGCGAGCGACGCCGATCGGGAGCGCTATCAGAGTATTTTTGCCGAGCACCCCGGCGCTGTTGCCGCGCCGACGGCAAGCCTGCATTTCGATGCGGGCCTGGTCGAGAAGCTCGACGCGCTCGGCGTGCGGCGCGCATTTGTGACCTTACACGTCGGCGCGGGCACGTTTCAGCCGGTGCGAGTGGACGACATCGCGTTGCATGTGATGCACGCGGAGTGGGTCTCCGTTGGCGCGGAAACGTGCGCCGCGATTGCGAGCGCGCGCGCAGCAGGCGGACGCGTGATTGCGGTCGGCACCACGGTTGCGCGCGCACTGGAATCCGCGGCGCTGGCGAGCGCTGGGGGCGCGGCCGAGCTGAGACCCTTCTCCGGCGACACGAGCCTCTTCATCACGCCCGGCTTTCAGTTTCGCGTCGTCGATGCGCTCATCACGAATTTCCACCTCCCGGAGTCGACGCTCCTGATGCTGGTGGCCGCGTTTGCGGGCCGCGAGCACGTTCTGGCCGCATATGAGCACGCCGTGCGGTTACGCTATCGGTTTTTCAGCTATGGCGATGCCATGTTCGTGACTTCGGCCGATTCACAAAGGAGCCGCCCGCGATGAGGCCGGCCTTCGAGCTGCTCGCGACCGACGGCGCGGCGCGCCTCGGCAAGTTGTCTCTCACGCACGGCGTCGTCGAAACGCCGGCGTTCATGCCGATCGGTACGTACGGCAGCGTGAAAGCGATGACGCCCGAAGAGCTCGAAGGGCTCGGCGCGCAGATCATCCTCGGCAACACGTTCCATCTCATGCTGCGGCCGGGCGCGGATATCGTGAGCGCGCACGGCGGGCTGCACGGCTTTATGCACTGGCAGCGGCCGATCCTCACGGATTCCGGCGGCTTTCAGGTGTTCAGCCTGCGCAGCTTGCGCAAGATCACGGAGGAGGGCGTGCGGTTCAAATCACCCATCGACGGCTCCGACGTCCGACTCACGCCGGAAGACTCGATGGATGTGCAGCTCCGGCTGCGGTCGGACATTGCGATGGCGCTGGACGATTGCACGCCATACCCGGCGACCGAGGCCGAGGCTCGCGCATCGATGGAAAGATCGATGCGCTGGGCGAAGAGAAGTCACGAGCATTACTACCGCGAGTGGGCCCGCGCAGCGAGCCGCGGCGGCGTGAGTGAGGCCGGCGCGTCGCTCGCCGCGCGCTCGAATGAAGCTCCGCGCGAGATCCCGCAACGCGCGCCCGACGGTCCTCCGGGCGGACTGTTCGGCATCGTGCAGGGAGGCATGCACCTGCCGCTGCGCCTCGCTTCGCTCGAGACGCTCCTGCAGCTCGATTGGCCGGGCCTTGCCGTGGGCGGCCTCGCGGTGGGCGAACCGGAGGATGAGCGGCTGCGCGTGCTGGAGACCGTGGTGCCGCACATGCCGGCCGACAAGCCGCGGTACCTGATGGGCGTCGGCAGGCCCGAGGACATCGTCGCCGCCGTGGCTCGCGGTATCGATATGTTCGATTGCGTGATTCCCACCCGGCACGCGCGCAACGGCCATCTGTTCACCTCAGTCGGCGTCGTGAACATCCGGAACAGCGCGCATCACGCGGACCTCGGTCCGCTGGACCCCAACTGCGCCTGCTACACGTGCCGCAACTACTCGCGCTCGTACCTTCGCCATCTCGACCGTTGCAATGAGATCCTGGGCTCCCGGCTGAACACCATCCACAACCTGCACTTCTACCTGGACCTCATGCGTCAGATTCGCGCGGCCATTGCCGCCGGGCGGTTCGGCGCTTTCGCCCGGGACTATCGCGCCCGCGCGGCGGCGGCCTGATGAGCCCCGTCGGGCGTGCGCCGTACGGGGCGAAAGGCCCGCTTTTTCAAGGAACAAGCGGTGCCGGACGCTGTGGCATAATGCCGCCCCTTCGCGCCCGGGCCCGGCCCATTCGGCCGACGGTTTCGTAAGCGATATCCAGGGTTCTCGCTCCTAAGGTGACCTCATGAACGGTTTGATTCCGGACGCAATGGCGCAGGGCGCCGGCGCTTCCCCCGGCGGGCAGTTCGCACCGCTGCTGATGATGGTCGTGTTCATCGCCATCTTCTATTTCCTGCTGATCCGTCCGCAGCAGAAGAAGGCGAAGGAGCATCAGGCCATGGTGCAGCGCCTGGCGGCGGGCGACGAGGTCGTCACGAGCGGCGGGATTCTCGGCAAGGTCATCGAAGTGGGCGACACCTTCGTCACGCTCGAGATCGCGGACGGTGTGCGCATCAAGGTGCAGAAGTTCCAGATTGGTTCGCAGATGCCGAAGGGCACTCTGAAGAGCAGTTGAGCCATGCTTGAGTACGCCCGCTGGAAATACATTCTCGTCGCCGGAGTCCTCGTTCTTGCCCTGATCTTCGCGTTGCCGAACGTGTTCGGCGAAGCGCCGGCCCTGCAGGTGGCGCGCAAAGATCACAACGCGATGGACGTCACGGCGCAGCAGACCGTCGAGAAATTCCTCACCGATCAGAAGATCCCCTTCGTTCGCACCCTGATCGATAGCGGGCGGCTGATGGTGCACTTCGCGGACGTGCCCTCGCAGCTACGCGCGCGCGATGCGGTCAACGCCAACCCGCAGTTCAAGGATCAGTACATCACGGCGCTGTCGTTCGCGACCCGCGCGCCGACCCTCTTCACCAAGCTCGGCATCCGGCCGATGCCGTTCGGCCTCGATCTGCGCGGCGGCCTCTACCTGCTGTACCAGGTGGACGTGAGCGGCGCGATCAATCAGGTGCTGAGCGGCTATGAGCAGGGCATCCGCCGCGCGCTCGCCAACGCGAAGATCCAGTACATCGACGTCGCTCCGGTCGCGGTCGACAGCTCGCGCCCGAACGCCATCCGCGTCACGCTGCCGCCCAACTCGGACCCCGACGCCGTACGCGACCTGCTCTCGAAGACGCTGTCCGATCTCACGCTGACCACTATCAACCTCTCGAGCGGCCCCGCCGTGCAGGGCGTGCTGACCGAGAAGCAGATTCGCGAACGCCAGGACTACGCGATCCAGAAGAACATCGAGACGCTGCGCAACCGCGTCAACGAGCTCGGCGTGTCCGAGCCCATCGTGCAGCGGCAGGGGCTCGATCGCATCAACGTGCAGCTCCCCGGCGTGCAGAACTCGGCCGAGGTCAAAGACATCCTCGGCAAGGTGGCGACGCTCGAGTGGCGGCTCGAGGACACGCAGCACAGCGCGATCGAGGCCGCGCAGCGCGGCCGCGCGCCGCTCGGATCGAAGCTGTATTACATGCGCGGCACGCACCAGCCGGTCCTGCTGAAGCGCGACATCATCGTGACGGGCGATCAGCTCACCGACGCCCGCACGGCCGCCACTCAGGAAGGCCCGGGCGTCTCGATCAAGCTCGACTCGCGCGGCGGCGATGAGATGCTGAAGACGACGCGCGCGAACGTGGGCCGGCGCATGGGCGTCGTGTTCATCGAGAAGAGCCGCGAGACGGTGAACGTCAACGGCAAGCCGGTGACGCGCGACGTGACGACCGAAGACGTCATCAGCCTGGCGACGATCCGCGGCGTGTTCAGCAACCAGTTCCAGATCACGGGCCTGCAGGCCGGTGAAGCGCGGGAGCTGGCGCTGCTGCTGCGCGCTGGCTCGCTCGCCGCGCCGATCTACGTCGTCGAGGAGCGCGCCGTCGGCCCGAGCGTCGGGCAGAAGAACATCGATCAGGGCGTGAACGCGCTCATCATCGGCATGGCCGGCGTGTTCATCTTCATGGTGATCTACTACAAGGTGTTCGGCCTCGTGGCCGATGCCGTGCTGCTCGCAAACGTCGTGCTGCTCACGGCGCTGCTCTCGATGATGCGCGCGTCGCTCACGTTGCCGGGCATCGCGGGCATCATCCTCACCGTCGGCATGGCGGTGGACGCGAACGTGCTGATCTACGAGCGTATCCGTGAGGAGCTGCGCAACGGCGTGTCGCCGCAAGCGGCGATCCGGCATGGCTTCGACAAGGCGTTCTCCGCCATCGCGGACTCGAACGTGACGACGCTCATCGCCGGCATCGTGCTCTGGATCTTTGGCAGCGGCCCGATCCGCGGCTTCGCCGTCGTGCTGACGCTCGGCATCGGCACCTCGATGTTCACGGCCTTGATGGGCAGCCGCGCGCTGCTCACGCTCATGTACGGCCGCAAGCGCAAGCTCGCGAAGCTGCCGATCTAAGCTGCTTTCTCTGGGGCATTCGCAGTGGAATTCTTTCACAAGCCGACGAGCTTCCCGTTCATGGCCACACGCAAGGTGTGGTACGGGCTGTCCGGGATCCTGATGATCGTGTGCTTCGTGTCCTTCGCGACGCGCGGGCTGAACTACGCCATCGATTTCACGGGCGGCGTGAGCGTCGAAGCGACCTTCCCCCAGGCGGCGGACGTGGAGAAGGTCCGCGCCGGCCTCGAGGCGGCCGGCTTCCACGAGCCGCAGGTCCAGCAGTTCGGCTCCTCCCGCGACATTGCGATCCGCCTCCCGCCCATCGAAGGGCAGACCGGCGATGTGATCCGTGCGGAGATCGAGAAGGTGCTGCAAGGAGTCGATCCGGGAGCGCACATCCAGCAGCTCGAAGTCGTCGGCCCGCAGGTCGGCAGCGAGCTGAAGGTAAGCGCGATCTGGGCGCTGTCGTTCACGCTGCTGCTGATCGCCATCTATCTTGCGCTCCGTTTCCACACCTGGCGCCTCTCCGCCGGGGCCATTCTCGCGGTGGCGCACGACCCCATCCTCGTGCTCGGCGTCTTCTCGGTGACGCAGACGCCGTTCGATCTGGCGGTCGTCGCGGCCATCCTCGCGGTCATCGGCTACTCGCTGAACGACACGGTCATCGTGTTCGATCGCATCCGCGAGCGCTTCGAGGCGAGCCGGCGACTGCCATCGCCGGTCGTGCTGGATCAGGCGATCAACCAGACGCTCTCGCGCACGATCATGACGAAGGTCGTGACCTCGATCGTCGTCGTGGCGCTGCTATTCCTCGGCGGGCCCGTCCTGCGCGGCTTCTCCGAAGCGCTGCTCATCGGCATCCTCGCCGGCACGTATTCGTCCATCTACATTTCGAGCTCCGTGGCGCTCGACATGGGACTCAAAGCCGAGCACGTGTTCCCAACGGTGAAGAAGACCGCCGTGGACCACCTGCCGTAACCCGATGCTGGAGCTCCTGACCGACCCCCAAGCCTGGATCGCGTTCGTCACGCTGTCGGCGCTCGAAATCGTCCTCGGCATCGACAACATCATCTTCATCTCGATCCTCGTCGGGCGCCTGCCGGCCGAGCAGCGCACGTCGGCCCGCATCAGCGGGCTGGCGTTCGCGATGCTCACGCGTGTGCTGCTGCTCTTCTCGATCGTCTGGCTGACGCGCCTGACCAAGCCCTGGTTCTTCGTCTTCGAGCAAGGCGTGTCGGGGCGCGACCTGATCCTCTTCATCGGCGGGCTCTTCCTGCTGGTGAAGAGCACGCTCGAGATCCATCACACGCTCGAAGGCGCCGCCGAGCCACACCGCGCCGCCGTCTTCTCGAGCTTCTTCATGACCGTCGTGCAGGTCGGCGTGATCGATATCGTGTTCTCGCTCGACTCGGTGTTCACGGCCGTCGGGCTCGCGAACGACCTGCCGGTCATGGTGGCGGCGGTCATCGTCGCGATTCTCGTGATGATGGTGGTGTCGGGCGCGATCGCCGACTTCGTCGACAAGCATCCGACGATCAAGATTCTCGCGCTCTCCTTCCTGATCCTGATCGGCGTGGCGCTGATCGGCGAGGGCGCGCACTTCCACATCCCGAAGGGCTACCTCTACTTCGCGATGGCCTTCTCGGTGGCGGTCGAGATGATCAACATCCGCCTGCGGCGGCTGCTCGACCGCAAGGCCAAGACGGAAGACGCGCCGGGCTGACGGGTCAGCTTTCCGCGCGCGCCGGCTCGTTGCTTGCGACCTCGCCGTTCCGCAGCTTGCTGCGGCGATAGCTGTAGCCGAAGTAGATGACGACGCCGATGACCGTCCACCAAATGAGGCGCATCCAGGTGGCCTTCTCGAGTGTTCCGGCCATCACGCCACAGAAGGCGACCCCGAGCAGGCTCACGGCCCAGATGCCCTTCACCCTGAACGGCCGCGGCAGCTCCGGGCGCGTATAGCGCAGCACCAACACGCCGATGCAGACGACGATGAAGGCGATCAGCGTGCCGATGGAGACCATCTCGCTCAGCACATTGATCGGCAGGAGTCCCGCCGCGAGCATCGCGAACCCGCCGGTGACGGCGGTGGCGACGTACGGGGTGCGATATTTGGGATGCACCTTCGCGAACGAGGGCGGGATCAACCCGTGCTGCGCCATCGTCAGGAAGATGCGGGCCTGCGCGAGAATCATTACCAGGATGACGGAGGTGAGGCCGGCGAGCGCGCCGACGATCACCCAGATCGTGAGCCAGTTCAGCTCAGGATGCGCCTGCAAGGCCACGGCCACCGGTGCGGCATCGTTCAACTGCGGATACGGCACGAGTCCCGTTAGCACCGCCGACATGAGGATGTAGAGCAGCGTGCAGATGAAGAGGCTGCCGAGGATGCCGATCGGCAGATCGCGTTGCGGGTTCCTCGCTTCCTGAGCGGCCGTCGAGACCGCATCGAAGCCGATGTACGCGAAGAAGATGATGCCCGAGGCGCGCAGGATGCCGGAAATGCCGAATTCGCCGAACCTGCCGGTGTTCGGCGGCACGTACGGATGCCAGTACGCGGTGCTGACGAAGAACGCGCCGAACGCAATCACGAGCACGACGATGGTCACCTTGATGGCGACGACGATGCCGTTCACGGTGGCGGACTGACGGATGCCGATGTAGCAGATCACCGTCGCAAGCGCCGCAATCAGGATCGCCGGAACGTTCAGCACGCCGCCCGAGGCGACGAACCCGTGATTCCAATCCACCGGAGCTTTGGAAAGCGCCTCGGGCAGGGCGGCGAGGTGCAGCTCTTCCAGAAGCTTCACGAAATAGCGCGCCCAGCCAACCGCCACCGTGGCGGCCGCCAGCATGTATTCGAGCACCAGATTCCAGCCGACGAACCAGGCGGTGAACTCGCCGAGCGTCGCGTAGCTGTAGGCGTAGGCGCTGCCGGACACCGGCACCATCGATGAGAACTCGGCGTAGCAGAGGCCCGCGAAGAGGCAGCCGAATGCGGCGATGATGAACGAGATGGGAATGGCGGGGCCCGCGTACTGCGCGGCGGCGAGGCCGGTCAACACGAAGATGCCCGTGCCGATGATGCCGCCGATGCCGATCGCGATGAGCGCCCCCGCGCCGAGCGACCGATTCAGCGTCACGCCGCCTTCGCCCTTGGCCTCCCGCGACAGTTCGGCGATCGGGATGGTCGCGAAAATACCGGGTTTACTCATTCTATCGGCTCCCGCAACGTGAAATTGCGCGCGACTCTACTACACAGCGCCGAGTGAACGTTAGCTCGCAGGTCGCACAGCGCGTGCGCTCTCAGGATTCGCGCAGTCGCTCCGTGACGTGCGGCGCCAAGGCCTCGAGCAGCGCTGCGTACACTTTCGGCGAGCCGGCGACGATGTTGCCGCTATCCTTGTATTCCCCGCCTGTCAGATTGCCGACACGGCCGCCTGCCTCCTGGATCAGCAGCACCCCCGCGGCGGTGTCCCACGGCGCAAGGCCGATCTCGAAGAACGCATCCACGCGGCCCGCCGCCACGTAAGCCAGATCGAGCGCGGCGGAGCCGGGCCGGCGCACGCCCGCGGTTTGCTCCATGACTGTCCTGAGCATTGCGAGATACGGCTCGATGAAGCGCACGTTCGAGCGATAGGGAAAGCCCGTCGCGACGAGCGCGCCGTCGAGCGTGCGCTGCTTGCTCACGCGAATCCGGTGATTATCGAGGCGCGCCCCTTCGCCGCGTGAGGCCGTGAAGATCTCCTGGCGCAGCGGATCATAGACGACGGCATGCTCGAGGCGGCCGCGATGGCGACACGCGATGGATACTGCGAACTGCGGGAAGCCGTGCAGAAAGTTCGTGGTGCCATCGAGCGGATCGATGATCCACACGGTCTCGGACTCGCCGTTCTTGCCGGGGATCGAGCCGCTCTCCTCGCCGAGAAAGGCGTGCGCCGGGTAGTGCTTGCGGATGTGGCCGATGATTTCGTTCTCGGCGGCACGATCCACCTCGGTGACGAAGTCGTTGCGGCCCTTCGAGGTGATCTCGAGGCTGTCGAGCCGATTCATGCTCCGGACGATGATCTCGCCGGCGTTGCGCGCGGCGCGGACCGCGATGTTGAGCAAGGCGTGGACGGGCATTTATGCTGCGATCGAATGAGCGAAATTTGCGGCTGAGCGTTTTACGGAGCACCCGGATCACCGATGATCCGGGACCGGGCACGCGTTGCCTGCGGCCGCTAGCGTACCAGATGACCCCGAGTCCCCGGCCTTCGATTGCCACATGATCTCCGCGACTCCCGCGATCCGCATCGTGCTCGTCGAGCCCTCGCACCCCGGCAACATCGGGGCGGTCGCGCGCGCGATGAAGAACATGGGGCTGCGTGAGCTCGTGCTCGTGCGCCCCAAGCAATTCCCGCATGCGGAGGCGACCGCGCGCGCCTCCGGTGCAGACGATCTGCTCGCGCGCGCCACCGTGGTGGACACGCTCGAGCAAGCGCTCGCCGGCGTCGGCTACGTCGCGGCGACGACCTCGCGCGATCGCGATCAGAACTTCCGGGTGCTCGACGTGCGCGATGCGGCCGCCCGAATCGTCGCGGAGGCGCAGCGCGCGCCGGCGGCTGTGCTGTTCGGGGCCGAGCGCACCGGGCTCACCAACGAGGCGCTGGAAACGGCGCACGCGCTGATTCGTATTCCGGCGAATCACGAGTACCTGTCGCTGAATCTCGCGATGGCGGTGCAGCTCGTGGCGTACGAGCTGTTCCGGGCGTTCGCGAGCCCCACGATCGCCGATCCGCGCAGTGCGCCGCTCGCCACGCCCGAGGAAATGGAGCGCCTGTATGCCCATCTCGCGCAGGTGATGGAGGAAGTGGATTTCCGGGATCGCACGCAGTCGGGCACGCACCTCATGCTGCGCATCCGCCGCATCTTTCAGCGCGCGGAGCTGGATCAGAACGAGGTGAACATCCTGCGCGGCTTGCTGACCGCCGTGCAGAACAAGCGGCGCGCTGCCGGCACGCCGCGGTCGGGGACGTGAGGCCGTCGTGATCTACCTCGACTACGCGGCGACGACCCCAGTGGAGCCCGCCGTCGCACGCGCGATGTGCGCCGTGTTGAATGCCGCGGGCACGTACGGCAATGCCGGCTCGATTTCTCACGCGCTCGGCCGTCGCGCGGCGGCGCGCATCGAAGCGGCGCGCGCGCAGGTCGCGGCGCTCATCGGGGCGCAGCCCGAGGACATCGTGTTCACGTCGGGCGCCACGGAGTCGAACAATCTCGCGATTCTCGGCACCGCGCGCGCCAACGCGGATCGCAAGCGGCACATCATCACCTCGCGCATCGAGCACAAGGCGGTGCTCGATCCCTGCAAGCAGCTCGAGCGCGAAGGGTTCACGGTCACGTACCTTGCACCGAATGCGAACGGCAGCATCACGCCGGACGCGGTCGAGGCGTGGCTGCGGCCCGATACGGCGCTCGTCTCGATCATGCACGTGAACAACGAGACGGGCGTGATCCAGGACATCCGTGCCATCGGCGACTTGTGCCGAGCGCGGGGCGTGCCGTTTCACACGGACGCCGCACAGTCCGTGGGCAAGATACCGATTCGCGTGCGCGAGCCCGGGCGCACGGGCGCGCAAACCGGGGGCGGCGTGGACATTGCGAACCGGGCGGGCGACGTTTTGCCCGTCGACATGCTGTCTTTTACCGCGCACAAGCTCTATGGCCCGCAGGGCATCGGGGCGCTCTACGTGCGACCCGAGGTGCGGCCGCTCGTGCGCGCGGTGATGTTCGGCGGCGGGCAGGAGCGTGGGCTGCGATCGGGGACGCTCGCGCTTCATCAAATCGTGGGCTTTGGTGTCGCGTGCGAGATCGCGGCGTGGGCGATGACGAAGGAGGCCGCGCGGCTCGCGCGCTTGCGCGACCGGCTGTGGCAATCGCTCGAGCGGCTCGGCGGCGTGCATCTGAACGGTGCGGCAGCGCCGCGCATTGCCGAGATCTTGAACGTCTCGTTCGAGGGCGTGGAGGGTGAGAGCCTGGTCACCGGGCTCACCTCGCTTGCGGTCACGACGGGGTCGGCGTGTAACTCGGCCTCGGGCGAGCCCTCGTACGTGCTGCGCGCGCTGGGCCGCGGGACGGAGCTGGCGCAGAGCTCACTGCGCTTCAGCTTCGGCCGCGGCACGACCGAATCGGACATCGACGCAGCGGCGGCCGCCGTGATCGCGCAGGTGGAGAAGCTGCGGCGGGTGTCGCCCGCCAGCTCGAGCTGGGGTGACCTGAAGTCGGCGGTCGACCCGAAGTCCGCGAGCGGTCCGAAGTCTGCGAGCGGCCCGGAGGGCGCGAGCGCGACGCTCAACGATGCAAGCGGAGCCCTGAAGGGCGCCGGTGAGGCCTCGAACATCGCAAGCGCGGCGTCGAAAAGCGCGCGCGGGGCCTCGAAGCACGCAAGTGGGGCTTCGAATGCCGCTTCCGCGCCATCAATCGGCGCGAGCGTGGCGGCAGCGGAGACTGGCGCACAGCCCAGCGCAGCCACTCAGGCAATCCCTGCACGGGTCGAGAGGCGCGTCAGTGGCCGCCGCGCGGAAGACCAGCTCGCTTCGTACGCCAGCGGGGCCGAGATGCTCTCGCGGCAGGCCGAGGCCGAGCTCGACACGCTGAGCCCGCTTGCGCGCAAGTACTTTGAAGAGCTGCCGCATGCCGGCGCGATGACGCCGAACGGCGACGGCCACAGCGCGGCAGAGGGCAAAGTGCTGCGCGGCGAGGCCGGAAGCATCGGCGAGGGCGCGTGGGTGCGTTTCCACCTGCGCGTGGTGAACGGGTCTGTGAAGGCGGCCCTTTTTCAGGCGTGGGGCTGTCCCCATACTCTCGCCGTGACCGCGTGGCTCACCGAACAGCTCCCCGGACGCTCTCTCACGGACCTGGTTCCCGGCAAGCCCGCTGCGTGGCTCGAGATCATGGGCGTTCCGGTGGAGAAACTGGGTCGGCTGCTCACGGTCGAAGATGCGTTGATCGCCACCCTTCAGCCCCCGGCCGGAGCGCCGTAGAATCCTCCAAGCCGAATATGTCCATTTCGCTCACTGAATCCGCCGCCGATCGCATTCGTACCTTTCTGGCCGCTCGCGGCCACGGGATCGGGCTCCGCCTCGGGGTCCGCAAGACCGGCTGTTCCGGCTTCGCTTACGTCGTGAACTACGCGGACGGGCAGCAACCCGGCGACGTCGTCTTCGAAGACCGCGGCGTGCGGGTATTCGTGGATGCGGAGAGCCTGAAGCTCATCGACGGCACGCAGGTGGACTTCGTGAAGCAAGGGCTGAACGAGGCCTTCCGCTTCCGCAACCCGAACGTGAAGGGCGAATGCGGTTGCGGCGAGAGCTTCTCGGTCTGACGGGCCGTGTCGCGGCCCCTTTTACGGCCTCGAAAAGTCCTTTCAGAACCGGCACTTCCACCCTGCGCGAAATTGCGGCAGGGGCGCTCAGCCAGTAGACTTCCCGGCCCACTGTGGCCGCCGCGCTCGGTGCCCCCGTAAGGTGCCGGGCGAGCGGCCTTTTCCCACGCCAATCGTTTTCCGGAGGTCGATGTCCATGGCGCTCGAGCGCACTTTCTCCATCGTCAAGCCCGACGGCGTAGCCCGCAACCTCATCGGCGAGGTCTACCGCCGCTTCGAGCAGGCGGGGCTCACGGTCATCGCCGCGCGCATGGTTCATCTGTCCCAGCGGGAAGCGGAGGCGTTTTACGCCGTCCACAAGGAGCGGCCCTTCTTCAAGGACCTGGTGAAGTACATGACCTCGGGTCCCGTCATGATCCAGGTGCTCGAAGGCGAGAACGCCATCGCGAAGAATCGCGAGATCATGGGCGCGACGGACCCGAAGAAGGCCGCGCCCGGCACGATCCGCGCCGACCTCGCGGAGAGCATCGAGCGCAACACGGTGCACGGCTCCGATGGGCCGGCCACGGCCGCGCAGGAAATCGCATACTTCTTCGCGGGCGCGGACCTGCATCCGCGCGGTTGATCCATGTCCGCTCCCGCCATTCGCGAACGCAAGAACCTGCTCGGGCTGACGCGGCCCGAGCTGGAAGCGTTCGTGCGGGAGCTGGGGAGCGAACCCTTCCGCGCGCGCCAGCTCTGGAGCTGG